>NZ_JBHYJW010000031.1:0-105656 GCF_042741125.1 Amycolatopsis sp. NPDC058986 | reverse complement strand
ATCAACGCCCACTGAGCATCCGAAAGCAACTGAAACCGCGACACGACCAACAGCATCCCAACAAACAACCAGAATATTTGTCAGACACGCCCTAGCCGGGTACCGGCAGGGGATCGAAAGGGCAGATTCCGGTTTGCCGGGAGCGACCTTCGGTAGCGTGACGACGGGCGGTCTCCTACCGTCCAAACGGGACAAACCCGTTGCCGTCAACGCGAAGGTGACACCGATGCTGGACTACGGCCTCGATCTGTCCGATGTGGAGCGTGACATCGCGTTGCCCGGCTTGGTGGCCGAAGGGAACGAACTCGACGCCCTGGTGTCGGCGCAGGCGGACTGGTCGCTGCCCACGCCGGCGGCGGGCTGGACGATCGCCCATCAGATCGCTCATCTCGCCGTGACCGACGCGAACGTGCTCATCGCCATCCGGACCCCGGAGGCGTTCGGCGCCGTGCTGGCGCAGGCGGAAGCCGCGGGCAGCGGGCACGCTGACCTCGACGCCGCCGCGGGAGCGGCGAAACCGCGATCGGTACTGCTGGAGGAATGGCGCTCCGGCCGGGCCGAGGTGGCGGTGGCGCTCCGCGACATTCCGCTGGATCAGGCGTTTCCGTGGTACGGCTCGGAGTTGACGGCGGCACTGATGGTTCCGCTTCGCCTGATGGAAACGTGGGCTCACGGGCAGGACATTTTCGACACACTCGGCGTCGCGCACCCGCCGACGAGCAGGCTCCGGCACATCGCTTCCTTGGGAGTGCTGGGAAAAGAACTTTCGTTCCACACCGCCCACTTGCCCGTTCCGGCCGAGCCGTTTCGTGTCGAGCTGGCCGCTCCCGACGGTCAGACCTGGGCATGGGGCCCGGAAGAGGCAGGGCAGCGGGTCCGGGGCAGCGCCCTCGACTTCTGCCTGCGCGTCACCCAGCGCAGGACCCGAGCCGAGGCCGACCTGACGGCGGTCGGTGAGGACGCGCGGAAGTGGCTGGACATCGCGCGCATTTTCCGCTGATCCGGACCGTCCCGGCGTGACATTCTCCGCTGGGTTTGTCGCTTACGCGGGTACGAAAATCACCGACGGGCCGCCAACTGCCTCCCGTGGCCCCACCGCGTGGGTGACCGGGGCTGGCGACGCTCGCGTTGATCTGCGACGATGCTCTACCGTCACGAGCCCTACCGTCCTCAGCAAGGAGCATCCGGTGGCCTCCACATTGAACCCCTACCTCGGTTTCACCGACAACGCGCGCCAAGCGATGGAATTCTACAAGACCGTGTTCGGCGGTGACCTGACGTTGAACACTTTCGGTGACTTCGGTAATCAGGAAAACGCGGACAAGATCATGCACGCCCTGCTGAAAACGCCCAGCGGGTTCACGCTCATGGCCGCCGACACCGTGCCGGGCATGGAACGCGGCAGCGGCAGCAGCATTTCCGTGAGCGTGAGCGGGGACGACGCCGACGAACTGCGGGGGTACTGGGAAAAGCTTTCCGAGGGCGGCAATGTCGCCGTGCCGATGGAAAAACAGGCCTGGGGCGACGAATTCGGCATGTGCGTGGATCGTTTCGGCATCACCTGGATGGTCAACATCACCCAGGGCTGAAAGACAAAGGCCCGGGGTGGTGTCGCGAATGGGACATTGGCGACGTTGAACGTCCGCAATGTGCCATTCGCGACATCCAAGACCACCGCACGGGCGCTCACTCCGCACCGAGCGAGATCGCAATCTCCTCCAGGACGTTCATCTGTTCCTGCATGCCGATCTCCATCCCGGAGCCGAGGATCGTGTCACGCAGTTCCTTGCCCGACGTCTGCACCAGGATCGACAACGTCGTGCGGCCGTCCACTTCGGCGAAGGTGACCGTGGTCACCGGCGCGCCCGCGTCGTCCGAAGCGTCCACATCGGACACTTCGGTGCCCGGCTGTTCGAAGACCTCGGTCATGACGAGCCGCTCGTCCGGCACGATTTCCCGGTACTCGCCGTGGAAAGCGACCTGAAATCCGCCGTTCGCCGTAATGACGTACCGCCAGCGGCCACCGACCCGCAGATCGATCTCGACGTCGGTCATCGTGCCGCGGTGCCCACTCCACCACCGCCGCACCAGTTCCGGTGTCGTATACGCGCGATAGACCAGATGCTTCGGCGCGTCGAACTCCCGCGTGATCAGAATCTGCTCGTCCGAGGGCAGGGTGATCTTCGCCTTCTTGCTTGTCGTCTCCGGCATTTCAGCTCTCCTCGTCCTTGAGTTCCTCCAGTACGGCGTCCAGTCGATCGAACCGCTCCGACCAGGACCGTTCGTACTTCTTCACCCAGTCGTGGATGGGTTTGAGGGCACGCCCGTTCAGCCGGTACAACCGCTGTCGTCCTTCGTCGCGTACGTCGACCGCTCCCACCTCGCGCAGCACCCGCAGATGCTTCGACACCTGCGGCTGGGTGAGCCCGAGCAGGCGCACCAGGTCGTTCACCGGGAGTTCGCCAGTCGCGAGAACGTCCAGGATTTCCCGCCGCCGGGGTTCGGCCACCGCGTTGAACGCGTCCGCCGTCGTCGCTGCTCGTGCCACGAGAGCAATCATATGCCGATATGGGAATGCGTCAAGCCCGATCGGCCGTGAGGTCCAGCCGGAACGTCAGGTACCGTCCGGTCATGCCCTTCATCTTGGTGACACCGAACGCATAGCGGTCGACACGGCTGGTGGCCCGGAGGGTCAGCCGGGAGTCCGCTGTCCGTGCGGATTCGACGCGCAGTTCGAGCCCGCTCGACTTCCCGCGCACCGTGAGCGAGCCGTGCAGGACCCAGCCCTCCTCGGTCCGCGCGAGCCGGGTGGAGGCGAACGTGATGTCGGGATACTTCCCGGCGTCGAGGTACTGTCCTGATCGGACAGTGCGGTCCCGTGCGGGGTTGCCGGTGTCGAAGCTCATCGCCGGGATCTTCGCCCACGCCGAGGATTCCGTGACGGGATCGGCCACCCGGATGAAGCCCTCGTGCAGCGAGAACATGCCGTGTGCGGCGAAGAGGCCGAAGATGTGCCGGGTGCCGAACGAGATCGCCGAGCGCTCCGGGTCGATGCGATAGGTGCCCTCGGCCGGGATTTCGACACTGTCCTTTGTGGATAGCGAATGCCTCATGGGTTTCTCTCCTTGTCGTGGCTCAGGAACGGACAGCGGTGCCCGCGATGTGCGGAACGGGAACGCCCAACGGGCCGGGAAGGGTGTAGTGGCGCGACTCGACGACGTCGAAGCCCGCGCGTGCGATGGCGGCTTCGCTGTCCCGGTTCGGACGGCACGAGCTGAAGCGTCTCGTGAACAGCGCCCAGACGTCCTGGCCGCGACGGACCCAGGAGCCCGGCGACGCGGCGACGTGTTCGCCGAAGACGTACTTCCCGCCGGGCCGCAGGACCCGGTGCAGCTGCGCGAGCACGGCGTCGGGATCGTCGACCGAGCAGAGCACGAACGTCGCGACGGTGGCGTCGGCGAACCCGTCGGGCAGTTCGATCCGTTCGCCGCGCCCCGGCAGCACGAGGGCGCGGCGGCCGAGCCGTTCGGCCGCACGCCGCGTCCGCTCGCGGTTGCCCGCGTCCGGCTCGATCCCGATCCAGCGCACCTGCGGCGCGTAGAACGGCAGGTTGACGCCCCTGCCCGGGCCGAGTTCGAGGACGGTGCCCCGTAACGGGCCGAGCAGCGTGGACCGCATCGCGTCGGGACCAGCCCCCAGGTTCGTGGTCATGGCGGAAGCCTCGCCGCCCGGACGTCCCGGCGCATCGGCCGCGTGGTCGCGGCGGGGCCTCCTCCGGTCGGGGCCGATGTCGACTTTGGTCGCTGTCACCGCTCCCGGGCCGGTCGTACGCTCGGGCGGTGCACGAGGGACTGACCTGCGAGCGGCGGATGACCCTGCCCGCCCTGGTGATGGGCGGCTGCGTCATGGCGACGGCGTGGGGTGAATACACGTCGGGCACCGACCCGCGGTGGCTCGTGCTCGACCTCGTGCTCGGGCTGGGCGGCTGTGCCCTGCTGCCGCTGCTGAACCGCAGGCCCACCGCCGTCACGCTGGTGCTCGTCGTGCTGTCCGCGGTGTCGCCGACCGCGACACCGCCATACAGCGTCGGCCTGCTGCACACCGCCCGGTGCCGCCGGACCACACTCGCCGTCGGCGTGGCACTGGCCGGGATCGCGGGGCACGCGCTACGCGGTGTGTGGCGGCCGATGCCAGGGCTGGCCTACGTGTGGTGGCTGGTGCTGGTCGTGGTCGGGCACGCCGCGCTCGTCGGCTGGGGCGCGTTGGCGGCGGCGCGGCACGCGCTGATCGCGTCACTGGAGGAACGTGCTCGCCGCGCCGAAGCCGAGCAGGGGCGCCGCGTCGCCGAGGCGCGGGCAGCGGAACGCACCCGGATCGCCAGGGAAATGCACGACGTGCTTGCGCACCGGTTGTCGCTGCTGGCGACGTACGCGGGCGCGATGGAGTTCCGGCCGGACATCCCGCCCGAACGGCTCTCCGACGCGGCCGGGGTCGTCCGGGCCACCGCGCACCAGGCGCTGAACGAACTGCGGGACGTCATCGTCCTGCTGCGGGACGACGACACCGCGGCGGACGGCGCCGAGCGGCCAGTGCCGGTGCTGGCCGATCTGCCCGAGCTGGTCGAGGAATCCCGGTCCGTCGGGACGCCGGTCGAGGTGCGGGACGCGGTGGCCGACCCGGCCGCCCTGCCCGGGACGACCGGGCGGACGGCTTATCGCGTCGTTCAGGAAGCGCTGACCAACGCCCGCAAACACGCGCCCGGCCAGCCGGTGCGGATCGCACTCGACGGCTCGCCGGGCGCCCGGCTCGTCATCACCGTGTCCAACCCGATGCCCGGCGCCCCGGCCGATCCCGCGATTCCCGGGGCGGGCACCGGCCTGGTCGGCCTGACCGAGCGGGTGCGGCTGGCCGGGGGAGAACTCGACCACCAGGCCACTCCGGAGGAGTTCCGGCTTTCGGCCTGGCTACCGTGGCCCGCATGATCCGGGTTCTCGTCGTGGATGACGACGCACTGGTGCGGGCAGGGCTGACGATGATGCTCGACGGCGCCGACGGGATCACCGTGGTCGGCGAGGCGGGCGACGGCGACGAACTCCCCGCTGTTCTCGACGCGCATCCCGCCGACGTCGTGCTGATGGACATCCGCATGGCGCGGGTCAACGGGATCGCGGCCACGCTGCGCACGCGGGCTCGCGCCGAACCACCCGAGGTCGTCGTGCTCACCACGTTCGACACCGACGAGAACGTGCTGCGGGCACTGCGCGCGGGGGCGAGCGGATTCCTGCTCAAGGATTCCCCGCCCGCCGACATCGCCGACGCCGTCCGCAAGGTCGCCGCCGGCGATCCGATCCTCTCGCCGCGCGTCACCCGGCGCCTGATGGACCGCGCGGCCACCGAAGCGGGCGCGTACGACCGCGCCCGCGCCGCGCTGGCCGCACTGTCCACAAGGGAGCACGAGGTCGCCGTCGCGGTCGGGCGGGGGCGGACCAACGCCGAGATCGCCGCCGAGCTGTTCGTCGGCGTGGCCACGGTCAAGGCGCACATCACCCGGATCCTGACCAAGCTCGACCTGGGCAACCGCACCCAGATCGCCCTGCTGGTGCACGACGCCGACCTCTGCTGAACCGTCCACTGTGGATATCAGCGGCGGGCGGGAGGACTCCCGAGGCCGGCGTCCCGCGCCCGGACGATGGCCTCCGCGCGATCGGCGACGTGGAGCTTGCTGAACACGTTCGAGATGTGGTTGCGCACGGTCTTCGGGCTCAGGCACAGGGTGCTGGCGATGAAGGCGTTGCTGTGCCCGCTCGCGATGAGTTCGAGGACCTCGCGTTCGCGGCCGGTCAGCTCCGGGAACACCGGGTTCGTACTGGGCAGCGGCTGGTTGAAGAAGCCGAGGACGCGATTGGCGATGTCCGGGCCGAAAATGGCTTCGCGCCGGGCGACCGCCTGCACCGCGCGGATGATCTCGTCGGGCTCGGCGTCCTTGAGCAGATAGCCGCGCGCGCCCGCGCGCATCGCGGCGAACACCGATTCGCTCTCGTCGGCCATCGTCAGCATGAGCACGCCGACCTCCGGGCATTCGGCCACGATGTGCCGGGTCGCCTGGATGCCGGACAGGTCGGGCAGGTGCAGGTCCATCACCATGACATCGGGATGCAGCGCGGCTGCGGCGCTGACCGCCTGCGCGCCGCTCGACGCCTCACCGACGACCTCGATCCCCGGCTCGGCGGCGAGCAGCGTGCACACCCCGAAACGGAAGAGCGGATGGTCGTCCACGACGATCACGCGAAGCCGGTCGGTCATGGGGTCTCCTTCGGCGTCGAAGATCAACCTCGAAAGGCCGGCGCCGGGAAGGCTGTCTCTTCGCCGTCCACGCCGCACACCGTCCGGCCCGAATTAAACACATGGTGAGTATCTCGCGGCGACAGCGGATGGCCCAAGTGCTTTGTGCCACCGGCGTAGCGGGGAGCACCCGTTCGGCCCAGTGGGAGGGGGAGCAAGGGACCTTTACTGCCGCTAAGCGATAGTAAAGGTCCCTTGCTCCGCGTGTACAGAGAGTTGTCAGGCGCCGAGGAACGTTGCGACGTTCTCGTGAGCCCAGTCGGCGAAGGTGAGCGGGGCGCGGCCGAGCAGGCGCTCGACGGTGTCGAAGACGACGTGCTCGTGGGCGCTCGACTCGCGTTTGAGCTCGAAGAACCCGTCGATCGTCGCGGCGGGCCAGCCGTAGGAGAGCATCCGCGCGTGGGTCTCTTCGACGGTCTCGAGCACGATCTTCAGCGGGCGGCCCAGTGCTGTGGAGAGCGTCTCGACCTGCTGTTCCGCGCTGAGCGAAACGCCGCCACTGAGCGGATGGACCCGGCCTTCGTGGCCCGATCCGGTCAAGGCCAGTGTCGCCACCGCGGCGATGTCGCGGACGTGGATCAGCGCCGAGTCCGGGTCACCCTCGGTGACGAAAACGGTGTCGTGCTCACGGACCGACGACAGCCAGCCGAAGCGGTTGTCCATGAACGCGCCGGGACGCAGGATCGTCCACGCCGGTCCGGCCTCGCGGACGGCCTGCTCCGCTTCCGCGTGACCTCGGGTGATGGCGTCCTGCTGTCCGAAGTGGACACAGCTGGTCGAAAGCTTGACCAGGTGGGTCACCCCGGCGGTGGCCGCGGCCTTGGCGACGGCGATCTCCCGGCCGGGGCCGTGGCCCGGAGTCAGCAGGAAGACCCGCTCGACGCCGTCGAGCAGGCGCGGCAACTCCGCCGGACGGTCGAGGTCGCCCTCGACGACCTCGGCGCGCGGGTCGATCCGTGCGCGCGCCGGGTCGCGGGTCAGTGCCCGGACGGTGGCGCCGGTGTCGAGGAGAGCGGGAACGAGTTCGCGGCCGACCTTTCCGGTGGCACCGAGAACCAGAATCATGAGATTTCTCCTTACTGGATAACGAAAATTCAGTGCTTCGAGCGAAGCTGCACGCGCGGCAGGGCGAGGGCGGCGACGAGGCCGGCGGCGAGCGCGGGGAGCATCGCGAGGAACACGCCGTGGGTCGCGGCGGCGTAGTGCCCGGTGCCCAGCGCGGCGCTGAACACCGCGCCGAGCGCGACCGGGCCGAGTGCGGAGCCGAGCGAACGGAACAACGCGACGGTCGCCGAGACCGCGCCGAGGTCCTCCCGCGCGGCCGTGTTCTGCGCGGCGAGCGAGAGCACCTGGATGTTCAGCCCGGCGGCGAGCCCGAACACCGTGAGGCAGCCGATGACGACCGGCATCGTGCTGTGCTCGTCGAGCGTGGTCATCGCGAGGACCGCGAGCAGGCCGAGCGCCATGCTCGTGATCGGCGCCCAGCGATAGCGGCCGGTGCGGCTGATGAGCCGTCCGGAGACGACGGACGAGACCGCGACCGCGAGCGTCATCGGGACCAGCAGCAATCCGGCCGTCGCCGGATCGGCCCCGGCCACCTTCTGGAGGAACACCGCGAGGTAGTTGACCGAGCCGAGGAAGGCGAACCCGGCCAGCAGGCTCAGCGCGGTGGACAGCGTGAAGGTGCGGTCGGCGAACAGGCGGAGCGGCAGTACCGGCGCGGTCGCGCGGCGCTCGGCCAGGACGAAGGCGATCGCCAGCACCACGCCGAGCGGGACCGACCACGGCGTCAGCAGGGTGAGGCCGGTGATGGCGCCGCCCAGCAGGAGCACGCCCGCGATGTCGAACGGCGAGTCGCGACGTCGCTTCGGCAGCTGGAGGAACGTCGCCACGGCCAGCAGGGCGAACCCGCCGATCGGCAGGTTGATCAGGAAGATCCACCGCCAGCCGACGAGTTCGGTGAGCAGGCCGCCGGCGACCGGACCGGCCAGCGACGCGACCGCGAAGCACACCGAGAACCACCCGAAGTACTTCGCGCCTTCGCGCGGTGGGAAGAGTTCGCCGATGGTGGCGCCCACCGAGACGAAGAGGCCGCCGGAGCCGGCGCCCTGGAGTACCCGGGCGGCGATGAGCGTGGTCGCGCTGCCGGCGAGCCCGCAAGCGAGCGACCCGGCGAGGAAGAGGACGAGTGCGACGAGCAGAACGCGTTTGCGGCCGAAGAGGTCACCGAGCTTGCCGTACACCGGCGCGGTGACACTGCCCGCGAGCAGATAGGCCGTGGTGACCCAGGCGAACGAGCCGGTGCCGCCGAATTCGGCGGCGATCCCCGGCAGAGCGGTCGAAACCGCCTGCGCGTCCAGCATGCCGAGGAAGACGGCGAGGAAAAGGCCTGTGAGGGCAAGGGGAATGCGGGCGCGCGGAGGCGCCACGGAAAGCGTGGTCAAGGGAGGTCCAATGCGTAGGGAAGGGACGTGCGGTCCGGGCGCAGCTCGGTGCGCCCCGTCGAGACGGGAAAAGGTTCCAACCGTCACCCGCGCTGGGGTGCGGTCCTCTTCGCGCTCGGAAACCACCTCGGATTCGTCCCGCTCGGCCGGTCGACCCCGGCCGGCGTCCTTACGTGCCGGACAACTGACAGTTCATGACTCTAGACAACTACATGTCCGTAGACAAGTTCTTTTCGCTGGAGGGCGGGGTGCTCGTGTCGCGAACGCGTCGTTGGGGACGCTCATCGTCGCCAACGCGCCGTTCGGGACACCGGCGCGGGCCGGGGCGATGCCGGGAATGGGACATTCGCGGCGTTGAACGTCGGCAATGCGCCATTCGCGACGTGCCCTGAAGGCCCCCTTACCGGCGCTCAGCGCTGTGAAGGAGGCCTTCACGGCATTCGGTGGGGCTGGGGTGCGTGGTCGGTGGGGTGAGTGGTGTTCGCGGGGTTGTCGTTGCGATGGGGGGCGTGCGGTGGTCTTGCTTGTCGCGAACGCTCCGTTCGGGACGTTCATCGTCCCGAACGGAGCTTTCGGGACACTGGCGCCACCGCACTTTCACCCCGCCAGGCCCGCCCGCACCGAGAAACCGCATTGGGGCGCAGGAGCCCGGGCGGAGCGAGGGACCTTTGCTATCGCGAGCCGGGCGGAGCGGTCAGCGGGGGAGGCGGGTGACCTGGTCGCCGTCGCGGCGCCGCTGGCCCAGCTCGTCCGGGAACACCCACTTCTTGAAGCCCCAGAACCGGAACACCATCGCGAGCAGCATGCCGATGATCGACCCGCTCGCGAAGTCCGCGATCTCCTGGACCAGCCTCGACACGTGCGGTGTCTCCAGGTGGAACACGTACCGCGACGCGTAGAGCGGGATCAGGTTCACCACCACGGCGACGCCGCTGATCACGAAGAACAGCGCGGCCTCGTGGGTGCGTTCCCGGCCGCCGCGGGTCCGGAAGGACCACTCGCGGTTGAGGATGTACGACACGATCGTCGCCACGATGATCGCGATCGCCTTCGCCGTCGTCGGCTTCGATTCCAGCACGCTCAGTTTCAGCAGGTACCAGACGCCGTTGTCGACCAGAAAGGTCGTGCCGCCCACGATCGCGAACTTGAGCAGTTCCCGGTGCTTGATCAGCACCGAGCGCAGGGGTTCGGGCGTGCGGCTGAGCACGGTTTCGACGACGGTCACCTCCGCAGTTTAGGAGAGGCTGACCAGGGCCGATGGCTCAGGCGGCCATCCTGTCGCGAATGTCCGGATCCTCGGGGTCGTTCCCGGACCTCCGCTGTGGCCGGACATCCTCGGCGGGGAACACCCATTTCTTGAAGGCCCACCAGCGGAAGACCGTGCCCAGCAGCGTCCCTAGCACGATCCCGCTGACGAAGTCGGCGATTTCCTGCGCGGCGAACGTCACGTGCGGCACCTGCAGCTGGAGCACGTAGCGGGACACGGCAAGCGGAACCGAGTTCAGGCCCAGCGCGATGCCGCTGTACAGGAAGAACAGGGCCGCCTCGTGCGTCCGTTCGTGGCCGCCGCGGGTGCGGAAGGACCATTCGCGGTTGGCGACGTAGGAGAAGATCGTCGCCACCAGCGTCGCGAGGATCAGCGCCGTCAGCGGATTCGCCCGCAGCACGGTGAACTTCAGGCCGTAGTTCACCGCCAGCGTGATCACGAAACTCATCCCGCCGACCACCGCGAACCGGATCAGCTCGCGGTGCCTGCCCAGCAATTCCCGCACCGCGCGGACGCTACCCCGTCGGCAGGCCGAAATGCTTCCCAGGGTGGCTCGGGCCGATCGGCGTGGTGGAAGTGCCCGGCTGGGGCGGCGCGCTCGTGGTCGCCGGTGCCGAAGACTGCTTCGGCTGCGGCGTTTCGGACGTCGTCACCGGCGGGACGCCGGTGTGGCCCGGCGACTTCTTCGGCGTGCTCTTGCCGGGGCTCGTCGTGGCGCTTGTCCCGGTGGACGATGTCGGCGGCGTCGGCGCGAGCTGCCCCGGCGGGCACCAGTCGAAGTACACCGGGACCGGTTTCGCCGAGGCCGTCCCCAGTGTGGCGCCGACGGTCACCGGGTGCCCCGCGGGCGGGCGCCCGCGCAGCTGGACCCACAGGTTGACGTGCTGGCCAGGGGCGAGCGCGCCGGTGGTCGTGCAGGTCGCGCCACCGGCGGTCGGCCGGCATGGGAAACCGCGCAGGCTCCACCAGCTCGACAGCGGATGGTCGAAGGTCACGGTGACCGGTTTGGTCGTCTGCCCGGTGTTGTGCACCCGGACGTAGATGCGCGGCTTCTGCCACCACGGGAGTTCCGACAGCCAGTCGCTCTCGGCCTCCAGCGTCACCGCGTCCGGCGGCGGCTTGACCGCGACGTTCACGCGCAGGTCGACATGGACCTGAGCGCCCGCGGTGACCGAACCCTCGACCGTGCTGCCGGGTTTGGCGGTGTCGTCGGCCTTCAGCAGGAACATCAGGACCGCGGACTGGCCCGGCTGCAGGCCGGTCCCGGTCCGGCAGGTGACAGTGCCGTCCCCGCCGGGACAGTTGACGTTGATCGTTTCGGGCGCGGCCATGGCGAAGCCGCTCGCGCCGGGGGCGCCGCCGCCCCCCGCGGGCACCGCGTGCACCCCCGGCGGCAGCCTCAGCGTGGCGACCACTGGGTCGGACGGGCCGGCGCCGTCGTTGCGCACCGTGATGGGCAGGTTGGCGGGCTTGCCGCCCGGCTGCAGCACGACGCCCTCGGGCGGCGTCGTCGCGGACACGTTCGGTTTCGGGAGCGAGGGCGGTGTGGTCGGCGGCGGCTGCGACCCCGGCGGCGCGGCCGGGTTCGGCGGCTGGACCGCGGGCGGGGCGGGCGCCGCGGGCGGCGGTGCCGGGGGCGCGGGCGGTGGCTGCTGCTGAGCGGGCGGCTGGGCCGGTGGCTGCTGCGGCGGTGGCTGCTGCGGCGCGGGTTGCGCCGCGGGCGGCGGGACCTGGGCGGCCGCCGGGATGTCCTGGGTACCGCCACCGGCGACGAGCGCGACGACGACGGCCGCCGCGATGGCCGTCCCGGACGCGGCGACACCGGCGAACTGCCGTGGCCCGCCCGCCGCGGCGCCCGCCGCCGCACCGGCCTTGGCTCCGCCCGCGGTCGCTCCCGCGGCGGCCGCTCCGGTGACCGCCGCGGTGGTGGCGCTCGCCTTGGCCGCGCCGATCGTGGCGAGGTAGCCGAGCGCGGCGCCACCGAGGACGATCGGGGCGATGATCGCGCGCAGACCGCCGTTGATGTCGGCGAGCTCGGCGGCGAGCGCGCGGCATTTCTCGCATTCGTCCAGGTGATTCTCGACCTGGCTGCGTTCGCGTTTGGACAGTCCGTCGCGGGTCCACGCACCGAGCCGGTCGGCGGTGGCGCGGCAGCGTTCCGCGCCGTTCTCCTGCAGGTGGACCTGCAGATAGGCCTGGCGGAGACCCTCGCGGGCGCGGTAGGCGAGCGCCGAGACGCCGTTCGCGGTCAGGCCCAGCAGCGGGGCGACCTCGGCGGGGCTCTGCTGCTCGATCTCGGTGTGCCAGAGCACGGCCTGCCAGCGTTCGGGCAGCCGCGCGAAGGCCTTGGCGGCCATGGTGCGCTCGAGCCCCGCGACGGCGGTGTCGGAGAACGGGACGGTCAGCGCCTCGCCGACCGCGCCGCCGACGTCGGTCATGTCCTCGTTGAGGTCGACGCGCTTGTCCTTGCGGGTCTTGTCGTAGGCGGTGTGGCGCAGCGCGGTCAGCAGATACGCGCGGAACGCGGTCTCGGGTCCCTTGCCGGCGCGCAGCGTGTCCAGCACCTTCGCGAACGCCTCGGAGACGAGGTCGTCGGCCTCGGAGCTGGAGCGCGCGAGCTGACGGGCGAGGTTGTGCGCGGCGGCCGTGTGCCGCTCGTACAGCGGCCCGTAGGAGGCGATCTGCCCGGCACGGACCTCGGCGATCAGCTCGGCGTCGCTCTTACCGCTGAGATCGGCGGGAACGGTGGACACGGGACTCCTCTGCGGGTGGTGGTGGCCGCCTGACGGGCCGCCAATACCTACCTTGACTCTTGCGCGGCACAAGTGTGACGGAAGCTGCGACACGCGTCACCTCGCGGTCGGCGTGTTGACCCGGAGAGCGCAATATGTTCACCCGGGCTCGCCGCGCCCTTGGTCAACAAAACCCGCCGGAACGCCGTCACGGACCCGGGCCTGGCGCGTCCCCTGTTCGGAGCGCGACAAGATCGCTCCGAACCGGACGAGAGGAGCGGTGGCCAGTGGACCTGCCGGCGACCGGGGCGCTGTCCGGGGTGACGGACTCGCAGGAGGCGCGGAACCGGTTCGACCGGGACCGGACCCTGCGCGCGCTGCGAGCACGGTGGCGAACCGCGAGCCTGGCTTCGGGCTGGCGGTTCCCCAGCGACTGGGGACTGCCCGAGGTCGACGCGGTGTGTGCCGCGGTGGTGAGACAGGGGAAGCCCGCAGTGGGCAGCGAGGCGGCGGAACGCGCGCTGGCCGGGCTCGGCCGCGCCCGTGCGGCCGCCGGTGCCGGGCTTGCGGAGACGCTGACCGACCTCGCGGCGCTGCACGCCGTGCTCGCCGGCTCCGCCGATCCCGCGGTCGTGGACGGATTCGTCGCTCCGGATGTGGACGCCACCCCTGCGCGGTTGCTCCGCCTGACGGCCTTGGCCTGGGCGGACGTCGCGACGGACCAGCTCGTGCACACCGAGGTCACCGACCCGCTGACCGGTCTGCCAACCGCCGCGTACCTGCGCACCCGGCTCGCCGAGGTGTACCGCAGAGCGGAGCGCGAGGAACGCGCGGTGGCCGAGGACTTCGTGCTGCTCGTGGTCGAACTGGACTTCAGCACGGTCGACGGCTGGCCACGGCTGACCGGGATGATCCTCGCCGCCGACGCGCTGCGGACCGTGTTCGACGGCGGAGAAAGCGTTGCCTCGCTGGGACCGTCGGTCGTGGCGGCACTGGTGCCGCGCGACGACCGCCTCGCTTCGCGCGGGGTCGCGCTGCGGCGGGCGGTGCACGAACGGCTCTCGGTGGACGCGCAGCTCGCCGAGGTCGGCAGCCCGCGGATCAGCGCCGTCCGGCTGCCCGCGACCCACGAGCTCGCCTGTGACGTACTGGCCGGTCTGTCCCGGGCCTGAACTCGGCCCGGCCCGGGATGGGCGAACGGACCCGTGGGGGCCGCCCCGAGGGAAGCAGAGGGTTCCTCGGTGCGGCCCCCGCGGCCCGCTCTCTTCTCACGGCTCTTCGCGTCGCCAATTCGGGACAGTCAACCTGGCTTCACCGGCGGCTGGCGGCCTTGGTCGTCGCGAACGCTCCGTTCGCGACAAAGCGTGGCGCCAGCCCCGCCGGTGGATCCAGGCTCGACGTCGTGAATGCGCCATTCAGGACGTCGAGCGTCGTGAACGGCGCATCCGGGACATGCCGGCCCTCGGCCAGCCGCACATCTCCCCAGCTCACAGCCCATTTTCGGACGGAAGAGGAGCAAGGGACCTTTGCTATTGTTGTTGAGCGGAACTAACGAGCGGTAGCAAAGGTCCCCCGCTCCCGCCAGTACCCTTCTCGACCCGGGGAATCGCACTCATGATTTCCTGATGAGGTGACCAGGACCGTATCCTCCGCCACAGACGGCGAAGTTCCGGCGAAGGCTTCCCAGCCTCGTCTGGCCCTGCGAATCTCGCTCGCGCGCCTGTCCGTCCGTCCGCGGTCGATCCTGATCCTGGCGGTGGTGCCGCTGGCGGCCATGGCGTACGCCATCTGGGGGGCCACGCACGACTGGCACCTCGGCGTCGACAGCGCCGTCTACCGTGCCGGTGCGCTCACCCTGCTGCACGGGGATTCGCTCTACGACGCCAACACGCTCCTCCCGGAGCCGTCGTGGGCGCTGCTGCCGTTCACCTATCCACCGGCGGCGGCGGCGCTGTTCGTCCCGCTCGCGTGGTTCCCGGTGCAGCTCTCCTGGGGCCTGCTCACCGTCGTCACGCTGCTGTGTCTCGCGCTGTGCGTGCGGATCGCGATCGGCGCCCTGCCGCGCCCCGCCGAAGACGGCCCGCGCTGGTGGGCCTCGCCCGCCCGCTCGACGATCGTGTTCTCCCTGGTCTTCCTCGGCCTCGAGCCGGTGTGGCGGACGATCTTCCTCGGCCAGATCAACATCGTCCTGATGGCGCTGGTCATGCTGGACGTGCTGGTCATCGGCGCGCGCGGCAGCCGGTGGGGTGGCGTGCTGGTCGGCGTCGCGGCCGCGATCAAGCTGACGCCGATCGTGTTCCTCGGTCACCTGTTCATCACCGGCCGCCGCAAGGACGCCATCCGGGGATTCGTGACCTTCGTGCTCCTGCAGGGCGCGATGTTCCTGATCAACCCGCACGACGCGGCCAAGTACTGGACGCAGACGCTGCCCGACACCGGTCGCATCGGCCCGGTGCACTGGGCGGGCAACCAGTCCCTGAACGCGTTGATGAACCGCGCCACCGACCTCGCGCCATGGGCGTCGAACGTCGCGCTGGCCATCGGGTTCCTGCTCCTGATCCCGGCGCTGTGGCTGGTCATGCGTTTCCACCGCAGGGGCCAGACGCTCGCCTCCCTGTTGGTCACCGCGTTCTGGATCCTGCTGATCTCGCCGATCTCGTGGACCCACCACTGGGTCTGGGTGGCGCCGCTGATCGTGCTGCTGGTCTCCCGCCTGCCGAAGACCACCCCGGCGACAGCGTGGAAACGCTGGCTCGGCACGTTCCTGGCGATCTTCGTGTTCGTCAGCTGCGTGCTGCTGATCCTGCCGAACGGCCGGAACGTCGAGCTGCACTGGACGGTGTGGCAGAACATCCTCGGCAGCGCGTACATCCTGATGCCGGTGGTGCTGGCCGCCGCGCTCGCGTTGCGCTGGGGCCTGCAGCGACGGGCCCGCCGCAAAGCCGAAGACGTCCATGCCGAAGCCACCCGGGGCTGACGCACGCACCGGCTGGATTCTCGCCGGGGTACTCGCGGTCGCCGTCCTCGCTCTCGGCGTCGTCGCGTGGCTGGCGCACTGGCGGCTGGGCGCGGACAGCGCCGTC
The DNA here is from genome assembly GCF_042741125.1 of Amycolatopsis sp. NPDC058986. Taxonomy (NCBI): domain Bacteria; kingdom Bacillati; phylum Actinomycetota; class Actinomycetes; order Pseudonocardiales; family Pseudonocardiaceae; genus Amycolatopsis; species Amycolatopsis sp. NPDC058986. The sequence continues at coordinate 89,788 of NZ_JBHYJW010000031.1, read as the reverse complement.
TACCGGGCGGGCGCGATGGCCCTGCTCAAGGGCGAACCGATCTACACGCGCGACGTCCTGACCACGCTGCCGGACTGGGTGCGGCTGCCGTTCACCTACACGCCGGCGGCGGCGCTGCTGTTCCTGCCGTTCGCGCTCGTGCCGACCGGGCTGCTGTGGGGCGTGGTCGGGTGTTTGTCGGTGGTCGGTCTTATCGTCGTCATCGCGGTGGTTCTGTCGCCATCGGGGTGGACACGCGTGGCGTGGGCGCTGCCGGTGGGAACGGCCTCCGTTCTGGTACTGGAACCGGTGTGGAAGACGCTGTTCCTCGGCCAGATCAACTTGATACTGATGGCGCTCGTGGTGCTCGACGTGCTGGTCCTCTCGGCACGAGGCTGTGCTGATGCGCCCTCGGCGGGAAAACGTACCTCGGGCTGGCGCTGGGCGGGCGTGCTGATCGGTGTGGCGGCGGCGGTCAAGCTGACCCCGCTGGTCTTCGTCCCGCACCTGTTCTTCACCGGCCGGTGGAAGGACGGGCTGCGCGCGGTGGGCACGTTCGTGGTGCTGGAGGCGGTGATGTTCGCCGTCATCCCGGTCGACGCCGCGCGCTTCTGGCGGGATTCGGCCACCGATCCGAGCCGGATCGGCTCGGTGCACTGGATCTTCAACCAGTCGCTCAACGGCATGGTCAGCCGGGCCGCGCAGCTGGCGCCGTGGTCGCTGGTCCTGGCCGTCGCGATCGCGGCCGTGCTCGCCGTGCCCGCGATCTGGCTCGTCGTGCGGCTCCACCGTCGTGGCGAGGAGGCGGCGGCGCTGCTGGTCACGGCGTTCTATGGGCTGCTGTTCTCGCCCGTTTCGTGGTCGCACCACTGGGTGTGGGCGGTCCCGCTGATCGTGCTGCTGCTGGTCAAGGGCCGCCGGATCGCCGCGGGCGCGGTGTTCGTCCTGTTCGCCTCCCAGATCGTGATGCTGGTGCCCAACGGCGGCGACACCGAGTTCCGCTGGGGCCTCGGCATGGCGGTGCTGGGCAACCTGTACGTGCTGGCGGCGGCCGCCGGGATCCTCGGCCTCGCCGCTCGTGAGCTGCGGCTCACGCGCCGCAGGTCGGCGCGGGTCGCGCCGGCCTAGGTGGTTAGGCTGAGCGCGCTATGGACAAACGCACCGGTCTTCCCGTCGTCGGCATGGTGGGTGGCGGGCAGCTCGCCCGGATGACCCACCAGGCGGCGATCTCCCTCGGCCAGTCCCTGCGTGTGCTCGCCGCGGGCGAGAACGAGTCCGCCGGTCTCGTCGCGGGCGAGGTTGTGCAGGGCCACCACACCGACCTCGACGCGTTGCGCGCGTTCGCGAAGGAAGTCGACGTCGTCACGTTCGACCACGAGCACGTGCCCGGTGAGCACCTGCTGACGCTGGCGATGGAGGGCTTCGTCCTGCGGCCGGCGCCGGACGCGCTCGGCGTCGCGCAGAACAAGCTCGTGATGCGCGAGCTGATGGCCGGTCTCGACGTCCCGGGCCCCGCCTTCGCCGAGGTGTCCACTGTGGACGACGTGGTGGCCTTCGGGAAGGCACACGCGTGGCCGGTGGTGCTCAAGGCCGCGCGCGGCGGATACGACGGCAAGGGTGTCTGGATGCTCGACACCGCGCAGCAGGCGCGCGAGGTCGTCCCGGAGCTGCTCGCGGCCGGGACACCGCTGCTGGTCGAGGAGAAGGTGACCATGCGGCGCGAGTTGTCCGCGCTGGTCGCGCGTTCGCCGTTCGGGCAGGGGGCCGCCTACCCGGTGGTGGAGACCGTGCAGTCCGCCGGGATCAACACCGAGGTGCTGGCCCCGGCGCCAGGGCTGAGCCCCGCGCGCGTCCAGGAGGCGCAGGATCTCGCGCTGCGCATCGCCGCGACGTTGAAGGTCACCGGGCTGCTCGCGGTCGAGCTGTTCGAGACCGACGGCGGGCTGCTCGTCAACGAACTCGCGATGCGCCCGCACAACTCCGGGCACTGGACGATGGACGGCGCACGGACCTCGCAGTTCGAGCAGCACCTGCGGGCCGTGCTCGACTATCCGCTCGGCCGCACCGACCTGCTCGCCCCCGCGTGCGTGATGGCCAACGTGCTCGGTGCCGAGACCGCGCCCGAGATGGGTCCGGACGAGCGGCTGCACCATCTGTTCGCGCGCTTCCCCGATGTCAAGGTGCACCTCTACGGCAAGGAGGAGCGGCCGGGGCGCAAGCTCGGGCACGTCAACATGCTGGGCGAGGACATGGAGACGCTGCGCGACCAGGCGCTGCTCGCCGCGCACTGGCTGTCCCACGCCGTCTGGCTCGACGGCCACGAGATCCACTGAGAGGTAGGGATTATGGCGCCGCAGGTGGGCGTGATCATGGGCAGCGACTCGGACTGGCCGGTGCTGGAGGCCGCCGGGACCGCGCTCGACGAGTTCGGCGTCGAGTACGAGGTCGGTGTCTACTCGGCACACCGCACGCCGCAGCGCATGCTGGACTACGCGACGTCGGCGGCGTCGCGGGGGCTGAAGGTGATCATCGCGGGCGCCGGCGGCGCGGCGCACCTGCCGGGCATGGTCGCCTCGGCCACCGTCCTGCCGGTGATCGGCGTCCCGGTGCCGCTGAAGTACCTGGACGGCATGGATTCCCTGCTCTCGATCGTGCAGATGCCCGCCGGTGTCCCGGTCGCGACGGTGTCGGTCGGCGGCGCGCGCAACGCCGGTCTGCTCGCCGTGCGCATCCTGGCCGCCACGGACGAGACACTCCAGGCGAAGATGGCGAAGTTCCAGGCCGATCTCGAAAAGCTGGTGCTGGACAAGGACGCCGCTCTGCGCGCCAAAGCCGGTCGCTGACCTGACCGCGGCGCGTTCCCTCAGACGGGGACGATCTCGAGCAGCTCGTCGAGACCGGACAAGCCCTTGGCGTTGCGCGTGTACAGCCGCGCGCCGTGGGCGTGCGCGGTCGCGGCGATGAGGAGATCCATGGTGCGGGCCCGGGGCTGGCGACCCGCCATCACGACAGCGGCCGCGATCTGGCCGTAGCTGACGGCGACCATGTCGTCGATCGGCAAGGCATGGAACTCCTGCTGCAGGACGCTCAACCGGTGAAGCCGTGCCGCCCGGCTGGCCGGATTACCGGCGACCAGGACGCCGAACTGCAACTCGGCGAACGTGGCCGCGCTGATGGCCAGCCGGCCCGGCAGCGGAGGCACGTCCGTGGCGATCACGACACTGGTGTCGAGGACGGCCTTCACGCCGTGGCCCACGGGTCACGGAGCTCCTGGTCGATCTTGTCGCGGTCGCTCTCCCAGTCCGGGTCGGCGGGACCGCGGAACAGAGCGGACACCTCGGCGTAGGTCCGCCAAGTTCGCTGCTCGACAGGCACGAGCCGCACGCTGGGGCGCCCGGAGACGGTGATCAGTACTTCTTCACCGGCCTCCGCCTGGCGCACCAGCTCGGAAGCCTGCTGCCGAAGCTCGCGTAGTCCCACAACGCTCATAGGAACCACTGTAGCACAAGTGCTACCCAGGTTGTCGCGGTACGTCAGGAGAGCTGCTCGCGGAGTTCGCGTTTGAGGACCTTGCCCGCCGCGGACACCGGGATCTCGTCCACGAAGTACAGCTCCCGCAGCCGTTTGTAGGGCAGCACCTGGGCGTTCACCGCGTCGAGCAGCGAGTCGGCGTCGAGGCCGTCGCCGGGTGCCTTCACCACGAACGCCACCGGCAGCTCGCCGACGTCGTCCCGCGGCCGTCCCACGACGGCCGCCGTGACGACACCGGGATGCGCGGCGAGCAGTTCTTCGAGTTCGCGGGGGAAGACGTTGTATCCCTTGTACAGCAGCATGTCCTTCTTGCGATCCACAATGGACAGATAGCCGTCCTCGTCGAGCACGCCGACGTCGCCCGTGTGCAGCCAGCCGTCGACGAGCGCCGCCGCCGTCTCCTCCTGGCGATGGCGGTACCCGGTCATCACCTGCGGACCGCGGACGCAGACCTCGCCCTGTTCGCCCGCCGGGAGCGGATCTTCGCCGCCTTCGGTGGAGACGATCTTGATCTCGGTGTCGGGGACGGGCAGTCCCACCGAGCCGACCTTGCGGGTGCCCGAGCGATACGCCGGGGAGGTCACCGCGGCCATCGTGACCTCGGTCAACCCGTAGCCCTCGACGATGACGGCGTCGGGGAAGCGGTCCCGCAGCGCGTTGATCATCTCGTGGCTCATCGGCGCCGCTCCGGAGCCGAGCGTGCGGATCGAGGACAGGTCCGCGGTCGCGAGCGCCGGGCAAGCCAGCAGTCCGGCGTACAACGCGGGTGCGCCGCCGATCGAGGTGACCCGCAGGCGCTCGGCGTCGGCGATGTACCGCGCCGGGTCGAAACGTTCGTGCAGGACGACGGTGGTCCCGATGAGGACGACCGCGTTGAGCGCGGCGATCGTCCCCATCGCGTGGAACCACGGTGTCACGTTCACGACGACCCCGGTGCCGTGGCGGGTCGGCCACTCGTCGGCGCTGCCCACCTGCTCGACGGTGACGTCGCCGTGCTCGTCGAGCAGCGGGCGCGCCCCGGTTTGCCCGCAGACGTACTGCAGGGTGTTCACCACGACGTTGCGGTGTGGCAGCTGGACGCCCTTCGACCGTCCGGTGGTGCCGCCGGTGTAGGCGAGGTGGGCGAGGTCGGTGTGGATGTCGATGTCCACCTCGGGCCGGGTGGCGGGGTACTCCGCGTGAAAGTCCTCGAACTCGGTTTCGCCGTCCCGGAGCGCCTCGGCGGGTGAGACGACGATGACGGAGCGGGCCGGGATGCGGTCGGCGACCGCGGCGAGCGTGCCCGAGAGCGGGCCGTAGGTGACGACCACCGCGGCCGCGCAGTCGGTCAGCTGGAAGGCCAGGTCGTCCGGCGGGAGCAGCGGGTTCGCCGGACTGAACGTGGCGCCCGACAGCAGGGTCCCGTAGTAGGCGACCGGGTAGGCCAGGCAGTTCGGCAGATGCAGCGCGACGGTGTCGCCCTTGCCGATCCCGCGTGCGATCAGCGCGTTCGCGAACCGGCAGGCCGCCTGGTAGAGGCCGGCGAAACTCAGCTCCCGCTCGCCGTGCGCGAACGCGGTGCGGGTGCCGTAGCGGCCGGCGGCCGCGGCGAGGATCGAGCCGATCGGGACGTCGGGATAGTCCAGCGAGCGGGGGAGGCCGGGCGGCGGCGCGGTGATCGGCATCACCCGACCTTAGGAAGGATGCGGCCAAGCCCACAAGGACGCATCATGTGAACGAGCGCTAACATCGGTGGATCCCAACGGTGCGGAAGAGGTGGCAGAAGTGTCTACGGTGTCCGACGGCCCCGGGCTGTACCAGCTCGCCGAGGAACACGAGGAGCTGCGGGCCGCCGTTCGCGCGCTCGCGGAGAAGGAGATCGCGCCGTACGCGGCCGAGGTCGACGAGCAGGAGCGTTATCCGATCGAGGCGTACAACGCGCTGGTGAAGTCGGGTTTCAACGCCGTGCACATCGGCGAGGCGTACGACGGCCAGGGCGCGGACGCGATCGGCGCCTGCATCGTCATCGAAGAGGTCGCGCGCGTCGACGCTTCGGCGTCGCTGATCCCGGCGGTGAACAAGCTCGGCACGCAGCCGATCATCCTGTCGGCTTCGGAGGAGCTGAAGGAGCTCGTCCTGCCGTCCATCGCTTCCGGCGAGGCGTCGGCGTCGTACGCGCTTTCGGAGCGCGAGGCCGGCTCGGACACCGCGTCGATGCGCACCCGCGCCCGGCTCGACGGCGACCACTGGGTGCTCAACGGCACGAAATGCTGGATCACCAATGCGGGTGAATCCTCCTGGTACACCGTGATGGCGGTGACCGACCCGGAGGCGGAGAAGAAGGCCAACGGCATCTCGGCTTTCGTCGTCCACAAGGACGACCCTGGCTTTTCGGTGGGCCCCAAGGAGAAGAAGCTCGGCATCAAGGGCTCGCCGACCCGCGAGATCTACTTCGAGAACTGCACGATCCCGGAGAACCGGATCATCGGCGAGCCAGGCACCGGCCTGAAGACCGCGCTGCGCACGCTCGACCACACGCGGCCCACCATCGGCGCGCAGGCGCTCGGCATCGCCCAGGGCGCGCTCGACGCCGCGGTCGCCTACGTCAAGGACCGCAAGCAGTTCGGCAAGATGATCGCGGAGTTCCAGGGCGTCCAGTTCATGCTGGCCGACATGGGCACGAAGATCGAAGCGGCCCGGAACCTCGTCTACGCCTCGGCCGCGGCGTCGGAGCGCGGCGACAAGCGCGCCGGTTTTATCGCCTCCGCGGCCAAGAAATACGCCTCGGACATCGCCATGGAGGTCACCACCGACGCCGTCCAGCTCTTCGGCGGGGCCGGCTACACGCGTGACTTCCCGGTCGAGCGCATGATGCGCGACGCGAAGATTACCCAGATCTACGAAGGCACCAACCAGATCCAGCAGCTCGTCATGGCCCGCGCCCTGCTCCGCGGCTGAGATCCCGGTCCGAAAGACCACAACCGGCTGTTTCCGTTCTGCCGAACGAAAACAGCCGGTTGGTTTTTTACGAGATGGCCACGTCTGCCGAGGACGTGGAACTAGTTGCAGTTGCCGCAGCAGCCGCAGCCCTGGCCCGTGCACTTCGAGCAGCACCCGTGCATGTTCGCTCCCTTCCCATGTGCACCCCGCGCGTTCGACGCTAAGTGACATGGTCTGGTGCGCATAACCGCTAGGTGGGTGGGTGACGGGGTGAATCACCCCACGAGTTCGCCCGCCACATAGGAACAGGAATCCGTCCCCCGCACGTACACCTGCCCCTCGGTTTCGTCGCCGATACTGCACTCGGTGACCGGATGGCCGTCGAAGCCCGAGAGCGTCACGGTGATGGTCATACCGAGCGGAATCTTGACCTTGAACGACTTCGCGCTGTGTGGGGCCAGCTCTTCGCGCCGGAGCCCGCCGGGCGCTGTCGGGTCGGTGAAAGTGATCTGCCGCGCTCCGAGCGCGCCGATGGTCACCGTGACCATCGGGATGGGTGGCGCCGGTACCCGTGCCGGGGTGGACACGACGGTCGCGGCCAGCGCGGCCAGCGGCAGGGCCATGAGTGCGGCCTGGAACAAGTTCATGTCCCAGCGGTCGAAATCGATCTCCCCGGTGTTACCGATCCGGCCAGAAGTAGGCGGACACGGGCCGCAGCTGATCTGCTCGCAGAGACCCGTTTCCGCCGTGGCTGTGGTCGGATTGGTAACGAACGGCACAGGACGGTGTCCGAATTGTCTTATGGGGCCCCGAAAGTCACGCGGTAGGCCGTTCGCTCGCGACGATGTGGTCCACGAAGCCGTATGCCAGCGCCTCTTCGGCGTCGAACCAACGGTCCCGGTCGGCGTCCGCGGTGATGCGTTCCACCGTTTGGCCGGTCTGCCGCGCGGTGATCTCCGCGATGCGCTGCTTCATCTTCCCGAAGACCTCGGCCTGGATCGCGATGTCGGTGGCCGCGCCGCCGATGCCCGCGGACGGCTGGTGCATCACGATCCTGGTGTTGGGCAACAGGAACCGCTTGCCGGGTGTGCCGGAGGACAGCAGGAACTGGCCCATGGACGCGACGAAGCCGAGACCCCAGGTCGAAACGTCCGGCTCGATCAGCCGCATCGTGTCGTAGATGGCCATGCCCGCGGACACCGAACCGCCGGGCGAGTTGATGTAGAACCTGATGTCCTTCGACGGCGCGTCGGCGGCGAGCAGCAGGAGCTGCGCGACGATCCGGTTCGCCACCTCGTCGGTGACCTCCGAGCCGAGGAAGACGACGCGGTCGCGCAGCAATTGTTCGTAAACCGAGTCGTCCAGGGAAGGGCTCGCGGTGGAGGCGCGCAGCTCGGGTGCCAAGGTGGCCGTCATCTCTTGCCTGCTCTCGATCGGTGAACGCCGGAGTGATCTTCTGCCTCCGACGATAGACAGCCGTGTCGCCGAAGACGACCTCGTTCGCTGAGAGCGTTACGTGGTAAGGATGTCGGATGGACTTCGACAGCGCGACCACCGAGATGATGGCGACGAACGAAGCGAACTGGGACGAGCGCACGCCGATCCACGTGGCGAGCCGGTTTTACGGCCTCGACGAATCCCGCGATCCCGATCAGTGGTTCCTGCCGTTCGAATGGGAGGACCTCGGGGAGCTGGCCGGCCGCGATCTCGTTCACCTGCAATGTCATCTCGGGACCGAGACGATCGCCTTCGCGCGAAAAGGAGCGCGGACGGCCGGGCTCGATTTCTCCGGCGAGGCGGTGGAAGCGGCGAAGCGTATAGCACGCGAGGCCGGGCTCGACGTCGAATACGTGCGTGCCAACGTTTATGACGCCGTCGACGCATTCGGCGGCAACCGGTTCGACATCGTCTACACCGGAAAAGGGTCGGTGTTCTACCTGCCCGATCTGACGCGCTGGGCTTCGGTGGTCGCCGGGCTGCTGCGGCCGGGCGGCCTGCTCTACGTCGTCGACTTCCATCCAGTGCTGAACGCGCTCGGCCCCGAGCCCGGGCCCGGCGAAGGGCCGGAACTGTTGCTGCGTCACGATTATCTGGAGGGGAGGGGCGCCCTCGAGCGCGACGCGACACGTACCTACACCGACGGTCCCGCGCTTCAGGACGCGACCACGATCTACGAGTGGCGGCACGGGTTCGGCGAGCTGATCACGGCGCTCGTCGGCGCCGGGTTCGCGATCACCGGCCTGCGGGAGAGCGAACTGCTGCCGTGGCCGCGCTGGGAGAACATGGTGCCCGCCGACGGCGGCTGGTGGCGGTTGCCGGATTCCGCGCCGCGCATCCCGCTGCTCTACGCCTTGAAAGCGGTCAAGGCTTAGGCGGGAAGTCCGAGTGGAAGGTACTTTCGGGCCAGGATGAGCGGACTTTCTTCCTCTGGAGGCATGTCTGTCTGTCACGGCGTGGGACAAACGTCCTTGTCGTCCAGCACGTCATGGAGGAGAAATGAAGAAGACCCGAGTGGTCCAGTCGTTCGCGGTGGCGGGCCTGGCAGCCCTTGGCCTCGTCGCCGCTTCCTCGGTCGCTTCGGCCGCGTCGGCGCACCAGGTGAGCAGCCCGGCCGGAGTGGTGCACGTCAACGGCAACGGCGACCCCGGCATGGGGGAGGGCGGTCCTGGCGGTCCGGGCTCGAACCCGGGTGACCCCGGAGCGCGGCCCTAGTCCTGGGCGGAGCCGAGCTGGTCACCACCGAGTGGTGACCAGCTCGGCCATGTCAGAGGTGACGTAGTGTCCGGAGTAGATATTCCTTGCGGTCCAAGGGATTCGCACCGGTCCGGGGCCGGGACGGCGGCGGGCCGGGGTAGGGGCGGTACTCCTCGAACTCGCTGAGGAACACGCCTTCGCCCTGGGTGAGCCCGGGAAGCGCCTGTTCGAATTCGGCCACGCGGCTCGCCGGGATGCTGCCCCGGACGGTGCACGACGACGGTCCGACGTCCGGCTCACCGGGTACGGCACGCAGTTCGGTCAGCTTCAGCAGCGCGGCGCTGAGACAGTGCGCCGGGACCTCCAGTTCGAACCGGTTGACCGGCTCGTACACCCGGGTTCCGGCTTGTTTCACCGCTTCCATCAACACCAGCGGCGTCATCTTGCGGAAGTCTCCCGCGGCGCTGACCGGGCTGAAGTACGCCGTGCGGGTCAGCGTGACCGCGCAGTCGATCACCTCCCAGCCGTACAGGCCCTGCTGGAGCGTCTGTGCGACCGTTTCCTCGATCGCCTTGTGGAACGCCAGCGGCAGCGAGCCGAGTTCGACCGAAAGCCCGAACGTGCCGCCGGAGCCGGGTGGGCCGGGTTCGACGTGGATCCCGACTGTGGCCCAGAAGTACAACCGTTCGTCGGGGTCCATTTCCTGCACGGCGTCGCCGTGGCCGATGAGCCGTTCGACGAACAGCGTGCGGGTTTCGGCGAAGGAAACCGCGATGCCGAACTCCTCGGCCAGTGTCGACTTGACGATTTCCTTCTGCACTTCACCGTAGAGCCGCACCGAGATTTCGCCGGTGTCCGGATGACGCCGGGTGCCGATGAACGGGTCTGCCTCGGCAAGCCGTTCCAGCGCCGTGTAGAGCGCCGACGCCTGATCGGGACGCTCCGGGAGCACTACTGTTTCCAAGCTCGGCGGAGCGAAGAAGCCCCGTTCCGGCAATGCTTCGGCGGTACCGAGCTGATCGCCGATGCGGACGTCGCGGAGGCCTCGGATCCGTGCGATGTCACCGGAAACCGCCGCCGCGGCGTCCTCGCCGATCACTCGCACCGCGGACACCCGGCCGCTCAGCTCGACGAGGTTCCCGCCGCTTTCCCTGCGGTAGAAGGAAATATTCTGTCGTGCGGTGAGTGAACCGGAGCGCAGCCTGGCGTAGGCGTTTTTCTCGCCGGCGCGTCCGCGTTCGATTTTGAACACCGTCGCGCGCAGTGTTCCCTCGCCGGTACCTTCGGTGGCGGGGAAAAGCTCGCGGACGGCGGTGACCAGGTCGGCGACGCCGGAGCCCGTGATCGCCGATCCGAAGAGGACGGGATACACGTCGCCGCGGCTCGTCTGACGAGCCAGCTCGGTGTGAAAATCCGCTTCACTGAGCCGAACGTCGTCATCCACAAAGGACTCAAGAAAGGCGTCGTCGCCCTCGGCGAGCAGTTCGCCGAGTTCTTCGGCGAACGCCGGGTCATCGAGCGTACGGGGCGTGCTGACGGCGTCGGGCGTGCCGATTCCGGTGACCGTGCTCAACGTGATGACGCGCGGCGAGAGCTTTTCCCGGATGGCGCGCAGCAGATCGACGTCGTCCGCGCCCATCCGGTCGATCTTGTTGACGAAGATCAGCACGGGGATGCCGAGCCGGACGAGGGTACGCATCAGCACCCGGGTCTGCGCCTGGACGCCTTCGACGGCCGAGACGACCAGAATGGCGCCGTCGAGCACGCGAAGGGCGCGTTCGACCTCGGCGATGAAGTCCGCGTGGCCGGGCGTGTCGACGATCGTGATGCGCCGGTCGCCTGCGGTGAACGCGACCACCGCGGATTTGATGGTGATCCCGCGACGGCGTTCGAGAGCGAGCGAGTCGGTCTGGGTGTCGCCGCCGTCGACGCTGCCGAGGTGGCTGATCACGCCCGCCTCGAAGAGCAGGCGCTCGGTCAGGCTGGTCTTACCGGCGTCGACATGCGCGAGAATTCCGATGTTCAGGGTTTTCATGACGGTGCGAGGTCCTCGAAGATGCGGTGAACAGGCCGGGTCCGGGGTGAACGACGGTCTGTCGGCGCATCGGGGTTTCTCCTCGCATCGGGAACGGGTTTCCGGATACCACGGTAGCGGCAAGCGCTTGCGGGGGACAGCGAGTTACGGGGCGGTTCCTGTCGGTTTCCTGTCGATGACTCGCTGAAGTCCCGTCCCCGGCGCGCGCTGCCCTACCGTGGGCCGGGTCAGTTGAACTTTCACCGAATCGTGGAGCTGGAGTACCGCATGTTCGCACGCGTCAAGGACGTCACCCTGCTGCTGGGCAGGATCGGGATCGCGGTGGTCTTCCTCGCCCATGGCCTGCAGAAGTGGGACAACGGAATCACCGGGACGGCGAGCTTCATGGAGAAGGTCGGCATGCCGCTGCCGACCGTCGCGGCCGTTTTCGCGATCGCGGTCGAGATCCTCGGATCGATCGCGTTCATCGTCGGATTCCTGACGCCGCTCGTCGGACTCGGCTACGTCGTCGTGTCGATCGGCGCACTGCTTTCGGTGCACATCGACAACGGCCTCACCGGCCAGGGCGGCTACGAACTCGTGCTGGTCCTCGCGGTCGCCGGGCTCGCGCTCGGCTTCAACCCCGGCCGCATCTCGCTGGACCACGCGCTCTTCTGGCGTAAGCGGGAGCAGCGCCTGTCCTCCTCGAACGACGCGCTCCTGACCGCCTGACCGCAACGCCGTTAAGGCCACCTTACGGGCGTCAGACGCCCGTAAGGTGGCCTTAACGGCATTTCAGCCCAGGTCGACGGTGGTGCGCTCGGCGGCGCGGCGGTCGGCGAGCTTGGCCGGGTCGGCGTTGCTCACCTGGACGAGGTGGACGCCCGCGGCGAGCGGGACCAGCAGGCCGTCGAGAATGCCTTCCGTCCCATCCCAATCCACAGTGGACAGGGCACGATCGCTCGCGGACAGACCGATCTTCGCGGCCCGGGAACGGGACTCCGTCAGCACCTCGTCCACTGTGGACTCGCCGAGTGCGGGAGTGTCGCCGGGTACCGGGAACAGCGGGCTGAACTGGTCGCCGGCGAGCCGTGCCTCGCCGAGGTAGTCGAGCGCGCCGTCGGCGGGCGGTTCGGCCAGTCCGCGCCCCATCGGGTCCAGCGACACCACGGCCGTGGCCTCTGCCTCGGAAACGCCGTCGGGTGTCACGAACGCCACGCGTGCCCCGCCGGTCTCGGTGACCACGCGTGCCCCGCACCACCAGGCCCCGAGCAGCACGCCCACGGTCTGCCAGTGCGACGGCAGCCGCACCGCGACGGCGTCGCCCGGCTCGACGTCGAACTCCTCGACCAGCCAGTTCGCCGTTTTGGCCGCCCAGTTCGCGGTCGTCGCGACGGACAGTTCCACCCGGCTGCCCAGCGCGTCGTCGTAGTGCGTGATCAGCGGTTTCGCCTGGGACGCCAGCAGCGGGCGCAGCAGCTGTTCGGTGAGGCTCATGGGTACAGGCTATGACCACTGACCCCGTTGACACCGAGGGCTGCCGTAAGTAGTTTTGCTTACAAAACAAAACTACGGGGGTTGGAATGACCATCCTTGTCACCGGTGCACGCGGCCACGTCGGCGGGCAGGTGCTGGCTCAGCTGCTCGACGCGGGCGAAAAGGTACGCGCGGCGAGCCGCGACGCGAGCACGCTCGACGTGCCCGAGGGCGTCGAGACCGTGAGCCTCGACCTCGAGGAGTCAGACGACAGTGCGCTCGACGGCGTCCGCGCCGTGTTCCTCTACACCCGGCCGCAGGGCATCGAGAAGTTCGTCGCCGCGGCCCAGCGGGCGGGAGTGGACCACGTCGTCCAGCTGTCCTCGTCCGCGACGCTGGAACCGTTCTCGGAGAACCGGATCGCGGTCCTGCATCGCGCGGTGGAGGAAGCGCTTGCCGGGTCCGGTCTCGGGCACACCGTGCTGCATCCCGGGCATTTCGCGAGCAACACGCTCGCCTGGGCGGCCGAGCTCGCCGAGGGCGTGGTGCGCACTCCGTATCCGGACGCGCGAGTCGGTGCCATCCACGAGGCCGACATCGCCGCCGTCGCCGTGCGCGCGCTGACCACCGGCGAACACCGCGGCGCCTCGCTCGCGCTCACCGGGCCGGAAGCGCTCAGTTTCCGTGAGCAGGCAACGATTCTCGGCGACGTCCTCGATCGGCCGGTCAAGGTCGTGGAACTGTCCACGGACGAGGCGCGGGAGCGGATGCTCGGCCACGGCCTGCCCGACGGGGCCGTCGACGCGATTCTTCGTTCGTGGGCGAGCGCGCTCGACGAGCCCTCACCGGTCACGAAGACGGTCGAAGAGGTCACCGGCACCGCGCCCCGCACCTTCGCCACCTGGGTGTGGGACCACCGGGCCGAGTTCTAGGCCACGCGGTCAGTCGACGCAGCGCACGTCGTCGGCGGCGGCCACCCGCGGTGCCGCTCCCGTCGCTCCACCACCGCCGGACGGCGGGGCGGCACCACGGCCCGCCAGCTCGGCGACGAACTTCCGCACGGCCGCCGGATCGATCGCGACGATGCTCTGGCCGTCCTCGCTCGTCCCGTTCGACGTGATCACCGGGATCGTGGTGAAGGCGAGGTCGCCGGAGGCGATTCCCTTGACCTGCTGGACGAACTGCAGCAGATCGAGGCCGTCGTCGAGCACGATCGCCCGGTGCGCCGCGTCGATCAGCCCGCTCATGGTCGACGGGTTGGCCAGCGTGCCCGCGGACAGCACCTGGTGCAGCGCCGAGGTCAGGAACGCCTGCTGCCGCACGATCCGGTCGAGGTCGCCCCGAGGCAGGTTCTTCCGCTGGCGCACGAAAGAAAGCGCCTCCCCGCCGGACACCGTCTGGACGCCACGACGGAAGCTCGCGCCGGAATCCTTGTCCTCGGTCGCGTGGTTGAGGCACACCTTGACCCCGCCGAGCGCCTCGGTCAGCAGGTAGAAGCCGAGGAGGTTGACCTCGGCGTAGTGGTCGATGCGCAGCTGGGTCAGATCCTGCACGGTCTGGACCAGTACGCGGCGGCCCTCGGTGTCGGAGTCGCGCTCGATCTTCGCCTGGTCCCGCTCGCCCCGTGCTCGCTGCTCCGCCGCGAAGCGTGCCTTGGCGACGCCGTACGCGGAGTTGATTTTTCCCTTGCCCCGCCCCGGAATGTCGACCCAGGTGTCGCGCGGGATGGAGATCCCGGACGCCTTCCCGCCGTTCTTCGGGATGCGCACGACCATGATCGTGTCGGTGTTGACGCTGCCCGCCGTCGCTTCGGTGCGCAGTTCCTTCAGCACGCGCAGCGGCAGCTGGTTGCCCTGCGCGTCGGTCCGCGCGTCGCTGCCGACGAGCAGGATGTCCGTCGCGCCGTCGTCCGCGGGCGGGGCCGCGGGGTCTTCCGGCCTGCTCAGCGCGTCCGTCGTGGGGACGTTCCGCTGCAGGCGTCCCATCGTGACGTAGCCGTAGGCCGTGGCGCCGAGCGCGAGCAGCGACACCAGGCCGAGCGCGATCCGCCGGGTCAGCTTGGCCGCGCGCGGGCCACGGCGGGCCGGGACCACCGGCTCGGGCTCGGGCTCGGTCCGGGGGCGCGGAAAGGGCGACGGCTTCCAGTCACCGTCCGTGGCCGATGAGGTGTCCTCGGCGGCCACCGCGTCCTGCTCCGCATCGAGACGTGGTTCGCCATCCGGCTTGCGCTCGTCGTTGTCCACCGTGGTCACCTCCCCGTATCGTCACTGCGTCGTCCAGCCTAAGGTGCCGACGCTGTCGCCACGCTGAGTGTCGGGGATTAGGGCGTGTTTCACCACGCCCTAGTTGATGCAGGCCACTCCGCCCGCGGTGATCGGCGGCTGGGAGCTCGACGGCGGTGGGGCGGACGACGCGCTGGAGGCCGGTGTCGGCTTGCTGCTCGGGGACGGGGTGGAGCTCGCCCCGCCCGGTGCGGCGGCGCCGTGGAAGTCGCGGCCGAGCAGGACCCGGACGTGCCCGGTGGCGACGTCGGCGTCCGGCTCGGCCTGAACGCTCGAGCCCAGCGCCTGGCGGACCAGGGAGAGCCCGGTGTCGTCGGCGGGGTTGTAGCGGATCACCGTGCTGTTGCGGGCACTCAGTTTGGTGTCGTCGGAGAGCCGGAAACCCTTGTTCTGCAACAAGGTGTGCGTCTGCGGGCCGACCGCGGAAGAGCCGGAGCCGTCGAACAGTTCGACGGTCACCGCGTTCGCGCCGGGCACCGTCGCGCTCGTTGACTGGGCAGGCTTCGCGTCGGGAACGCCGTCGGAGGTCAGCCGCGCCACCTCGGCCTGCACCTGGTCCTCGTCGACGCGCAGCACGTCGGCGCCGCCGACCACCGCGTTGCCCTGGGTCGGGAGGGTGTGGAACTCGATCCGGCCGCCGGTGAGCCCGCGCATCTGCTCGGCGAACTCCATCAGGTTCCACCCGGACGAGAGCACGACCGACTTCTTGATCGCCTCGACGAGGTCGCCGAGCTTCGCCGGGTTCATCAGTGTCTTGCCCGACAACACCTTGTTCGCCAGCCCGGACAGGAACGCCTGCTGCCGCGCGATGCGGTCGAGGTCGTAGTTCGGCAGGTCGTAACGCTGCCGGACGAAGGCGAGCGCCTGCACGCCCTCGATCGTCTGGTGCCCGGCGGGCAGATCGATGCCGGACTTGGCTTCCTTGACCGCGTTGTTGAGGCAGACGTCGACGCCGCCGATGGCCTTGGTGACCTCGTAGAAGCTCGCCAGGTTGACCTCGGCGTAGCGGTCGATCATGCCCGGTTTGCCGATGAGCTTCTCGATCGTGGCGATGAGGTTCTTGCGACCGGCCACCTTGGACTTCGCGTCGATGTCCTTGAGGTCGGTGTTTCCCTGCCGCTGCAGCGTCTGGGAGGTGTCGTTGTAGGCGTACACGTACGCGCTGTTGAGCTTGTGCTTGCCGTAGCCGCCGGTGATCTCCACGAGTGAGTCGCGCGGGAAGGAGATCGCGACCGCGCGGCGCCCGTCCTGCGGGATGTGCACGAGGATCATCGTGTCGGTCTGGCGCTCGCCGTCCGAGACCCCGGCGTGCAGCATGTCGAGCACCTCGCGGGGCAGCGGGTCACCGTGATTGTCGGTGCGGCTGTCCATGCCGACCAGGAGGATGTCGACGGCGCCGTCCAGCGGCTTCGCGTGTGCCGACTGGTCGTCGAACACCGCGCTGGTGGAAAGTCCCTCGTTCGGGTCACCGATGTACTGCCAGCCGTACCAGGTCAGCCCCAGGACCACCACGGAGAGCAGGCTGAGGAAGATCTTGCCGCCACGGCGGAAGAACACCAGAACACCACGTCCGTGGTGCACCGGCACGGGTGGCGCAGGCCACTCGGTCACGCGCTTCCTCCCCGATTCGTTCCCCCAGGGCACACCCGGTGCCACCAGCACGACTCTACTGATCCTCGTGTTAGACGTCCGTAGGCTGGGTGAAGGTTGCCCCAGTCGTGACACACTGATTCCCGATCACGCGGTCGGCGCGGGTGAAAGGCGGAGTAAATGCGGGTTCTCGTGACCGGTGGCGCGGGTTTCATCGGTTCGAACTACGTGCGCCGGGTGCTCGGCGGTGCCTATCCCACGCTGGCCGACGCCGAGGTCGTCGTGCTGGACAAACTCACCTACGCGGGGAACAAGGCGAACCTGGCGCCGGTCTCCGGCGATCCCCGGCTGCGGTTCGTGACCGGCGACATCTGCGATGCGGTGCTGGTGCGCGAGCTGATGCTCGGGGTGGACCTGGTGGTGCACTTCGCCGCCGAGTCCCATGTGGACCGTTCGATTCTCGGTGCCGCGGATTTCGTGCTGGCCAACGTGCTCGGCACGCAGACGTTGCTGCAGGCGGCTTCCGAGGCCGGCGTCGGGAAGTTCGTGCACATCTCGACCGACGAGGTGTACGGCTCGATCGACGAAGGATCGTGGTCGGAGGATCACGCGCTGGAGCCGAACTCGCCGTACTCGGCGTCCAAGGCGTCGTCGGACCTCATGGCGCGCGCGTTCTCCCGCACGCACGGGTTGCCGGTGTGCATCACCCGGTGCTCCAACAACTACGGTCCGTACCAATTCCCGGAGAAGGTCATCCCGTTGTTCGTCACCAATCTGCTCGACGGGCTGAAGGTGCCGCTCTACGGTGACGGGCTGAACGTGCGTGACTGGCTGCATGTGGACGATCACTGCCAGGGCATCCAGCTGGTCGCCGATCGCGGGCGCGCGGGGGAGATCTACAACATCGGCGGCGGCACGGAACTGACCAACCGCGAGCTGACCGGACGGCTGCTGGACGCGCTGGGCGCCGGCTGGGACAGCGTCGAGCCGGTCGAGGACCGCAAGGGCCACGACCGCCGGTACTCGGTGGACATCACCAAGATCAGGACCGAGCTGGGCTACGCGCCGCGAATGTCCTTCGAGGACGGTCTCGCTGATACGGTGCGCTGGTACGCGGACAACAGGGCGTGGTGGGAACCGTTGAAGGGCCGCGCCGCGCTGGCGAAATAAGGGGACGGTGTGTGACTGGAGGGCTGCTCCTGCTGGTGCCCGGGGGATCCGGGCAGCTCGGACGTGACCTGGCGGCGCTCGCCTCGTCCCGGCCCGATGTCGAGGCGATCACGCCCTCGTCGGCCGAGCTGGACATGACCCGGGCCGGAGACGTCGTCTCGGCCGTCGGAGCACTGGCGGAACGTGCCTCGGCTTCCGGCGCGTCACCGGTGGTGGTCAACGCCGCGGCGTACACCGCGGTCGACGCCGCGGAAACCGACGAGGCCCGCGCGTTCGCGGTCAATGTGGACGGTCCGCGGGTGCTCGCCGCGGCGTGCACGTCCCGCCGGGTACCGCTTGTCCACGTCTCGACCGACTACGTGTTCCCAGGGGATGCCTCTTCACCGTACGAAGTGGACGATCCGCTCGGCCCGCACAGCGCCTACGGCCGCACGAAGGCCGCCGGAGAGGACGCGGTGCTCGGCTCGGGTGCGTCGGCGTGGATCGTGCGGACGTCGTGGGTGTACGGGAAGTCCGGCAACAACTTCGTGAAAACGATGGCGCGCTTGGAAAAAGAGCGGGACACGGTGTCCGTTGTGGACGATCAGACCGGATCGCCGACGTGGTCGGCAGATCTCGCTTCCGGCTTGGTGGAGCTGGCCGGGTGCATCGCTGCGGACGCCGGTCCTCCGGGACGCGTGCTGCACTGCACCGGTGGTGGCTCGACGACCTGGTACGGCTTCGCGCAGGCCGTTTTCGCCGGGCTGGGCGCGGATCCCGCACGGGTGCTGCCCTGCACGACGGCCGACTTCCCGCGCCCCGCGCCGCGGCCGGCGTATTCGGTGCTGTCCAACGCCTCCTGGCGGGATGCCGGGCTGACGCCGCTGCGGTCGTGGCAGGACGCCTTGACGGCTTACTTCGCCGCTGCCTGATTCCTGGGTTGCACCCGTGCCCCCGGTTTCTCCGGTGGCTGCTGGGGTTCAGGTGTCCCCGAACGGCGCGTAGGGGACGCTGAAGGACGCCTTCGGTGCGCTCGTTGCACTGAAGGCGTCCTTCAGCACGGCCAACGCACTGAAAGCGTCCTTCAGCACCCGGCTCGCCCCGAACCCGACGGCGCCGTTCAGCGTTCCCGCGGAGCTGGGCACTACCGGCATCGTAGAAGCACCGTCTGCGAGGCTCCACCCTTCCGTGAATGCCACATTGAGGGATTCAGAGTCTCTCGATGTGGCATTCACGGACTCGTGCGCCCTTCGGGACCTCGGCTTTCGTGGTTGTCCCCAGCCAAGCGCGATTGTGGACAACTTCCCGTCCCGCACCGCCGGCGGCCCGTTTTCGTCGTACCTCCGCGATAGACTGGCCCAGGGCCGTCCCCCGGAGAGGGTGGGGGATACCCCTGGTAATACGTGACCTCAGGGGGAATCGGGTCACTGGGAGCGGTCGGGTCGAGCGGCGGAAACCGCGGGGATCAGCCGGAGACGGCGCGGCGGTAGGCCTCGACGGTGCGTTCGGCGCAGGTGCGCCAGGTGAAGCCCGCGGCGTGGGTGCGGCGGGCGGCGGAGGTGGCGACGGCGTGCGGGTCGATGACCGCGGTGCGCAGGGCGGCGGCCAGGCCCTCGACGTCGTCGTAGGGGACGAGGCTGGCGCAGTCGCCCGCGACTTCGCGCAGGGCGGGGATGTCGGTGCAGACGACGGGGACGTCCGACGCCATGGCTTCGAGGACGGGCAGGCCGAAGCCCTCGTCACGCGAGGGCAGCACGAGTGCCGAGGCGCCTGCCACGACCCGCCGGAGGTCCACATCGGACAGATAGCCGAGGTGCTGCGACCGCTCCGCGTGCGGGAACGGGCCGGGGCCGGCGAACACCAGCGGTGGCAGGTCAGGCGTCGTGGCGTGGGCGCGCACGAGCCAGTCGAGACCCTTGCGCGGCCCCGCGGCACCGGCGAACAGCAGGTACTGCTCCGGCAGGCCCAGCTCCGCGCGCTGCTCGTCCGTCGGTGGCCGGGCGGTGAACCAGGCCGGGTTCACGCCCAGCGGGGTCACCACGATCTTGTCCCGGTCGACGTCCAGCCGTTCGGCCACCGCGTCGGCGACGGCGGCTGTCGGGGTGCAGATGACGTCGGCTCGCCTGGCGCCGCGTCGCACCAGCCGGGGCAGGTCCTGGTCGCTGGGCCTCAGCTCCGCTGGATTGCCCAAAAAGGCCAGATCGTGGATGGTCAGCACGCCCGCGGCCCGCACTCGGCCCGGTAGCACGAAATTCGTCCCGTGCACGACGTCAGCCAGTCCCGCGAACAGTTCCACCGGCGGGAATTCTCCGTGCAGCCAGGCCTTGCGCAGCAGCCGCGCGGCCACCGGCATGCCCCGCGCCCGCGCGCCGTGCGGCAGGACGTGCCGCAGCCGCCGCCAGCCGCGTAACGTGAAGGCCACCGCGCGTGTGTCCACTTCGGACATCGAGGCCAGCTCCTCGCTCAGCGCCGCGGTGTACCGGCCGATGCCGGTCCTGGTGCCGAGCAGGGGAGTGCCGTCCAGCAGCACACGCAACGGTCGATCAGCCACGGCGCAACCGCTGCCTGGCGATCTTGAGGACCCGGCCGCCCGCCCGTCGCGCGAGCTCGCCCATGCCGCCGTCGTTGAGGTACTCCCGGACGAGCGCGACGTCGCGGCGCACCATTTCCTTGCCCCGCACGGGTTTCGTGGTCACGAGATCCGCCGATCCCGCCAGCCGGTCGGCGGCGGGGCGCGGATCCCGGCAGAACTCGACGAGCGGTTTCAACGCCTCGGGCCAGGCGAACCGCTGGGCGACCCCGGCGATCCGCTCGACGCATCCGGCGGCGAACTCCTCGTCGTACAACGCCTTTTCCAGTGCGTCGGCCAGCGCGTCGGCGTCCTCGGCGGGGACCACGACACCGAGGCGTTCGGCGCGGACGAGATCGGCGAAGGAGTCACCGTCGGTCGTGACGATCGGCAGCCCGGCCCACAGGTAGTCCAGCACGCGGGTGCGGAAGGCGAAGGTCGTCTCGACGTGCTCGAAGTGCGTGGTGACCCCGCAGTTCGCGTCGAGCAGCCAGTTCTGCCGCTCGCCGTAGGGCACCCACTGCTCGTTGAAGTAGACGTGTTTCCCGGTCAGCCCCAGCGAATCCGCCAGCCGGACGGTCCGCGCGCCGATGTCCATCTCGGCGACTTCGGGGTTCGGATGCTTCATCCCGAGGAACACGAGCCGGACGTCGGCGCGGCGCCGCCGCAGCTTCTCGACCGCGCGGACCAGGGTCAGCGGGTCGAACCAGCTGTACACACCACCGGCCCAGAGCACCACGTGGTCGGTCGCCCCGATGCCGAGCGCGGAACGCAGTCCCGGTCCGGTACGGGCCGGTGCCTCCGGCGACAGTCCAAAAGGGACGACCGCGAGCAATGACTGCGTCGTCGGATCGGCGTCGTAGAGCCGGGGCGAGAGCCTGCCGAGCGCGGCGAGGTGACCCAGCCAGAAATGACGCTGACGTTCCGACGCGCACAGGAAGAAATCGCCGCGTTCGAGCTGCGCGTCGAGCACCTTCGTGACTCCGGCGAGGTCCGCCGCGCGCTTGTCGTCGGCTATTCCCTTGCCCTGTTCCAGCAACTCCAGGTGCATCGGGTCGTACAGGTCGGCGACGACGATCTTGCTCGCGTACTGCTTTTTCAGCGACGGCGCGAGTTCGAGCACGTGCCCCTGCAGGATCACGATGTCGGCCTCGGCGATCGGCGCGTCCAGATCGTGCCGCTTGCCCGCGCTGACGCGGAACGGCGCGGGCGGCGGCGACACGTGCGGGTTCGTCGTGACGAGGTGGACGTCGTGCTCGCTCGCCAGGGTCGCGGCGATGTTCCAGGCCCGGATCGCCGGGCCCGCCATCCGCTCGGTGAGCGCGTCGCCGGTGATCACCAGGATCTTCCGGCGCTGCCCGAACGCGGCCTCGATGCCGAAGGCCTCGACGAGGATGTCATGCGCGGCGAGGTAACGCGGCAGCGGATACGCGGGCTCCAAAGCCTTGCGCAGCAAGGGAAGCAGATCGGCGTCGGTGCGCACGCGCGCGGCCTGCTCGACCGCGCGTGACTCTGCCAGCGACGGCAGCAGTTCGACGAACTGGTCGATCGCCAGCATTCCGGCGAGCGTCGTGCGCGGGATCGCTACGTCGCCGGTTTCGGCGGGCCCGACTCCGCGTTCGAGGTCGAGCTGGGTCGCGTCGAGATCGCCACGTGCCGTCGCCCGGCGGACCGCCAGCGCGAGCGCCGCGGGCAGCGCCTTCGCCAGCGACTCGTCGGAAAGGTTCTTGTACAGCGCGGCGAGTGCGTTGCGCTCCAACAGGAACGTCTCGCGGCCGGAGTCCGGGGCGTCCACCGCCGCCATCGTCGCGTGGTGCCGGTGGTAGGTCAGCGATTCCGGGACGTACCGGACGCGCCAGCCACGCAGGTTCAGCCGCCAGCCGAGGTCGACGTCCTCGTAGAACATGAAGAACCGCTCGTCGAACCCGCCGAGTTCGGCGAACACCGAAGTGCGGACGAACATCGCGGAGCCGGTGCCGAACAGCACGTCCTTCGCGACGTCGTGTTCGGCCGACGGGACGGCCGACAGCGGGCTGCCCGCGTGGCGCTTGTAGCCCATGCCGAACCAGGTGAGCCCGGCGTCGACGAAGTCGGTGCCGGTGCCGTCCCAGTCCAGGACCTTGCTGGCCACCGCGGCGACCCTCGGCTGGGCCCGGAGTTCGGCGACCGCGGCCGAGACCCAGCCGGGTGCGGGCCGGGCGTCGTTGTTGAGGAAGCCGAGGATCGTGCCGTTCGCGTGCCGCGCGCCGAGATTGCAGCCGCCCGCGAAGCCGCTGTTGACCGGCGATTCCACCAGCGTCACGCCGGGGACAGCCGCTTTGATGCGCGCGAGGTCGTCTCCGCCGGACGCGTTGTCGACGCAGATCAGCTCGGTTTCGGGTCCGTCCGAGGTACGTTTTCCCGCCGAGGACGCATCAGCGCAGTCGAGGTCCGAGGCGAGCGAGCGCAGGCACGTGATGGTGTCGTCCGCGCCGCGGTAGTTCACCACGATCACCGAGACGAGCGGTTGCGGGTCCCCCTGCGCCAAAGCCTGCTCCTGTCCTCGGGATTACGCAGATATTAGTGGCCCGCCCACGCCTCCCAGACCGCCCCTCGGCCGAGAGCGCTACGTCGCGTGATCATTCGGCGTGCGAACAATGCCGCCGGTAGCCGGAGGGCGACCTCTGCGAGTATCCGGCAGCGCAGGCCGAACCGGAAGTTCGGCGCGTCCGGTTTGCCCGATCGCAGTGGCAGCACGGCGGTGAGCAGCGCGAACCGGACGAGCTGCCGCAGCGCGACGCCGCCGGGGGCGCAGCGCAGCAGGGTGAGCAGGCGGTTACGTTCGTTCCACCGGTGGAATTGCGGGCTACCCGGACGGGTGCTCGCCCCGTGCCGATGGCGCACGGCGGCCTCCGGCGCTCCGACGACGTCCCAGCCCGCCAGGCGCAGCCGCCACGCGGTGTCGGTGTCCTCGTAGTAGCAGAAGAACGACGCCGGTATACCGCCGACCGTACGCAGTGGACCGGTCCGGATCAGGGCCGCGCCGCCACAGAAGCCGAACACCTCGTCGGCGGGTTCGGGCAGGTCGGCGCCGTGGCCGTCGGCGGTGAGCCGGACGCCCGCCGACTGCGTCGAACCGTCCTCGAGGTCGAGCCGGGACGCGGCCGCGGCGGCGAGCGGCGCCGCGTCAAGGGTGTCCTCCAAAGTGGCCAGCCAGCCGGGCGCGGGTTCGGCGTCGTCGTTCAGCCAGGCCATGAGCGGGGTGTCGACCCGGCGCAGCGCCGTGGCCATCGCGCCGGCGTACCCGGTGTTGCGCGGCAGCCGCAGCACCTGGGGGGTGGACGGATGCGCCGCGAGCAGGGCGGCGGTGCCGTCGTCGGAGGCGTTGTCCACCACCAGCGTCCGATGTGGACGGGTCTGGGCGGCGAGCGCGTCGAGGCACGCGGTGACGTGCCCGGCACCCCGCCAGGTCACAACCACCACGGTGGTGGCGGGCTCGGGGGTCACCCGGGAGAGAATAGGCCCCGTGCCCCGACTGGTCGTCCTCGCCGAGCAACTGCTCGCCCCGGTGCCGGGTGGTACCGGCCGGTACACCGCGGAGCTGATGCTCGCGCTGGCCCGCACGGCGCCGCCTGGCTGGACGGTGTCCAGTGTGGTGGCGCGTCACCACGACGTCGAGGCCGCCGTTGTCGAGGGTGTCGAAGGTCCCCGGGTGCTGCGGATTCCGCCGCGCGCCCTGGTCGCGGCGTGGCAGCTGGGCCTGCCGTGGTGGCCGGGCGGCGACGCCGTGCACGCGCCGACGCCGCTCGCGCCGCCGCGCGTGCCCGCGGGCAAGACGCTGACGGTGACCGTGCACGACACCGTCCCGTGGACGCATCCGGAGACGCTCACCAGCCGGGGTGTCAGCTGGCACCGGTCGATGATCTCCCGCGCGGCACGGCGCGCGTCCGGTCTGGTGGTGCCGACCAGGGCGGTCGCGGACGAGCTCGCCGTGCTGATCGACGTCGACGTGCCGGTGAAGGTCATCCCGCACGGCGTGCGGATCCCGGCAGGGGACGCCGACGTCGAAGTGCCGGAGCGGTACGTGCTCGCGGTCGGGACCATCGAGCCGCGCAAGGGCATCGACGTGCTGATCGAGGCCGTCGCCGACCTCGAGGGCGTCTCGCTCGTGGTGGCCGGGCAGCAGGGCTGGGGCGGGGTCGACCCGGTGCGGCTGGCGAAGGACCACGGGCTGCCCGAGGAGCGGTTCCGGCTGCTCGGCCGGGTGAGCGACGCCGAGCTGGCGACTGTGCTGCGCGGGGCGGAGGCGCTGGCTGTGCCGAGTCTCACGGAGGGGTTCGGACTGCCGCTGCTGGAGGCGATGGCGGCCGGGGTGCCGGTGGTGCACACCGACGTCCCGGCGCTGGCCGAGGTGGCGGGCGGTGCCGGGCTGATGGTGCCGCGCGGCGACGTCGGGGCGCTCACGCTGGGGTTGCGCGAGGTGCTGGGGTCGGCGCAGCGTGCGGCCGAGCTGAGCACGCGGGGCAAGGAACGGGCGCGGGCGTTCACCTGGCGGGCCGCCGCCGAGGCCGTGTGGGCGATGCATCGCCGCAACCGGGATTGACACATCGGGGTGCCGGTGTCCCGCATTTCCCGGTTCTTGTCCGGGCGGGTGGGCTGCGGCTTTACTCTGCTCTGGTGACCGGTGATCCCCGTGTGCTGATCGACGCGACCGCGGTCCCTGCGGACCGGGGCGGTGTCGGACGTTACGTGGACTCCCTGGTGCAGGCGCTGGACCAGGACGGGGCGCGGCTCACCGTGGTGTGCCAGCCCCGGGATCTCGCGCTCTACGGCCGTCTCGCGCCGGGCGCCCGCATCGTTCCCGCGTCGCCTTCGACGTCGACGCGGACAGCGCGGCTCACCTGGGAGCAGGCGACATTGCCGCGCCTGACCCGCCGCCTCGCCGTCGACGTCGTGCACTCGCCGCACTACACGATGCCGCTGGCGGGCACGGCCGCGTCCGTGGTGACCCTGCACGACGCGACGTTCTTCACCGACGCGGTGCTGCACTCCTCGGTGAAGGCGCGGTTCTTCCGCGCGTGGACGTCGACCGCGTTGCGACGGGCGACGGTGTGCGTGGTGCCGAGCGTGGCCACCGCGACCGAACTGGCGCGGGTGAGCCCGGTACGGCGGGCGGAGCTGGAGATCATCCACCACGGCGTCGACACCGACCGGTTCCATCCGCCCTCGCCCGAGGAGGTCGAGGCGGCCCGCGCGGCCGTCGGGATCGGGCGGACGCCGTACGTGGCGTTCCTGGGCGCGCTCGAGCCGCGGAAGAACGTGCCCGCGCTGATCCGCGGCTTCGCCCGCGCGGTCGCGGGCCGCCCGGACGCGCCCGCCCTGGTGCTGGCGGGTCAGCCGGGCTGGGACACGCAGGTGGAGCGCGCGCTCGACGCCGTCCCGCACCGGCTGCGGGTCATCCGCGCCGGTTACCTGCCGTTCGGCACGCTGGCCGGGTTCCTCGGCGGTGCCGAGCTGGTGGCGTATCCGAGCCTGGGGGAGGGATTCGGGCTGCCGGTGCTGGAGGCGATGGCGTGCGGCGCGTGTGTCCTGACGACCCGGCGGCTGTCACTGCCCGAGGTCGGGGGCGACGCGGTGGCGTACTGCGGTGTCGGCGCCGGGGATGTCGCCGCGGCGATCACGGACCTCCTGGCGGATTCGTCGCGGCGGTCGGAGCTGGCGGACGCGGCGCAGAAGCGGGCGAAGGAGTTCTCCTGGGCGACGACCGCGGAGCGGCATCGGGAGGCCTATGCCAAGGCCTGGTCCCGCCACCACCGCATGTCTTGAATGTGGAACTCGGCATCGTGAACGTGGCACTCGCCGCAATCACGCTCGGTAGGGCAGCGATATCGCGTTCGGTGACGCGTGGACAATGGCCGGGTGACTGAGCACCCCAGCTACGGCGACGGGCTCGCCGTCGTGACCGTGACGTACTTTCCCGGTGAGACGCTCGAGCGGTTCCTCGACACGCTCGAGAAGGCCACCGATCGCGATGTCCAGGTGGTCGTGGCCGACAACGCCTCCACGGACGGTGCCCCGGAACGGGCGGCCGAGCGGGAGAACGTGCATCTGCTCAGCATCGGCGAGAACGTCGGGTACGGCACCGCCGCCAACCGCGGGGTCGCCGAGCTGGACGACAGCTACGGCTGGGTCGTCGTGGTGAATCCCGATCTCGAATGGGAGCCGGGTTCGCTCGACACGCTGCTGGAGGTCGCGAAGCGCTGGCCGCGGGGCGGTTCGTTCGGGCCGCTCATCCATGATCAGGACGGCACCGTCTATCCCTCGGCGCGGCTGCTGCCGTCGTTCGGGCGCGGCATCGGGCACGCGGTGTTCGGCAAGGTGTGGCCGGGCAATCCGTGGACGCGCGCGTACCGCCAGGAGCGGGCACCGGTCGAGCGGGTCGCGGGCTGGCTTTCCGGTTCGTGCCAGCTTTTCCGCCGGGAGGCGTTCGACTCGGTCGGCGGTTTCGACACGCGTTACTTCATGTACTTCGAGGACGTCGATCTCGGCGACCGGCTCGCCAAGGCTGGCTGGCTCAACGTGTACGCGCCGTCGGCGGGTGTCATGCACATCGGCGGGCACGCGACGTCACAGGCGTCGGCGAAAATGCTGCGTGCGCATCACGAAAGCGCGTATCGCTATCTCGCCGACCGCCACCGCGGGCTGCGCTGGAAGCCGGTGCTGGCCGCGATCAAGCTCGGCCTGACGCTGCGGTTGAAGCTGGAGACCCGGAAGGGCTAGATGCCGTCGAGGCGGCGCGAAAGGTTGGAACGGCCGCTGGTCTGCTTGATCGTGGGGATCAGCCCGCCGACCTCTTCGCCGCTCGACGGCTGCTGCTCGGGGACCGGCTGGTCCTTGAGCGGGCTCGCGATCGGCTTCGCCTGGGGGCGCGGCGTCAACGGTGTGGTCGCCTGGTGGTGATTCCCGGGGACGTCCAGCCGCGTCGTCGGCGCGGACGTCGCCAGCGGGTGGTCATTCTCCTCGATCAGCGACGCGGGCAGCTGGGTCGTGGTGTCCGGATCCTGGCCACGATCGATTTCGGTCACCAGCGAACGCGGAATCTGCTGGGTGTTGGCCGAGTCCATGGGCGAGGTCGCCTTGTCCGGCGTCACGACGAAGGCTCCACGCGCGCGTGCTCGTGCGAGCAAGGCGTCCGCCCGTTCCCGGGGGTCCATCCCCTCGGCCTCCCGACTGACCCGGGGCCCTCTGGGGAAAGGCCCACCTGTTTCCTGTCTAGGGTAGGCCCTCGGGGCGTCCGCCGTCAGGGTTTCCCGCGGCTTGTCGCCAGGCGGCGCGTGATACAAGAGGGAGTGGTGAGGTGACGACCGAGGTCGAAGCCACGTCGGGGGCCGGCACGGGCATCGACGCTGTCGTGCTGGTCGGGGGAAAGGGCACCCGGCTGCGCCCGCTCACCCTGTCGGCGCCGAAACCGATGCTGCCGACCGCGGGGACGCCGTACCTGAATCACCTGTTTTCCCGGATCCGCGAGGCCGGGATCAGGCATGTCGTGCTCGGGACTTCGTATCGGGCCGAAGTGTTCGAGGAGTACTTCGGCGACGGTTCCGCGCACGGCCTGGAGCTCGAGTACGTCGTCGAAGACGAGCCGCTGGACACCGCGGGCGCGATCCGCAACGTCTACGACCGGTTGCGCGCCGAGCACGTGATCGTCTTCAACGGGGACATCCTGTCCGGCGCCGATCTGCGCGCGCAGCTGCGCACGCACCGGGAATCCGGCGCCGACGTGACACTGCACCTGCAACGTGTCCCGGATCCGAGCCGCTTCGGCTCGGTGCCCACCGACGAGCATGGCCGCGTCCGGGCTTTTCTGGAGAAGACGCCGAATCCGCCGACCGACCAGATCAACGCCGGGTGCTACGTCTTCCGGCGTTCGGTGATCGAGTCGATCCCGGCCGGGCGGCGGGTGTCGGTCGAACGGGAGACGTTCCCCGGGCTGCTGGCCGACGGCGCGCATCTGCACGGTTTCGTCGACGCCTCCTACTGGCTGGACGTCGGCACGCCGGAGGCTTTCGTCCGCGGTTCCTCGGACCTGGTGCGCGGGGTGGCGCCGACGTCCGCACTGCCCGGCTCGGTCGGGGAGTCGTTGGTGCTCGACGGCGCTTCGGTGGCCGGGGGCGCGACGGTGTCCGGTGGTTCCACGATCGGCGCGAAGGCCGTGGTGGCCGAGGGCGCGACGGTGTCCGGTTCGGTCCTGTTCGACGGCGCGATCGTCGGTGAGGGCGCGGTGGTCGAGGATTCGGTGCTCGGCCGCGGGGCGAGGGTCGGCGCGGGAGCCGTACTGCGCGGTGTGGTGCTGGGTGACGGCGCCGTCGTCGGTGCGCGGTGCGAGCTGTTGCACGGCGCGCGGGTCTGGCCGGACGTCACGCTGCCGGACGGCGGCGTGCGGTTCTCGAGCGACGCGTAGGCCTTCGTGTTCTGGCGTCCGACGTTCGACGTGGAGCTGGGCCGGGTCCTGGCTCCGCTGCGGCGTGGGCGCGGTTCGTTGAACATCCTGACCGACGAACGGGGTGTCGTCTGGTACGCCGCGAACACCGCGGACGGGCCCGGCACGCTGGCGCTGCGCCGACGTGCCGACGGGATCGAGGCCGAGGCGTGGGGACCGGGAGCGGATCGGCTGCTCGACGGCGTCCCGGCGCTATTGGGCGCGAACGACGACGACACCGGGTTCGTCGCGCACCACGAAGTCGTCGCGCGGGCACGGCTGCGCTCGCCGGGGCTGCGGCTCGGCGCGACGGGGCAGGTGTGGGACTGGCTCGTGCTCGCGGTGCTGGAGCAGAAGGTCGCGGGCAAGGAGGCGATCCGGTCGTGGGCCGAGCTGTGCCGGTGGTTCGGGGAGCGGGCGCCGGGGCCGGGCCCGGACCGGCTGCGGGTGCCGCCGACGCCGGCCGCGCTCCGGTCCCTGGTGGACTGGAAGTGGCATCGCGCCGGGGTGGACCTGAAACGGCGGACCACGCTGCTGAACGCCGCCCGCGTCGCGCACCGGCTGGAGCGGGCGGTGGAACTGGGCGGGGCCGAGGGCAGGGCACTGCTGCGGCTCGTGCCGGGGATCGGGGTGTGGACGGCGGCCGAGATCGCGCAGCGTGCCTGGGGTGACCCGGACGCGGTGAGTTTCGGCGACTACAACATCCCGTCGATGGTCGGCCATGCCCTGCTCGGCAGGAAACTCGACGATGCCGGGCTGGCGGAGGTCCTCGCCCCCTATGCGCCGCAACGGCAGCGCGCGATCCGCTACCTCGAGGCCGCCGGGATCTCACGACCACGCTTCGGCCCACGTCTTGCCCTACGCGACTACCGCGCCATGTAACTACCAGGCCCCCTTTCGCCCGGGGACGCGCCGTTAAGGCCACCTTACGGGCGTCAGACGCCCATAAGGTGGCCTTAACGGCATGGGAAGCCGCGGGTGGGCGAGGGACGCTTTCAGTGCGGTGGGCTCGCGCGTGGAGTGTGCTCGGGGCCGATTTCGTCGGACCCCGCTCGTAGGCTGTTTGGTAGGGGCGCTCAGGGTGTCCTGAATCTTCCGTTCATTCCTTCAGCGGACGGTCGGTGCTCAGGACGGCGCCTGCGGTGGCTGGCCTGGCGCGGGCGGCCGGCCCGGCTGCTGTGGCGGCTCGCCGGGATCTTGCGCCGCCGGTTCGGACGGCGTCGCTGATTCGGATGGCGGCGCCGGTTCGGATGGCGGCGTTGGATCGGACGGCGGGGCGTCAGGAGGCGGATAGCCGGGAGACGGGTATCCGGGCGCCTGGCCGGGCTGGGGCGGGTATCCCGGTGGGTAAGGCGGATAGCCCTGCGGCTGTCCCGGTGGGTAACCCTGTGGTTGCCCCGGTGGCGCGTAGCCGGACGGTGAATATCCGGACGGCGGGTAGCCCGGCTGCTGTGGCGGATAGCCGGGCGGCGGGCCGGGGTGGGACTTCCGCGTCGCGAGGACTATCGCCACCACGACGACGGCGACCACCAGCAGGATTCCCAAGACGATCAGCAACAGAAGCAACGGCGTGAGCGTCGACTCGGCCTCGGCGGCCAGCGTTGAGGTCACTGGGCGAATCCGTCCGGGATGCCGCGCGGCACGACGACGCTGACGGAGCTTTCGGCCAGCGCCGCGGACACGATGGCGATCGCTTCTTCCTTGCCCAGCCCCAGTTTGTGCACGGCCGCGGCATAGCGTGCGGCGGCCTGCTGGGCACGGTGCCGGTTCTGGTCGCCGGAGGCGCCGACGAAGCTTCCCGCCCGTCCGCGCGTTTCGATCAGCCCGGCCTCCTCCAGTTCCCGATAGGCCCGGGCGATGGTGTTGGGGGCGATCCCGAGGTCGGCGGCGAGCCGCCGCACCGTGGGGAGCTTGGTACCGACGGGCAGCGTCCGGTCGTTGATCTGGGTCGCCAGAGCCGAGCGGACCTGCTCGTACGGCGGCACCGGCGACGTGCTGTCCACACTGAGGAGCATTCAGACCGCCTCGAAGATGTCGATGGGTGTGGAGATCATGACGGTTGGGGCAGCCCGTAGTTGCCCGGGGGCAGCGAACGATGGCGACGGCGCTGCCTCAGCAACATCGTGACGAACATGGCGCCGACGCTGAGCACCATGTAGGCCAGTACGTACGGCGCGAACGGCGGTGGCAGGGGACTGTGGCTGGTGAGGTCGTTCAGCGGCGGGATGGCGAACACCGGGATCACGTAGTTGTCGGCGTCCCGGATCCGCAGCTGGTCGTCGACGGCGAGTGAGGCGTCGTTCTCCGCCACCGCCGGAGCGCGCAGGACGCTGGTGAGCGCGATGCCCGAACTGACCGCCGCGACGCCCAGCAGCGCGAGCCAGGCCCAGCCGTAGGCGGGTGACCCCGACGTCAGCGCCACCGCCAGCGCGAGCCCCGCACCGCCACCGAAGGTGAGCACCACCGAGGCGGCGAACCAGCCACCGAGCAGCCTCAGGCGGGACGCGGATTCGACTCTGGTGACCCGGCACGCCAATCGGGCGGCGATCTGCCGGTCCCGGTGCCGCTGCTCGTACCAGACCGTGAGCTGGATCGTGGCCACCACGACGAAGATGTACGAGCCCCCGGGGAGCTGCTTCCCCACGCCGGGCAGGTACCGCAGGCCGAAGAGCACGGCGGAACCGAGAATCGCGACGCCGAGCGCAACGAGACAGGTCCGGGTCCGGAGACGCGGCGCGAACCGCATGCCGAGCCGGACGCACAGCAACCGGGTCGGCACGACGAGCCGGACGCCGCGCTGCGCCAGCCAGGTCAGCGCGGCCTGGATCTCCTTGGGTGTGGGCTCCAGCGGCTCGGCGGCCGCCGGAGGACTCCCCGACGCCGCGGCCGTCACGCCGCCTCCCCCTGTGTATGACATCCCGACCCCCTCGTTTGTAGCAAGCCTTGCGCCACCAGGTTGACACAATGCTCAATACAAAGTCAAGCAGGCTGGTCACCATCCCTGCGGTGGCTGCTGACCCTGCTGCGGATACCCGGGTGGCAGCGGCTGACCGCCGGTCGCGGGGTAGGGCCCGGGAGCGCCGTAGGGAGCACCCTGCGGCTGCATACCCGGCTGGGGCGCACCCGGCTGAGGCGCGCCGGGCTGCGGCGGCACCGGCTGGCCGAACCCGCCCTGCGGCGAAGGTGGCCCGGCCTGGCCGAAGCCCGGCTGCGGCTGCCCGAAGCCGCCGGGAGGCTGCTGCCCGAACCCGGCCTGCGGCGGCTGCTGGCCGAAGCCCTGCTGCGGGCCCATCGGTGGAGGCGGCGGGAAATTGCCCTGCTGGCCCTGGTTCATGTTCTGCTCGCGCCGCATCTTGCTGACCCGCACCGCGACCACGATGACGAAGATGATGATCGCGAGGACTAACAGTCCCAGCACGATCCAGCCGACGACGCCGTCACCGCCGCCGCTGTGGTGAATGTGGACCCGGTCCTGGAACTGCGTAGGCATGGTGGCGCCCCCTTTCCGCACCGGTGAGCCTAGTGCCCCGCGCCGTCCGGGATGGCCGCTTTCACCAGGTCGGCGAGATCTTCCGAACCCGGGGGCAGCGCGTCGGCCGGCCACCAGCGCAGGTCGTCCGATTCGGCGCTGCGCACCGGCTCGGCCCCGCGCGGTGCCCGCACCGTGAACCGGACGTCGAAGTGCCGCGTCGGCACGCCGAGCGAGCAGGTGATGGGGTGGACGTCGAGGTGCACCGGCTTCGGGACGAGTTCGAGGTCCCCGATCCCGGACTCCTCCCGCGCCTCGCGCAGCGCGGCTCCGGCGAGGGTGGCGTCCTCGGGCTCGCAGTGCCCGCCCAGCTGCAACCACCGGCCGACACGCGGATGCAGCGTCAGCAGCACCCGCGAGCCCGTGTCGTCCAGCACGACGGCCGACGCCGTGACGTGCCCGGCGGCGCACTGGCGGAGGCAGGTGTCCTCACCCGTGGCGAGAAACCCGAGGAACGCGTGCCGGAGGGATTCCTGGCCGGGATCGGCGGGTTTCCACGACTCCAGCGTCGCGACGGCGTTCGCGTGGAGAGTCACAGCTCGACCAGCCCCTCACCCGGATCCAGCGGGCCACGCGGGCCTGGCGCGCTGCCGGGATGCCCGATCGCGACCGCACCCAGCGGCTCCCACCGCTTGTCGAGGCCGAGCGTGTCGCGGACGATGTCGGCGGCGAAGATCGTCGAGCCGATCCAGCACGAGCCGAGGTCTTCCGCGGCGAGCGCGACCAGCAGTCCCTGCACCGCCGCGCCGGCGGCGACGGTGAACATCGTGTGCTCGCACGCGTTGCGCCGCGCGTCCCGGTAGGCGTGCGCGCCGTCGGGGACCAGGAACGGGATGACGACCTCGGGGGCCCGGTACAGGATGTCCCCCCGGCTGAGCCGTTTCGCGATCTGCTCGGCCGTGAACTCGTCGCCTTCGAGGTCCGCGCGCCACGATTCCCGCATCGTGTCGAGGAGTTTCTTGCGGAGACCGGCGTCGCGCAGCCACACGAACCGCACCGGATGGGTGTGGTGCGGCGCGGGCGCGGTCAGTCCGGCGGCGACGGCCCGGCGCATCGCGTCCGGGTCCACCGGCTCGTCCGAAAACGTCCTGATCGAGCGCCGCGCGGGCACCGCCTCGCGACGTCCCTGCGCGATGGCCTCGTTGGTGCCCAGCCGGAACAGGTCGATGTCGACCGGCCGGATCAGATCCCGCGCCGTGGAGCCGTTGTCGGTGAGGGTGAGGCCGCGGACGACCGCGACCGGCGTCCCGCCGAGCTTGCCCTTGACCAGGTCGGCGGCCGCGGCCAGCTCGTCGGCGACGGCGACCTCGGTGACCGCGAGTTCGTTGCCCTGCGCGTCGATCTGCCCGGCGTAGGCGTGCAGCACCCGCAGGCCGGACGCGCCGATCGCGGCGTCGGTCTGGCCGACGCGCCATGCCCGGCCCATGGTGTCGGTGATCAGCACCGCGACCTCGACGCCGAGCCGTTCCCGCAGGCCGTTGCGCAGCGCGAGCGCGGACGCGTCGGGGTCGGCGGGCAGCAGCGCGATCTCGTCGCCCGCCACGTTCGAGGCGTCGATTCCGGACGCGGCCTGCACGATGCCCAGCCGGTTCTCGGTGATCATCGTCCGCGCGATCCGCGCGACGACCCGCACGGCTTCCTGTTCGACCCACTCGCGCCGCGCGGCGTCCCGTTCCTCGGGATCGCTGGGCACCCGCACCAGCCGTCCCTCGATCTTCGAGACGACCTTGCTGGTCACCACCACGACGTCGCCGGACCGCAGCCAGCGTGCCGCGCCGGCGATGGCGCCGGTCAGGTCGTCGCCCGGCCGGAACTCCGGCAGCCCGGTGACCGGCAGGATCTCCAGCTTGGCCGAGGCGTGGTCGGCCTGGTTCCCCGTCACAGCGACACTCCGGCGAGATCGAGCGCCGCGCGCACCATCGCCGCGGTCGCGTCCACATCGGACATCAGCAACGGGACGTCCCGCACCGCGACCCCTGGCACGTCCACCTGCTCGCCTTCGGCCACCAGCCAGCCGTCGAGCACCCCGTCCCCTTCCTTGCGGGAGCCGTAGTGCCGCCCGACGGCCTCGGCCGAGGTCTCCACCCCGATCGCGCTCAGGCAGGCGTCGGCCATCCCGCGCAGGGCCTTGCCGCCGATGATCGGGGAGACCCCGACGACCCCGGCGGACGTCTTGCGCAGTGCCTCGCGCACGCCGGGTACGCCCAGCACCGTGCCGACCGACACCACCGGGTTGGACGGCGCGAAGAGCACCGCGTCGGCCCCGGCGATCGCGTCGAGCACGCCGGGCGCCGGTTTCGCCTCGTCGGCGCCGACCGCGACGATCGAATGCGCGGGCGGCTCGGCCCGGTAGCGGACCCACCACTCCTGGAAGTGCACGGCCTTGCGCTGGTCGGGCTGCTCAGGGTCGTCGATCACGACGTGCGTCTCGACCCGGTCGTCGGACATCGGCAGCAGCCGCACGCCCGGCTTCCACCGGTCGCACAGGGCCTCGGTGACCTGCGACAGCGGGTATCCCGCACGCAACATCCGGCTGCGGATCAGGTGGGTCGCGATGTCCTTGTCGCCGAGCCCGAACCAGGTCGGCTCGGCGCCGTACGCGGCGAGCTCCTCCTTGACCGTCCAGGTCTCGCCCGCATGCCCCCAGCCGCGTTCGGTGTCGATCCCGCCGCCCAGGGTGTACATGCAGGTGTCCAGGTCGGGGCAGATGCGCAGGCCGTGCATCCACACGTCGTCCCCGGTGTTCACCAGCGCGGTGATCTCGTGCGGTGACTCCGATTCGGCTGCTCCGGTCGCCGGCAGCCCCAGCGCGTGCTTGACGCCCAGCAGGAAGCGGGCCCCGCCCACTCCGCCGACCAATACGACGATCCTCACGACTTCGAATCCTTTCACGTGCGTCTCGCCGGTTCCCGGCGCCCAGCCGTGGGCGACGTCACATCCGCC
This sequence comes from Amycolatopsis sp. NPDC058986, assembly GCF_042741125.1. NCBI lineage: Bacteria > Bacillati > Actinomycetota > Actinomycetes > Pseudonocardiales > Pseudonocardiaceae > Amycolatopsis > Amycolatopsis sp. NPDC058986. The sequence continues at coordinate 54,655 of NZ_JBHYJW010000031.1, read as the reverse complement.
ACGGGCGAAAATGCGGACCTGGGCGCTCGTGCGGGTTCGACTGGAGCTTTTCGTCGGTGAACGCGGTTAGATTGGGGCGTAGGAAGCGGCGGGGCGGAATTCCAGGAGTACCGATGAGCATCGCGCGCAAGGACGACCGGCACAACGAGGACCTGGTCAGCGAGATCGCCGACAGCTTCAACCGCGCGGTCGGCGAGAAGAAGGCCGAGGACGAAACCGCCGAGGCGAAGCCGAAGTTCGTCATCACCGGGGACAGCCGCGCCACGCCGCCCCCGCGCAGGCGGGAGCGCTGAGGCACCCGCCCTAAGGGTTGCCTCACCAACGGACGGGGTGCGGGACGCGCGTAATGTCCGCATCGATTGGGTAAGTGAGAGAAAAGCAGGAGTGCGCAGTGACCTACGTGATCGCCGAGCCCTGCGTCGACGTGCTCGACAAGGCGTGTATCGACGAGTGCCCCGTGGACTGCATCTACGAGGGTGACCGGATGCTGTACATCCACCCGGACGAGTGTGTCGACTGCGGCGCCTGCGAACCGGTCTGCCCGGTCGAAGCGATCTACTACGAGGACGACGTGCCGGACGACTGGTCCGACTACACCAAGGCGAACGTCGACTTCTTCGACGAGCTGGGCTCGCCGGGCGGCGCCTCCAAGGTGGGCAAGACCAGCCACGACCCCGCCTTCATCAAGGCGCTGCCCCCGCAGGGCGAATGAGCCGGATTTCGCTGCCCGATTTCCCGTGGGACTCGCTGGCCGGCGCCAAGACGCTGGCCGGTGCGCACCCGGACGGGATCGTCGACCTTTCGGTCGGCACCCCGGTGGACCCGGTGCCCGAGGGGGTCCGTGCCGCGCTCGCTTCGGTTTCGGACATTCCGGGCTATCCGACCACCCACGGCACGCCCGCGCTGCGTGAGGCGGCGGTCGCCGCGCTCGCGCGGCGGCACGGCGTCGAGGGCATCGAACCCGACGCCATCCTGCCGACGATCGGCTCGAAGGAGGCCGTCGCCTGGCTGCCCCGGTTGCTGGGCTTCGGCCCCGGTGACCTCGTCGTCATCCCCGAGCTGGCGTATCCGACCTACGAGGTCGGTGTGCTGCTCGCGGGCGCTTCGCTGGCCCGCGCGGACGGGCTCACCCAGCTCGGCCCGCAGCGCCCGGCGATGCTCTGGCTGAACTCGCCGTCCAACCCGACCGGCCGCGTGCTCGGCGTCGACCATCTGCGCAAGGTGGTCGAGTGGGCCCGTGAACGCGACGTCGTCGTGGTGTCCGACGAGTGCTATCTGGCGCTGGGCTGGGAATCCGAGCCGGTGTCCATCCTGCATCCGTCCGTCCACGGTGGACGGACCGACGGCCTGCTCGCGCTGCATTCGCTGTCGAAGTCGGCGAACCTCGCCAGCTACCGCGCGGGATTCGTCACCGGTGACCCGAAGCTGGTCGCCGGCCTGCTCGAGGTCCGCAAGCACGCGGGCATGATCGTCCCGCGTCCCGTCCAGGAGGCGATGACCGCCGCGCTGGCCGACGACGAGGCGCTCGCCGTGCAGCGCGACCGTTACGCGCGCCGCCGTCTCGTCCTGCGGAAAGCCTTGCAGGACAACGGTTTCGAGATCGAGCACTCCGAGGCGGGGCTCTACCTGTGGGCGACCCGCGGCGAGTCCGCCATGGACACCGTGTCCTGGCTGGCGGGACGCGGCATCCTGGTCGCGCCCGGCACGTTCTACGGCCCGGCGGGCCGCGACCACGTCCGGATCGGGCTGACCGCGGCCGACGAGCGCGTCGAGGCGGCCGCAGAGCGCCTTGCTCAGTAGTCCTTGCCGGTGAGCCCGCGGTAGACGAACCGGGTCAGCCCTTCGACCGCTTCCTCGTCGGTCGGCGGTGTCCATCCCTCGGGCGCCGGGCCGAGCAACCACATCTGCGCGAAGCTGTCGACCAGCTGGTACAGCATCACGATGCTCAGCTCGGGCCGGGCGGGCAGCCGCCAGCCCGCGGCCGGGATGTGCGCGAGGTGGCCGGTCAGATCGCTTTGCTGCTCCGCTCCGAAGCGGGCCAGCGTGCGCGCGAACTCGTCGCTGACCATCGCGGCCTGGCGCAGTGCCTGCATGGTCGACGCGTTTTCCCGGTAGAACCGCCAGTACACCGACACGTGCCAGCGCACCGCGTCCGGGTCGGTGAAGTCGCTCTTGTGCCCGTCGGCTTCGGCCGACTCGTCGCTGTACGCGGCCAGGTCGGCCAGTAGTGCTTCGAGCAGTTCTTCCTTGCCCGCGAAGTGGTTGTAGAACGACCCCGCGGCGCGGCCCGCCTCGGCGGTGATGTCGGTGATCTTGGTGTTCAGGTAGCCCTTCCTGGCGAACACCCGCTTGGCCGCCGCCTTCAGCGCGGCCTCGGTCTCCGCGGCCTTCTCCTTGCGGCTCGTCGCCGTCATCACGCACCTCCCTTGACAGCGAAACCTAGCAGCGGTCATTCTGAATATAGATTCACTGAATCAAAATTCACTCACTGGGAGGGGTCATGGACATCGAGGTGCTGATCGCGGGGGCGGGCCCGACCGGGCTCACGCTGGCCATCGAGCTGGCGCGGCGCGATGTCGGCGTGCGGGTCGTCGAGAAGGTGGAGAGCCACTTCGCCGGGTCGCGCGGGGACGGGCTGCAGCCCCGCACGCTGGAGGTTTTCGAGGATCTGGGCGTGCTCGACGCCGTGCTGGCGGCCGGGGCGCCGCCGTTCGCGACGAAGATCTACGTCGGCGGGCAGCTCGTCGGCGAGCGGAGGATGGCCGAACCCGTCGAGCCGACGCCGTCGGTGCCGTACCCGAACGCCTGGGTTCTCGGCCAGTCGCAGACCGAGGGCATCCTGCGTGACCGGCTCGCCGAACTCGGCGTGCGTGTCGAGCTGGGCGCCGGGCTCGTCGGCTTCGAGCAGGACGACGAGGGGGTGACGGCGACGCTGGCCACCGGCGAGGTCGTCCGCGCGGAATACCTCGTCGGCGCGGACGGTGGGAAGAGCCTCGTGCGCAAGTCGCTCGGCGTCGCGTTCGAGGGCACCACCGACGAGTCGATCCGGATGCTCCTCGGCGACGTCCAGGTCGAGGGGCTGGACCGGACGTACGGCCATTGGTTCGGCGCGGCGGAGAACCCGATGCACGGGGTCGTGTTCACGCCGTTGCCGGGTATGCCGCACTTCCAGTTCGGCGCGCCGCTCGGCGATGGGGAGATCGACGTCGAAACGGCGCTGCCCGCGTTGCAGGCGAGGGTCGACGAGTTCTCCGGCGAGCAGCGCGTCCGGCTGCACGATCTGATCTGGTCGACGGTGTGGCGGCCGAACGTCCGGCTCGCCGCGCGGTTCCGCGAAGGCCGCGTGTTCCTCGCGGGCGACGCGGCGCATGTGCACCCGCCGACTGGTGGCCAGGGGCTCAACACCGGGGTCCAGGACGCGTACAACCTGGGCTGGAAGCTCGCCGACGGCTCACCGGGACTGCTGGACAGTTACGAGGCCGAGCGGCGCGCGGTGGCGGCTCGTGTGCTGGGCGTCAGCTCGGAACTGCTGCAGAAGTACGCGGACGGCGACGAGGACGCGCACAAGCGTGGCGAGGAGACGCAGCAGCTCGACATCACCTACCGGGGCGGGCCGCTGGCGCCCGCGGCTCTTGGTGCGTTGCGGCCGGGTGACCGCGCGCCGGACGCCCCGCTGGCGGACGCGAACGGCAAGCGCGTACGGCTGTTCGAGCTGTTCGCGGGTCCACACGCGACGCTGCTCGTCTTCGGCGACGGACCGCTCGACGTGCCGGTGGGCGCGGTCGCCTACCGCGTCCTGCCCGCGGGATCGACGGCCTCGGGCGACGAGCTGGTCGACGTCGACGGGCACGCTTTCGCCGCGTACTCGGCGTCCCGGGTGCTGGTGCGTCCGGACGGCTACGTCTGGACGATCACCGCGGGATGACGGCGCGGGCGGCGGTGTCGACGGCGGCCCAACGGTCCCGCCATGCCGCCCGCGCCTCGGCCTTGCGCTGGAGCTCCCGCTCGGCGATGCGGCCAGCGACGAACCCGACGTGGCCGTCGACGGCCTCCAGCACCGCGCGCATCCGCTCGGCCGCGACCACCGCGTCCTGATGATCGCCGAGGACGGTCTGGAACTTCTTGGTCGCGGAGATGAGTTCCTTGAGCCGCGCGGCCTGCTTCTTCTTCGCCGAGGTCTGGGCCAGTTCGGCGGCGTAGCGGAGTTTCTTGCCGTGGATGCGCAGCGCGTGCAGGTCGTCGTCGGGCGGGTCGGCCGGGAGCTCCCCGACGGCCTTGGCGAGCTTGCGATGCGGTTTGCGCAGCCCGGCGACGAGGTCGTGCTTTTGCTCCACTGTGGACTCTTCGGCGGACTCTTCGGCGGGTTCACTCCTGGTCAGCTCGCTGACGTTTTCGAGCATCGTGGTGTAGCGCTCGCTGGAGAGCGCGCGATTGAGACGGCGGCGGGCGACGCCGCGCTCGGTCACGAACTTCGACACGAGCCGACGGCCGGCGGCCTGGTCACGGACCTCGAAATCGGCGATGACCTCGCGCAGATGCTCGATGAGGACGTCGTAGTCGCGGACCTCGCCCAGCGACTGCCCGAGCCACCCCAGCTCGGCCCGGACCGCCTCGGCGCCGGGCCCGACGAGGGCGCCGGACAGCTTCAGCACGCTGCGCATCCGGCGCAGCGCGACCCGCATCTGGTGCAGGTCCTCGGGATCAGTGCCGGAACGCGTGCCTTCCTCGCGTTCGAGCAGTGCCCGGATCTCCCGGTCGAGCTTGGCGCGGACGTGGGTGGCCGCCGGATCGCCGGGACCGGCTTTCGCCGGTTTCTCGCCGAGGCCGAGCTCGGCGGGCGTGATCGTCGGGCGTCGGATGTGGGCGGCGCGAGACAACGATTCGGTGGTCACACCGTGAATGGTAGGTGAACACTCCGCTTGTGCCAGCCCCTGACCAGGGTAGTTGCCGAGCGGGAGCAAAGGTCCCTCGCTCCCGCTCCGGGGCGGTGCCCGGGCGAGGCGCGGCGGATGCTCGGGCGAGGCGCGGCGGATGCTCGGAGTGGTGGCGATGCCGCGAACGACGCGTTGCGGACGTTGATCGTCCCGAACGACGCGCTCGGGACATGCACACACCGGGCGGGCCACAGCGCGACGCCGTGAAGGACCCCTTCACGGCGCTCAGTGCCGGTAAGGGGTCCTTCACGGCGCTGCTGACTGTGGGTGGGCGTGTTGTCCACACCCGGCCTCGCATGTGGACAACTCCCGCTCGCCGACCACTCGGAGCGCGGTTTCTGTCGTACCCCGCCGGTAGCGTTGTTATTGGGGCCGCCTCCCTGGGAGGGCGGGGGGCTGCTCCCAGGTAGGAGAACGCAGGGGTCAGTCGTTGGCGTGCAGGGCGGCGTTCAGTTCGATGCCGGCGCCGGTGCGGGCCACGACCTCGACGGCGCCGGTGGCGGAGTTGCGCCGGAAGACCGCGCCGGAGATCCCGGAGAGTTCCCGCGCCTTGACGGTCTTGCCCTCGAAGACGACCTTGGTACCCGCGGTGACGTAGAGGCCCGCCTCGACCACCGAGTCGTCGCCCAGCGAGATCCCGACACCGCCGTTCGCGCCGATCAGGCAGCGCTCGCCGATCGAGATGACTTCCTTGCCACCGCCCGAAAGCGTGCCCATGATCGACGCGCCGCCGCCGACGTCGCTGCCGTCGCCGACCACGACCCCGGCCGAGATGCGGCCCTCGACCATGGACGCGCCGAGCGTCCCGGCGTTGAAGTTGATGAAGCCCTCGTGCATGACCGTCGTGCCGCTCGCCAGGTGCGCGCCGAGCCGCGCGCGGTCGGCGTCGGCGATACGGACGCCCGTCGGCAGCACGTAGTCGACCATGCGCGGGAACTTGTCGACGCCGTACACGGTGACCGGGCCCCGCGAGCGCAGCCGCAGCCGGGTCGCCTCGAAGTTCTCCACCGGGCACGGGCCGTGGTTGGTCCACACGACGTTCGCGAGCAGCCCGAACATTCCGTCCAGGTTCTGCCCGTGCGGCCGGACCAGCCGGTGCGAGAGCAGGTGCAGGCGGAGATACAGGTCGTGGGTGTCGGAGGGCGCGTCGGCCAGCTTGCCGATCGTGACGCGCACGGCGACCACCTCGACGCCGCGGGCGGTGTCCTGGCCGAGCAGCGCTGTCGCGTCCTCGCCGAGCAGCTCGGCCGCCTCGCCGTCGGACAGCCGCTCGGTGCCCGGCGTACCGGGCGCGGTCAGCTTCGGATGCGGGTACCAGGTGTCCAGCACCGTGCCGTCGTCGGCGATGGTGGCCAGCCCGACGCCGACGGCGCCGGTCGTTTCCGGGTTCGTGCTCTGCTCACTCACGCCCAGAACGGTAGCCGAAACACGCCGGTCAGCCAGTCGTGGCCTGCTGCGCCACCAGATCCTTGAGCTTCGTCACGGTCGCGGCGATGTCGGTGAGCGCCGCGGTGCACGCACCGCCCGGCGTGGCCACGGTCGTGCAGCCCGCCGACCGGAACGCGGTGACCTCGCGGGCCAGCGCGTCCGCCTGGGCGACCAGCTGCTGGTCGGTGCCCGCCTGCTGGTGGGCGACCCGGCCGGTGCCGTCGATCTGGGTGACGTACTTCTCACAGCCGCTCGGCACCTGCGTGGCCGGGTTGAGGTAGCACTGGTCGGCGCTGAGCGCGTCGAGCTTGACCGGGAGCGCCTCGATGCCCGCCTGCTGTCCGCCCCGCTTGGGCGCGGGACCCGCCTCACGGGAACAACCGCCGAGCACGAGCAGCAGCGCGGCGGCCGCCACGACCAAGATCTTTCGCTTGCGCACGCCTCCACGGTAGCCCTCGGCCGGACAGCCCCCACCGGCACCGCACGCACGCCCGGTAGCGTGCCTGACATGACGTCGCTTGACCTGCAGCAGGACCCGGTCGCGCTCACGGCCGCACTGGTCGACATCTTCAGCGTTTCCGGCGAGGAGGCCGTCATCGCGGACGCGGTCCAGGCCGCGCTGGAAAAGCAGGCGCCGCACCTGGAGGTGGTCCGCAACGGCGACGCCGTACTGGCGCGGACGCACCTCGGGCGTGGTTCGCGGGTCGTGCTCGCCGGTCACCTCGACACCGTGCCGGTCAACGACAACCTGCCTTCGCGCCGGGAAGGCGGCGGGGACACCGAAATCCTGCACGGGCTGGGCTCGGTCGACATGAAGGGCGGCGACGCCGTCTTCCTGCACCTGGCCGCGACGCTGCCGGAGCCGAAGCACGACGTCACGTTCGTCTTCTACGACAACGAAGAGGTCGAGGCCGTGCGCAACGGGCTCGGCCGCATCGAACGGGAGCTGCCGGAGTGGCTGGCCGGGGACCTCGCCATCGTCGGCGAGCCGTCCAACGCCGTCATCGAGGCGGGCTGCCAGGGCACCATGCGCGTCGAACTGCGTTGCACGGGCGCCCGCGCGCACACCGCGCGGGCGTGGATGGGGGAGAACGCGATCCACAAGGTCGGCGAGCCGCTGCGGAGGCTCGCCGCGTACGAGCCGAGGATCGTCGACATCGACGGCCTGACCTACCGCGAAGGCCTGCAGGCGACCAAGATCACCGGCGGGGTGGCGGGCAACGTCGTCCCCGACGAGGCCGTGCTCACGGTCAACCACCGCTTCGCCCCCGACCGCACGCCCGAACAGGCCGAGAAGCACCTGCGCGAGGTCTTCGACGGTTACGAACTGTCCGTTGTGGACCTTTCGCCCGGTGCGCTGCCAGGGCTGGGCGCACCGGCGGCGGCCGAACTGGTCGCCGCCGCCGGTGGCAGGGCCTCCGCGAAGCTGGGCTGGACCGATGTCGCCCGCTTCGCCGCGCTCGGCATGCCCGCGGTCAACTTCGGCCCCGGCGACCCGACGCTGGCGCACACGCGTCAGGAGCACGTGCACACCGCCGAGATCCGCCGGGTCGCCGAGGTACTGCGGAACTTCCTGTCCTGAGGCGGTTACCTCAGACGGTGATCGACCAGCTGGACAGCTTGCCGGTGTCGTAGTAGTACGCGTCGTAGATCACGAGCGTCCACGTCCCATTGGCGTTCTCCGAGGTGACCGGGACCGAGAAGTCCTTGGTACCGAACGAAGTGCAGCTGCCCGAGCTTTCGGACTTCAGCGGATAGCTGCGGCCGCCGGGGCCGGTCAGGCTGATCCGGAGGTCTTCCGAGCAGGTGTGCGTGGCGGTGATCGACACCTTCACCGGGGTCACGGCCGCGCCGCTCGCGGTCGAGCTGATCGGGCTCGACACGGTCGCGAGGTCGTTGATCGGGTATTCGGTGTTGTTGGTGAACGTCCGCAGGGTGGGCGTGCCGACGGTGAGCGTGTACTGCGCCGTGTGGTCGGCGTCGGGACCGTCGCCGACCACCGTGACCTGGTAGGTGCCGTTCGGCGTGTTCGCCCCGGCGGCGATGGTCAGCGTCGACGTCCCTCCTGATTGGACGGTGGAGGGGCTGAACGTCGCGGTGGCGCCGGTGGGCAGCCCCGACGCGCTGAGCGCGACCTGCTGTGCCGAGCCGGACGTGATCGCCGTGCTCACGGTGACCTGAGTGGACTGTCCCGCTTGGACGGTCCCGGACGTCGGGTTCAGGCTGAGCGAGTAGTCGTTCTTCTGCGTGGCGGCGACGGCGAGCTTCCAGACCGCGTACCCGATGGCGTCGCTGTTCTTCTCCAGCGGCGTGTCCGGGATGTTCGACGTCGTGTCGCACGCGCGGTGGTAGCAGTTGTCGAACGGCTGACCCGCTGTGCCGCCCCACTTCTGTGCCTGCGCGGAACTCTTGATGTCGCCTGCGCCGGTGGCGAGCCCGCCGACCGGGATGCCCGCGCTCTTGAACGACGCGTGGTCGGACCGGCCGTCCCCTTCGCTGTCGCCCTCGGTCTGGATACCGATCGAGGCGAAGTACTCGTCGAAGATGGCCTTGATCGAGGCGACGTCGTCGTACACGAAGTAGCCCCAGTTCTTCGACCCGATCATGTCGAAGTTCAGGTAGGTCTTGATCTTCGACCGCTCGGCCGCCGGGAGGTTGCTGACGTAGAACCGCGAGCCGCGCAGCCCGGACTCCTCGTCGGCCCACCAGGCGAACCGGACGCGCTTGGTCATCTCCGGGTTCGTCTTGGCCAGCGTCAGCGCGGTCTCCAGGATCGACGCGCTGCCCGAGCCGTTGTCGTTGATGCCGGGGCCCGCGGTGACGCTGTCGAGGTGCGCGCCCAGCATGAGCACCTGGTTCGCGTCGCCCTTCGGCCATTCCGCGATCAGGTTCTGCGACTGCCCGGCACAGCTCGTGCAGGTCTGCCGGGTCGTGGTGAACCCGGCGGCCTTCAGCTTTCCTTCCACATAGGACACCGAGGCGTTGTACCCGCCGCCCGCCGCGCGGTTCCCGCCGTTCTGCTGCGCGATCGTCTGCAGCTGGTTCAGGTGTGTCTTGATGTTGGCGAGCGAAATGTCCGGTGGCGCCAACGCCGTGGCGGCCGCTGTGGCTGCCTGTGCCGGAACCGCGGCGATCCCCAGCGCGAGCGTCAGCCCGGCGAACGCCGCCCCCGCTCTCCGCTTCCAGTTCATACTCTGCTCCTTCGGGGAGGGACGGTCCGTGGGGGCCTCCCCGAAGGACTTGTGGTCCCTCAAGGAGGCCCCCACGGACCTCTACGGAGCTAGACCGTGATGGTCCAGCTGGTGAGCTTGCCGGTGTCGTAGTAGTAGGCGTCGTAGATCACGAGCGTCCACGTGCCGCTGGCGTTCTCCGAGGTGACCGGGACCGAGAAGTCCTTGGTACCGAACGGAGTGCAGCTGCCCGAGCTCTCGCTCTTCAGGGAGTAGCTGCGCCCGCTCGGGCCGGTCAGGCTGATCCGGAGGTCCTCCGAGCAGGTGTGCGCCGCGGTGATCGACACCTTCACTGGGGACGCGGCCGCGTCGGTCGCGGTCGAGGTGATCGGGCTCGAAACCGTGGCGTAGTCGTTGATCGGGTACTCGGTCGTGTTGCTGAACGTCCGGACGCTGGACGTGCCGACGGTCAACGTGTACTGCGCGCTGTGATCGGCGTTCGCCCCCTTGGCGGCGACGGTGATCTGGCTGGTGCCGTTGGGGGTGTTCGCCGCGGTGGTGATCGTCAGCGTCGACGAGCCGCCCGACTGGAGCGAAGCCGGGTTGAACGTCGCGGTGGCGCCAGCCGGAAGGCCGGACGCGCTCAACGTGATGGCCTGCGCCGAACCCGTGGTGATGGCGGTGTTCACCTTCACGGTCGCCGACTGTCCCGCTTGGACGGTGCCGGACGACGGGCTCAGCGTGAGCGAGTAGTCGTTCTGCCCGGGATTGCCGGTGCAGGACGGCTCACCGGAAACCGCGCCGACGCTGACGGCGTTCCACGCGGCCTTGACCGTGTCGTACTCGGCGCAGCTGCCGGGGTACAGCGCGACCGCGGCTTCCAGCGTCGCCTTGCGGGCGGCCTTGTGGTTCCACGACGAGGTCTTCTTCAACAGGCCGTTGTAGAAGATCTTGGCCGCCTTCTGGATGCCGATGCCGGTGACCGAGCTGCTGTTGCAGGTCGGGCTGGACGGCTTGCCACCGCCGGGGTTGCTGCCCTCGGCGAGCAGGTAGAACCAGTGGTTCTGCGGCCCGGCCGCGGCGTGCACCTCGGTGTTCGGGATCGAGGAGGAGTAGCAGTTCGGGTCGCCGACCTTCGACGGGTCGTACATGTAGCGGATCGGGCCCTGCCCGACCAGGTTCACGCCCTCGCCGACCTCGTAGTCCGGGGTGTCCTTGGCGTTGTTGGCGTAATGCTCGGTGATTGCGCCGAAGATGTCACCGGTGGACTCGTTGAGCCCGCCGTTCTCGTTGCCGGAACCCGCGCCGCCGGGGGTGAACTGGAAGATGCCGTGACCGAACTCGTGGCCGACGACGTCCATCGAGGTGGCCTGGCGCCGGTTGTCCTGCGAGTGCCCGAAGTGGGTCGACGAGCCGTTCCAGTAGGCGTTGACCTGGTTGAGGCCGACCGACGCCGGGAAGCCGCGCCCGTTGCCGTCGATACCGTTGCGGCCCAGCCAATCGCGCAGCATGTTCCACTCCTGCTGCACGGAGTAGAGCGTGTCGACGCACCCGGTCTCCAGGTCGGTGCCCGACCCGTTGCCCCAGTTGTCGCTCGACTTGGTGAAGACGGAACCACCCTCGCGACCGCAGCTGATCCCGTTGCGGTTGGGGTCGCGCATGGAGTAGCTGCCGCCGGAGCCCGTCGTGTCGATGGTGACGTTGCCGACGTAGTAGCTGTTCCCCGCGCCCAGCTGCGTCGCGGGCTGCTGCGGCGCGGCCGCGCGCGGCGCGACGGGTGCGTCGGCCTTGACGTCGTCGCGCTGGTCCAGCACGGCGCCGGTCGCGGCGTCCACGAACACGTGCAGGTTGCTCGGCGCCGTCGCGGTCTTGCCCGCGACCACCACTTCGTAGGCGAGCTTCGGGGCGTTTCCGGCCAGTACCACGAGGTTGGGAGCGCTTACACTGTCCACAGTGGGCAATTGAGCGCTGGCGATCGACGCGGCTTTCGCGGAGTCGAGCGACGCCTTCGTGCCGACGGTGATCGGCGCGCTCTCCGCGGCGCTGGTGCCGCGGACCCGGCCGTTGCCGTCGGCGACCACTACCGCGTCCCCGCCGACGACCCGCAGGCCGCGGTAGGTCCGCTCGTAGGCGCTGTAGAACAGCCCGGACGCACCGGAAGTCACGCCGACCCGCTGGAACGCCTCGTCGGCGCCCTTGCGCAGCTGGTCGACGCCACTCGCGGCGGCGCGGTCGGCCGCGCTCACCGCGGCGGCTTCCGGGCTCGACGGCTGCGCGGCGGGAGCCGCGGTGGCCGGGAGGACCGGGAGCGCGAACGTCAGGGCTAGACCGGCCGCGGCCGCCAACCCTGTTCTGAGCCCTCGCTGAACTGTCATGGACAACCCTTTCTCCTTCATGGAGATCTCGCCCGGACGGCTTGGGAGCGCAGGAATCATCGACCGGGCAACGGATTCACGGGGGTGGATGGAGAGGTGCCCGAGTGCGCCACCGGGTAACGTGCTCGGACACCCCGAGTAAAGAATTCGTCACCTGCACCGTCAATGCGCCGGATGGGCTAGCGACCTGCGGGAACGCGAACCATCAACGTATGCAAACCCTTGAATTCCAAGGGTTTTGCCGTTCTTCGAGGTCAAACCCGACTTTCGTAGGATTTTCCGGCAAACAAGCCGATCGTCTCGACCATCGGCGCGGTGAACCGGACATATTGACGCCGTCCCGGGTGGACGGTAACTTGCGCGCCCCGGCTTCCCGCCGGGTTGTCCATTGTGGACGCAGAGGACGTGTCCGGCGGATTAATCGCGTTCAGCGCCCGGTCACGAGCCGGTCATCGGGTCTGGCCGCCGTGGTGCCGCTCGCGTTCTCACTGGACGTGACGCCGTAGTCTTGTCGGGGTGAGCGAACAGTCTGAATTCCCGGACGGCCAGTACCCCGAACGGCCGCCGGAGCGGCACAAGGGCCCGGTGGTCCTGCGCCGCGAACGCCGTGAACAGCCCGGTGGCACCACCGACCAGCGGTTGCTCGACGCGCGTGGGCCGAGCGACTGGGTGCACACCGACCCCTGGCGGGTGCTGCGCATCCAGGCCGAGTTCGTCGAGGGCTTCGGCGCGCTGGCCGAGGTCCCGCGCGCGGTGACCGTGTTCGGCTCGGCGCGCACGAAACGCGACCACCCCGAGTACGAGCTGGGCCGCAAGATCGGCGGGGCGCTGGCCGACGCCGGGTTCGCGGTGATCACCGGCGGCGGGCCGGGCGCGATGGAGGCGGTCAACCGCGGCGCCGCCGAGGCCGGCGGGTTCTCGGTCGGGCTGGGCATCGAGCTGCCGTTCGAGCAGGGCCTGAACCCGTGGGTCGATCTGGGCGTCAATTTCCGCTACTTCTTCGCCCGCAAGACGATGTTCATCAAGTATTCGCAGGCCTTCATCTGCCTGCCCGGCGGGTTCGGCACGCTCGACGAGCTGTTCGAGGCGCTGACGCTGGTGCAGACCAAGAAGGTCACCAAGTTCCCGGTGGTGCTCTTCGGCAGCGACTACTGGGGCGGGCTGTACGACTGGATCGCCAAGACCGTGCTCGCCGAGGGCAAGATCGGCGAGAAGGACCTCGAGCTGCTGCACGTCACCGACGACATCGACGACGCCGTGCGGGTCGTGCAGGAGTCTTACCAGGCATGGGAGGACACCCACTGATGGCCGGGCTGCGTCGGGTGTGCGTGTTCTGCGGTTCCGCGATGGGTGGCTCCCCGGTGTACGCGGAGGCCGCCGCCGCGCTCGGGAAGCTGCTCGCCCAGCGGGGCATCGGGCTGGTCTACGGCGGCGCGAGCGTCGGCACGATGGGTGTCGTCGCGGACGCGGCGATGGCCGCGGGCGGCGAGGTGATCGGCGTCATCCCGCAGGCGCTGCGCAAGGTCGAGATCACCCACGAGGGGCTCACCGAGCTGCACGTCGTCGCGGACATGCACGAGCGCAAGGCGAAGATGGCCGAGCTGTCCGACGGTTTCCTCGCGCTGCCGGGCGGTGCCGGCACGCTGGAGGAGCTGTTCGAGGTCTGGACGTGGGCGCAGCTGGGCCTGCACGGGAAGCCGATCGGGCTGGTGGACGTCGCGGGCTACTACGCGCCGCTGATCGGCTTCGCCGACCACATGGTCACCGAGGGCTTCCTGCGCGAGGGCTTCCGGGACCTGCTCGCCATCGACGCCGATCCGGCCGTGCTCCTCGACCGCTTCGCCGCCTACGAACCGCCCCCGAAACCCAAGTGGGCCGAGTAGCTGAAGGACGCCATCAGTGCGTTGGGCGCGCTGAAGGACGCTTTCAGTGCAGTGAGTGCACTGAAAGCGTCCTTCAGCTCACGCGGCGTCCTGGTCGGGGCGTTTGTGGTACTTGTCGACGTACTCCTGGCCCGACAGCTCGAGAATCGTGTACATGATCTCGTCGGTGACCGAGCGCCGGATCGCCGACGAGGAGTCCTGGCCCTCGTAGCGCGAGAAGTCCAGCGGTTCGCCGAAGGTGACGCTGATCTTCGTCAGGCGCGGAATGCGCTTCCCCTTCGGCTGGAGGTTTTCGGTGCCGCTGAGCGCGACCGGGACGACCTTCGCGCCGGTGGCCAGCGCCAGCGCGGCGACGCCGGTGTGCCCGCGGTGCAGCTTGCCGTCGAGCGAACGGGTGCCTTCGGGGTAGATGGCGAACACGCCGTCGGCGTCGAGCACCTTGCGGGCGGCGCCGAGCGCGGCGAGGCCGGCCTGCGCGTTGCCGCGTTCGACCGGGACGTAGCCGAGGCCGCCGAGGAACCCGGCCATCAGCCTGCCCTTGAGGCCCTTGCCGGTGAAGTACTCCGCCTTGCCGAGGAACTTGACCTGCCGCGGCGAGGCGAACGTGATCACCCCGGTGTCGAGCGCGGCCCGGTGGTTGGCGGCCAGGATCACCGGCCCCGTCGCCGGGATGTTGCCCGCCCCGCGGATCTCGGGACGGTAGATCGCGCGGACCAGCGGGCCCAGCACGAAACGGACGAGCAGCGGCAGCAAGGTTCCTCCACAGGACTGGTGATGCCTCCAGCATGGCACGATAGTTACTCGTGAGTTGGTTCGAGCGTCGTACCTGGCAGAACCCGGCCTGGACGCCTGAGGACATCCTGGCCGCGAAGCGTGACCGGACGGTTTCGGTCGTGCTACCGGCGCTGGACGAGGAACAGACCGTCGGCGCCGTCGTCGACTCCGTCCGCCCGCTGCTCGGGACGGTCGTGGACGAGCTGATCGTCGTCGACTCGGGCTCGTCGGACGCCACCGCCGACGTCGCCGCCGCGGCGGGCGCGCGAGTCGTGCACCGCGAAGACGTCCTGCCCGAGCTGCTGCCGCGGCCGGGCAAGGGCGAGGTGCTGTGGCGCTCGCTGGCCGCGACGAGCGGAGACTTCGTCGTGTTCCTCGATTCGGACCTGGTCGATCCGGACCCCGGATTCGTGCCCGCGCTGCTCGGTCCGCTGCTCGTCGAAACCGGCGTCCACCTGGTGAAAGGCTTCTACCGGCGACCGCTGCGGCTGGAGAGCACCGGCGGCGGCCGGGTCACCGAACTGCTGGCGCGGCCGGTGCTCTCGGCGCTGCGCCCGGCGTTGTCCGGCCTGATCCAGCCGCTCGGCGGCGAGTACGCGGGCTCACGGGAGTTCCTCGCGTCCGTGCCCTTCGCCGCGGGATACGGCGTCGAGATCGGGCTTCTGCTCGACGCCGAGGCGCGGTACGGAATGGACGGGCTCGCCCAGGTCAACCTCGGTGTCCGCAAGCACCGGAACCGGTCGTTGCTGCAACTCGGCGTGATGGCGCGGCAGATCCTCGGGACGGCCCTCGACCGCTGCGGGATCTCGCCGGGCGAGGCGGAGTTCACGCAGTTCGTGCAGGTCGCCGACGAGTGGCTCCCCGACGTCACCGAGGTCGCGCTCACCGACCGCCCACCGATGCGGGACGTCCTGGCTCGCCGCTGACCTTGCCCTGACGGCATCTCGGCGCACCACGCGGCCGGAGTCGAGGTGCAGGACCTCGTCGAAGCCCGCGACGTGTTCGGGGCGGTGGGTGACGAGGACGACGGTGCCCGGAGCGGCGGCCAGCACGCGTGAGAGGACTTCGTCGCCGTGCGCGGTGTCGAGGCCTTCGACCGGTTCGTCCAGCACGAGTACCGGCGGCGCCGCCAGCACGGCGCGCGCCAGCACCAGCCGCTGACGTTGCCCGCCCGACAACGCGTCGCCGTCGGCGCCCACCAAGCGGTCCAGTTCGAGGTCGAACCCGGCGACGTCGCACGCCGCGCGCAGTTCGTCGTCCAAGGCGTCAGGCCTGGCCAGGAGCAGATTCTCCCGCACGGTCGCGTGGAACACGTGCGCGTCGGCGAGCGCCCCCGAGACGACCGACGGCAGCCGCACGGGGTCGTACCCGTCCAGCGCGCGGCCGTCCATGGTGACCCGCCCCGAGGTCGGCTCGACGGCGCCGAGCAGCAGCCGCAGCAGCGTCGTCTTCCCCGACCCGCTCGGCCCCAGGACGCCGACCCGCTTGCCGGGCGGCAGGTCGAGGTCGATCCCGGACACCGCGGGCGCCCGGCCCGGATACCGCACCCCGGCGCCGGAAAGCCGGAAATGCCCGGCGCCCGGCGGCATGGTGCCCGGCAGGGGCGCCGGTTCGGTGAGCACCGCGCGCACCCGCGCCGAAGACGCCCGTACTTCCGGCCGGCGCCGTGCGGCGTCGATCAACGGCAGGACCACCTCGAACGTCGTCAGCGTGCCCAAGGTCAGCGCGGCGGTGAACGGCAGCGAAACCCCGTCACACAGAACGAGTACGGCCGACGTCGTCAGCAACTGGACGAGGACACCGAGCGCGGTCAGCAGCCCGAGTCGCGCCGAGGTGCTCCGGTCCCGCCTGGCGAGTGCGCCGATCACGGCGTGCGCGGTGTCCACTGTGGATCGATACGCTCCGCTCGCGATCAGTTCACGACGTCCGGTGACCACCTCGACGGCGCGCTCGGCCAGTTCCGCCCGCGCCGGTGCGGCCGACTCCGCGGCCCGCGCGGTGACCCGGATCGTCAGCCACGGCAGCAGAATCCCGGCCACAGCCAGCCCGGCGGCCAGCGCGAGGGCCGCGCCGATGCTCGCGGTCGCGACCACCACCGTGGTGGTCAGGCCGGCGAACGCCGCGACCGACGCGGGCAGCACGCAGCGCAGCAGCCCGTCCTGCAAAGCGTCCACATCGGACACCAGCCGGGTCACCATGTCCCCGCCGGAGAACCGCGCGCTCCGATGCGGCAGCAGCGCCCGGTACACGCGGGCGCGTACGTCCGCCAGGTAGCGCAGGACGACCTCGTGCCCGGTCAGGCGTTCGGCGTAGCGCAGCCCGCCGCGCGCCAGTGCCAGCACGCGGACGGTGACGATCGCGACGGTCAGTGCTTCCAGCGGCGGCCGCTCGGCGGCTCGCAGGAGCAGCCACGCCGCGGTTGCCATCAGTCCCAGTCCCGCGAGTTCGGCGCCGGCCGCGACGAGTCCGGCGCGCGCGAGCCGCAGTTTGTCCTTTATGGACATCGTGAAGACGTTCACGCCAGCTCCCTTGCGCGCAGCCTGCCCGCGCGCACCTCGACAACGCGCGTCGCGAGTTCTGCCATGGCGGGCCGATGGGCGACCAGTACGGCGGTCCGGCCGTCGAGCATCCGGCGGGTCGCGCTCAGCACCGCGGCCTCGGTCCGGTGGTCGAGCCGGGCGGTGGGCTCGTCGAGCAGCAGCAGTCCGGTCTCGGTCCGTGCCAGCGCGCGGGCGAGCCCGATGCGCTGTCGCTGCCCGGACGACAGCCCTTCGCCCAGCTCGCCGATCCGGGTTCGGTAGCCCTCGGGCAACCCCGCGACGACCTGGTCCAGCGCCGCCGCCTTGGCCGCCGCGGCGACATCGGCCGGGCGGCCGAGCGCGATGTTCTCTTCGACGCTGCCCCGGAACAACGTCGGCCGCTGCGGGACCCAGGCGACGTCGGCCAGCCAGTCCTCCTGGTCCAGCTCCCGCAGATCGACGCCGTCGATCAGGACCCGCCCGCTCGTCGGGGTGACGAACCCGAGCAGCACCGCCAGCAGCGTGCTCTTCCCCGCACCGCTCGGTCCGAGCACCGCGACGTGTTCGCCCGCAGGTACCGAGAGATCCACTTCGGACAGTGCGCGGTGCTCTCCATAGTGGACACTGACGCGCTCGAGGACGATCTCCGGCGCACCGCGCCGTCGCGTCCGCGCTCCGGCCCGAGGCGTGCGCAGTGGCACCGCGAGCGTGTCGCGCAGCGCGGCCAGTCCTTCCGCGGCGGCGTGGAACTTCGCCCCGGCCGCCCGCAGCGGCAGATACGCCTCGGGCGCGAGGACAAGCACCAGCATGGCCGTATGCGCGGTCATTCCGCCTTCCAGCAACCGGAATCCGATCGGCACTGCCACCAGGGCGACCGACAGCGTCGCGACGAGTTCGAGCACGAGCGCGGACAGGAACGCCACCCGCAGCGTCCGCAGGGTCGCGTCGGTGTGCGCGACGGCCATCTCCCGGACGGTCCGTTCCTGCGCGCCGGCCCTGCCGAACACCTTCAGCGTCCCGAGGCCGCGGACGACGTCGAGGAAATGCCCGCCCAGCCGGGAAAGCAGGTCCCACTGCCGCTCGGTGCGGGATTTCGTGTGCAGGCCGATCAGCGCGGCGAACACCGGGACGAGCGGCACGGTCACGGTCACGATCAGCGCCGAGGCGAGGTCGGTCGTGAACAGCCGGACGAGCACCGCGAGCGGCACGAGCACCGATGTCACCAGCGCCGGGAGGTATCCGGTCAGATACGACTCGGTGGCGTCGACACCCTTGGTGATCCGTGTCGCGACCGCGCCGGCCTGCTCGGCGTCCGAGCCGAGCAGACGACGGCGCAGCCCGGCCTTGACCGACGCGGTGAACCGGCCGGTGAACATGCCCTGCCCGCCGACGAGCAGCACCCGCGCGGCGATCGCGACGACGAGCGGGACGCCGATGCCGCCGCCGGTGAGCAGCGTCGCCAGGCCCTCGGCCTGGACGAGGACCACGGCCGCCGTCAGCGAACCGAGGCAGGTCAAGGAGATCAGGTACCGGCGCAGGCCGGGCAGCGGTGGCATGTCGTCTCCTAGAAGTGCAGCAGCGAACGGTCGTCGACCGGGTCGCGGTGGGCTCGCCAGGTCAGCCACTGCACGACGAGCAGCACGACGACCGCCGCCGGCCCGGCGTAGCTGAGCACCGTGAACGTCTCCGGTGCCGTGGCCGCGGCCTCGACGGAGAGCGCGTATCCCTTGTCCACAGAGGACACCAGCGCGGCCGGGAGCCGGATCGTGCCAACGGCGATCGCGGGCGCCGCGGACAGTGCCATCGCGCCGAGCAACGCCAGGCGATGGCGCTTGAATCGCAGTGCCACGGCCGTGACCGCGAACGCCACGAGCGCGATCAGCGGCGCGATGAACGCGAAGCGCGAGGTGCCGTCGATCGCGAAGGCGCCCCAGGCGATCGCGACGACGAGGAACGCCAGCACGGGCGCGAGGAACGCCGTCGCGAGCCGCCGTGCGCGTCCGGTCAGCTCGGCCGGGCCGCGCACGGTCAGGAACACCGCGCCCTGCAGGCAGAACAGCGCGACGAAACCGAGGCCCCACACCAGCGCGTACGGGTGGAACAGGGCGAGCAGGTCACCGGTCGGCCTGCCCTCGGCGTCCAGCGGCAGCCCACGGACGAGGTTGCCGAGGAACAGGCCCCAGGACACCGCGGTCAGCGCCGCGCCGGCGACGATCCCGAACGTCCACGTCCCGCGCCGCGCGTCCGGGCGCCGCGAGCGGAGCTGGACCGACGCGGTGAACGTGACCAGTCCTAAGAGGAGCGTCACGACGAGGACGTACGCGCCGGAGAACAGCCGCTCCTCCAGATGCGGGAAGGCGCCGAACAGGACGCCGACGGCGGCGATCAGCCACACCTCGTTGGCCAGGAAGAACGGTCCGAGCGCGCCCAGTACCCGGCGTCGTCGCGGCTCGTCGCCGCCGAACGCGGGCAGCAGCATGCCGACGCCGTAGTCGTAGCCGGCCAGCGCGAAGTAGCCGCAGGTCAGCAGGCCGAACAGACACCACCAGAAGGTCACCACGACTCACACTCCACTGAGGACGGCCGGCAGCGAGGCCGCCGGGGTTTCTTCTTCACGCTCCGGACCGCGGCGCGCGACGCGGGACATCAGTACCCAGTCGGCGATCGCGAGCACGGCGAACAGGAGCGTGAAAGCGATGAAGGAGAACAGGATCTGGCCTGCGGGGATCCCGGCGACGGCGTCCGCGGTGCGGAGTTTCCCGTACACCAGCCACGGCTGGCGGCCGATCTCCCGGACCAGCCAGCCGAGGATCGCGGCGACGAACGGAAGCATGATGCCGTGCGTCATCAGGCGCAGCACGATCCGCGACTTCGCGAACCAGTCGCGGTACAGCAGCACGAGGCCGAGGCTCGAGCAGAGGAACGCGATGAACCCGAGATCGATCATGAAGCCGAGCGGCACGTCCACCGCCGCGTTGCCACTGGTCAGCTTGTCCGGCTGGTAGCTCTTCAGCCCGGGGAACTGGCCGAATCCGGCGCCGATGGTGAGCAGGCTGCCAAGGAACGAGGCCACCATGCCGATCCGCATCGACCGGCGGAAGAACTCGATTTCGGTGGTGCGCTTGCGGAAGTGATAGGCGCTGACGCCGACGACGAAGAAGCCGCCGGTCAGCAAAGCCGCCGAGAGCACGTGCGGCAGCGACGCGGTGAGTGCCGGGTTCGTCAGCAGCGCGCCGAAGTCCGCCAAGCGCAGCACGCCGTTCTCCGCCCGGGTGCCGACGGGGTTCTGCAGGAACGAGTTGGCCACCATGATGAACAACGCCGAGGCGTACGCGGTCAGCGTGACCAGCCAGATCAGCGTCAGGTGCAGCCACTTCGGCAGCCGTCCCCAGCCGAAGATCCAGAGCCCGAGGAACGTCGATTCGGCGAAGAACGCGACCAGCGTTTCGATCGCGAGCGGCGCGCCGAAGACGTCTCCCGCGATCCGGGAAAGCCCGGTCCAGGTCAGTCCGAACTGGAATTCCATCACGATCCCGGTGGCGATACCGAGTGCGTAGTTGATCACGTAGAGCTTTCCCCAGAACCGGGTCATGCGCAGCAGCCCGGGTTTGCCGCTGATGCTCGCCCAGGTCTGCATCAGTGCGACCAGGGTCACCAGGCCCAAGGTGAGCAGCACGAACAGGAAGTGGAAGGAGGTCGTCGTCGCGAACTGGAGTCTCGCGATCGGGAGTGCGTCCATGCCGCCGGACTATATACGTAGTGCGGCTACATGTAGCGGGCAAATGCATGATCCAGGGTCGATATGGGGGATTTTCCCTGGTGTCCCGGGGAAGTCCGGCGAATACGCTCTCCGGGTCGGTATGAGTAGACTGCCTAGGTATGAAGGCGGATAGCTTGCGAGGTCACCTCGACGCACTGCTGCTGGCCGTGCTCGACGGCCGGAAGCTGCACGGGTACGCGATCATCGAGGCCCTCCAGCTGCGCAGCGAAGGTGCGCTCGATCTGCCCACCGGCACCGTGTACCCGGCGCTGCGGCGGCTGGAGCGGGCCGGCTATCTGGCCAGCGAGTGGGACGTCGTGTCCGGCCGCAAGCGCCGCACCTACCGCCTCACCCGCTCCGGGCAGCAGGCATTGGCCGCCGAACGTGCCGAATGGCACGAGTTCACGACGGTCATCGGGGGAGTGCTGGGAGGCGGCGCATGGGCGTGACGGAGGCTGGCACGAGCCATAATCGCGAAGCTGCTGGTGGCAGCCGACCGGGTGCGGGTGTCCCGCATGGCACGGAGGCTGGCGTGAGCCACAATGTCCCGCAGGGCATCGAGGGGTACCTCACGGAGCTGGACCGGACGCTGTCCGGGCCCGCTTCGGCGAAGGCGGATCTGCTGGCGGAGGCGCGCGACGGGCTGCACGACGCCGCCGAGGCCTACCGCGACGGTGGCTGGGAGGCCGCCGAGGCCGAGCATCGCGCCGTCGCCGAGTTCGGCCCTGTCCGCGTCGTCGCCCGCGAGTACCAGGCCGAGCTCGGGATGCAGATGGGCATCCGCACGCTGTGGCAGCTCATCATCGGCGTCCCGCTCATGCAGCTGGCCTGGGACATGGCCCGCATTCTGACGTTCGGCGACTGGACGAAGCTGGATACGCCGACGCCGTCCTGGTACGGCTTCGTCGCCCACTTCACGCACGGCGCGGTGTTCGTCGTGCCGGTGCTCGGGCTCGGGCTGCTGGCCGGGATGCGGTGGCATTCCCGGAAGATGGACGGCAGCAGGCTCGTGCGGATGTCGGCGCGATTGATCGTCGTGGCCGTCGAGTTCAACATGCTCTCGGTCGCGTTGCTGATCATCGCGACCGGCATCGTGGACGCCGGCAGGCTGTTCCTGACCGTGCCGTGCGGGTTGCTGATGCTGGCCTGGGTGGCACTGAGCGCGCGTCTTGTCGTGCTCGCGCGACGTTCCTGGGGTGGGTGTGCCACGATCGTGGCGTGACGACCGCGCTGATCTACCTCGTAGTCATGCTGCTGGTGGCTGCCGTGGTGTTCCTGCTCGCCGCCGTCGTGTTCGGACGGGGTGAGGAGCTGGCGCCGCTGCCGCCCGGCAGCTCGCCGACCCGGCTGCCCGCCGAGGACATCACCGGCGCCGACGTCGGGGACGTGCGCTTCCAGCTCGTGCTGCGCGGCTACAAGATGTCCGAAGTGGACTGGGTGATGCGCAGACTCGGCACCGAACTGGACGAGCTGCGGGCGCGGGTGGCACAGCTCGAGGCCGCGCGGGAGGAGTCGGCGCCCGCGGTGTCTTCCCCGCACGAGGGCGCTCAGTGACCGACCTGGTGCTGTCGGTCGACGTCGGCGCGTCCGCGGGCACCACCTGGCTCGCGCTCACCGACTGGGCCCGCCAGGGCGAATGGATGCTGGGCACGAGCGTCAAGGTCGTCGAGGGCAACGGCCGCAGTGTCGGGACGAAGCTGGCGGCGTTCACCGGGATCGCCGGGATCGGCTTCACCGACACCATGGAGATCACCGGCTGGGAGCCGCCGGTACGGTGTTCGGTGCGGCATCTGGGGTCGCTGGTGCAGGGCACCGGCGTGTTCCAGGTGGTCGCGAAGGGCGCGAACCGCTCGGCGTTCGTCTGGGCCGAGCACCTGCGGCTGCCGTTCGGGCTGGTGGGCAGGCTCGGCTGGCCGGTGGTGCGCCCGGCTTTCGCGCTGGGGGTGCAGCAGTCGCTGCGCCGGTTCGCGCGGTTCGCGGAGGATTATTCGGTGGGGGATCGATGAGTTCGCTGGTGGGTACCGACGGCGTCGCGCGGTGTTCGTGGGGGAATTCGGCGCCGGACTACGCCGAGTACCACGACACCGAGTGGGGCGTGCCGTTGCGCGGGCAGGACGCGCTGTACGAGCGGCTGTGCCTCGAATCGTTCCAGTCGGGGCTTTCGTGGATCACGATCCTGCGCAAGCGGGAGGCGTTCCGGAAGGCGTTCAGGCGGTTCAAGCCGTCGGCGGTGGCCCGCTTCACCGATGACGACGTCGAGCGGCTGATGCAGGACGCGTCGATCGTGCGGAACCGGGCCAAGATCCAGGCCGCGATCACGAACGCGCGGGCGATCGCCGCGCTCGATAGGCCGTTGGACGATCTGCTGTGGTCGTTCGCGCCCACGAAGCACCGGCGTCCACGCACGATGGCGGACGTCCCGGCCATCACCGAGGAGTCGAAGGCGATGGCGAAGGAGCTGAAGAAGCGCGGCTTCGCCTTCCTCGGCCCGACGACCTGCTACGCGCTGATGCAGGCCACCGGCATGGTCGACGACCACGTCAAAGGCTGCTTCCGTGCGTGCTGAAGTGCCGTAAGGCCACCTTACGGGCGTCTGACGCCCGTAAGGTGGCCTTAACGGCACTCGCGCTACTTGCCCTGGAAGTTGGGTCGGCGCTTGGCGACGAAGGCCTCGACGGCTTCGGTGTGGTCGGCGGTGGAGCCGAGCGCGGCCTGCGCGGCGTCCTCGGCGGCCAGCGCTTCGTCGAGAGTGGACTCCGCGGCGACGGTGAGCACGTGCTTGATCTTCGCGTAGGCCACGGTCGGCCCACCGGCCAGCTTCGCGGCGACGGCCTGGGCCCGCGCGGCCAGTTCGTCGTCCGGGACGACCTCGCCGACCAGGCCGAGGCTCAGCGCTTCGGCGGCGTCGACGGTGCGCGCGAGGAGCATCAGCTCGGCGGCGCGGCCGTAGCCGATGAGCCGCTGCAGCGTCCACGACGCGCCCGAGTCCGGGCCGAGGCCGACGTTGGCGAAGGCCATCAGGAACGACGACGACGCGGCGGCGATCCGGAGGTCCGCGGCGTAGGCGAACGCGGCGCCCGCACCCGCGGCCGTGCCGTTGACCGCGGCGATGACCGGCTTCGGCATGTCGACGATCGCGCGGACGATCGGGTTGTAGTGGTCCTTCACGGTCCGTAACGGGGCGGGGTCGCCCGCTTGGAGCAGCCCGACGTGCTCCTTCAGGTCCTGCCCGGCACAGAACGCCTTGCCCGAGCCGGTGAGCACGACGGCGCGGACGGCCGGGTCCGCCGCGGCCTCGCGCAGGGCGGCGAGCAGCGTCTCCTTGAGCTCGACGGTCAGCGAGTTGTACGCCTGCGGCCGGTTCAGGGTCAGGGTCCGCACGCCGTCGGCGTCGGCGGTCAGCAGAACCTCGGATGTGGTCACGGAAACTCCTTCGGCGAAAGCGGTCAGGGGGAGTCTTTCAGTCCCGTGGGCGGCATACCAGCACCGATGCTCCCCGCAAAAGATCGGTCCGCGTTCGCGCCCGCCCGCTGATGAGGGACAATGGACAACAGACCCGGCTGGCTTTCACGAGCGCGACCCGGGCGCGCCGGTTGAGACGGAGGGAGCACGCTATGGCGGCCATGAAGCCCCGGACCGGAGATGGTCCCCTCGAAGTGACTAAGGAGGGGCGGGGCCTCGTGATGCGCGTACCGCTCGAGGGTGGTGGGCGCCTCGTCGTCGAACTCTCCGCGGAGGAAGCGAAGGACCTCGGCGCCGCATTGCAGGAGGTCACTGGCTAGTTCGCTCCGAAATCCCGTCCGTCCGACGTACCCCGGTCTCCCTCGGAGGCCGGGGTCGTGGTTCCTCTGCACCCGGAGGTTGCTCACTGTGCGTAACCCGCTACCCCCTGTTCCGACTAAGCTGCCCGAGATCGAGGTCTCGGATGGCCCCCGGCGCGGTGCCCCGACGGTGCTGCTGATCACGGCGCCGGGGGAGGAGGATCAGACGCCGGAGTTCGGCGGCCTGCGGGTCACCGGCAAGGCGGGCGAGGTGCGGGAACTGCCCGGTTCCGGCCCGCGCTGGGTCGCCGGGGTCGGTGACGGTTCGCCGAAGCAGTACCGCAAGGCGGGCGCCGTGCTGGTACGTGCCGTCGACGCCGCGCTGGCCGCGGACGTCGAGAGCGGTGAGAAAGCGTTTCGCGCGGTGCAGGTCGAGCTGCCCGAGGAGGCGTCGGGCGAGCACGTCGAAGCGCTGGCGATGGGCCTGCTGCTCGGGGGCTACCGGTTCTCCGTGACGTCCGATGACCCGAAGCCGTCGGTGCGTTCTTTCCGCATCCTCACCCGACACGAGCGGGCTGTCCCGGCGTACACGGAACTGGTGGAGCGCGTACGCGATCTCGCTGCCGCGTCGGCGCTCGCGCGGGATCTGGCGAACACGCCGTCGAACGTGAAGAACCCGGCTTGGCTGGCCGACACCGCGGCCAAGGTCGCCGGCGCGGAGCAGGGGCTCACGGTCGTGGTCCGCGACGAGAAGTGGCTGGCGGAACAGGGCTTCGGCGGAGTGCTCGCGGTCGGCGGCGGGTCGGCGAGCCCGCCGCGGCTGATCGAGCTGGAGTACCGGCCGCGCGGCGCGTCCGCCCATCTGCTGCTGGTCGGGAAGGGCATCACGTTCGACACCGGCGGGCTGTCGATCAAGCCGGCGGACGGGATGCACCTGATGCGCACCGATATGGCGGGCGGCGGCGCGGTCATCGCCGCGGTGCGGGCGATCGCGGCGCGGCGCCTTCCGGTCCGGGTCACCGCGCTGGTGCCGTCCGCGGAGAACCACGTCTCGGGTTCGTCGTACCGGCCGGGCGACATCGTCCGGCACTACGGCGGGAAGACGACCGAGGTCGGCAACACCGACGCCGAGGGGCGGATGGTGCTGGCCGACGCGCTGGCGTACGGGATCAAGCGCTTCAAACCGGACGCCGTCGTCGACGTCGCGACGCTGACCGGCGCGATGAAGGTGTCGCTCGGCCTGCGGACGGGCGGGCTGTTCTCGTCGTCCGACGAGCTGGCTTCGCGGGTCGTTTCGGCCGGTGAGCGGGTCGGCGAGGCGTGGTGGCGAATGCCGCTGACCGAGGACTACGCCGAGCTGATCCGCGGCGAGCTGGGCGACGTGCGCCAGGCGCCGGGCGGCCCGGGCGGGATCACCGCGGCGCTATTCCTGCGCGAGTTCACCGCCGGCCTGCCGTGGGCGCACCTGGACATCGCGGGCCCCGCGCGAGCGGACAAGACCTACGACGACGTCGTCCCCGGCGCCACCGGCTTCGCCGCCCGCACCCTGGTCGAACTCGCCGCCTCCTACACGTGAGCCAAAGTCCGTGAAGGCCTCTTACCGGCGTTGAGCGCCGGTAAGGAGGCCTTCACGGCCCGGCGCTGGGAGGCGGCGGGAGCAAGGGACCTTTGCTATCGTTTGGCGACGAAACCGCAGGTCAGAACAGGGGTGCGGCGGTCAGGACGTGATCGCGGAAGCCGGCGACGGCGGGTGGCAGCTGCTCGTGCGCCCGCCACGCGAGCCCGACGGTCCGGCGCACCGGCGGGACCAGCGGCACCTCCGCGACCCCGGCGGGCGTGCCCGGTTCGAACCGGGGCAGCAGCGCGACGCCGAGCCCGGCCGCGACGAGCCCGCGCACGGTGTCGGACTCCTGCCCCTCGAACGCGATCCGCGGGGTGAACCCGGCGGCCGCGCTCAGCTCGTCGGTCATGCGGCGCAGGCCGTAGCCGTGTTCGAGGAGCACGAACTGTTCGTCGGCCAGTTCCGCCATGCGCACGCTCGACCGCCGCGCGAGCCGGTGCGTGGCGGGGACGGTCAGCAGGATCTCCTGTTCGGCGAGCAGCACCGAGGCCAGCGTGGGGTCGTCCGGCAGCGGGGCGATCAGCGCGAGGTCGAGTTCGCCGTCGATGAGCCGGTCGAGCATGTCCTGCCGCGAGCCCTGGACCAGGGTGAACCGGACGCGCGGATGCCGGGCCCGGTGGTCGCGCAGCATCGTGGGCACGATCGACCGGCCCATCAGGTGCAGGAACCCGAGGACGACGTGCCCGGTCTCGGGGTCGATCTCCTCGCGTGCCCGCCGCGCTCCCGCTTCGACGTCGGCCAGTGCGCGTTCGGCGGCCTCGGCCAGCAGCTCGGCGGCCCGGGTGAGGCGGATCCCGCGTCCGTCGTGGACGGTCAGCGGCGTGCCCAGCGACTCGCCGAGCGCGGCGACGCGCCTGCTGACCGTCGGCTGCGGGACGCCGAGCAGCTCCGCCGCGCGTGTGATGTTCCTCGTCTTCCGGAGCGTGGTGAGCAGGAGCAGCTGCGGCGCGAGCTGGGCAGTCAGGCTTTCATACTCCATCGCATGGATTATGGGCCATGGACGTATTGGACGTATTGATTAGCCGGGCTTACTTTCCGGGGTGTGACCACCGCAGCGCGCTCCGCAGTGTCTTCCGCCAAGACGTCCCGGCGGGTCAAGATCGCCGTCGCCGCGGCGGGGATCTCCTCGTTCGCCCTGCTCTACGCGCCGCAGCCGGTGCTGCCGCAGCTCGCCGTGGAGTACCACCTCGATCCGGGAAGCGCGTCGCTCGCGGTCAGTGTCGCGACGGGCGCGCTCGCGATCGCGGTGCTGCCGATCGCGGTGCTGTCCGAGGTGATCGGCCGCCGCCCGATGATCCTCGGCTCGGTGATCCTTTCCGTGGTCTTCGGTCTGCTGGTACCGCTCGCGCCGTCGTACCCGGCGATGCTGGTCGTACGTGCCCTGCAGGGTGTGGCGATCGCGGGCTTCCCCGGTGTCGCTGCCGCTTACCTGGCCGAACGGCTCGGCAAGGCGGGCGTCGCCGCCGCTGTCGGCGCGATGATCGCGGGGAACACCATCGGCGGCATGCTCGGCAGGCTGGCCAGCGGTTTCACGGCCGACGCGCTGGGCTGGCGCGGCGCGATGTATGTCGTCGCCGGGGTCAGCCTGCTGTGCTCGGCCGTCACGGTGGTCACCCTGCCCCGGACGTCACACCGGGTGTCAGGGGAGCAAGGGACCTTTGCTATCGCTTCGCGGGGCCTCGGGAACCAGCTGCGGCAGGTCGCTTCGGGGCTCGCGACGGCGGTGCGGCGTCCGGTCCTGCTCGCGCAGTACGCGGTCGCGTTGCTCGCGATGGGCGCGTTCGTGGCGCTGTACAACGCGGCCGGCTTCCGTCTCACCGGCGAGCCGCTGGACCTTTCGCCCGCGATCGCGTCGCTGGTGTTCCTGGCCTACGCGCTGGGCTCGGTGTCCTCGGCTGCCGCCGGGCGTCTGATCGCCCGCGTCGGCCGGACTCGCGCGCTGATCGGTTCGTTGCTGCTGACGCTCGTCGGGGCCGCCCTCACCCTGCCGGACTGGCTACCGCTGGTCGTGCTGGGCTTCGTCGTCCTGACGGCCGCCTTCTTCTCCGCGCACGCCGTCGCGAACGGCTGGGCCGCGGCCGAGGCGCCCGACGGCTCGCGCGGGCAGGTGTCCGGGCTGTACACGCTGTCGTACTACCTGGGCAGCAGCGTCGGCGGCGCTGTCGGCGGGTACGTCTACGGGCATGCCGGCTGGTCGTGGCTGATCGGCGCGGTCGCCGTCTGGCTGCTGCTGGCGGTGCTCGCGGTCGCCACCGGAGCCACCCGGACCTCGCGCGCGACGGCCGGACAGGAGCAAGGGACCTTCGCTCACGTTCGTTAGTGCACTAATGGTTGGCAGGCCAAGGGACGATAGCAAAGGTCCCTTGCTCCCTTTTCGCAGGTCAGACGCACCGCTCAGCTGGCGGCGGCCACCAAGAGCCCCCCGCCGACCGGGAGCAACGCGGGCACCAGCCGCTCGTCCTCCCGGATCGCCCGCGCGACCTCCCGCAGGCCCATCGTCTCGGGATCCCGCCGCGCCGGGTCGAACATGCGCCCGTCCGCCAGCACGTTGTGGAACGCGATGATCCCGCCCCGCCGGAGCAGCGCGACGCCCTTTTCGTAGTAGCCCGGGTACTCCATTCTCGCGGCGTCGACGAACACCAGGTCGTAGCCGCCGGGGGTCAGCCGGGACAGGACGTCGAGCGCGCGGCCGATGATCAGCCGGGAGCGGCCCGGCGGCAGCCCGGCCTCGGTGAACGTCCGCCGGGCGGCGCGCTGGTACTCGGGTTCGATGTCGATCGAGGTGAGGACGCCGTCCGCGGCCATCCCGCGGAGCAGGCAGAGGCCGCTCACGCCGGTACCGGTGCCCACCTCCACCACGGCCCTCGCGCACAGGGTCGCGGCCAGGAAACCCAAGGTCGCGCCCGCCGCCGGGCTCAGCGGCTCGCAACCGAGCTCGTCCGCGCGCGCCCGCGCGGCGGCCAGTACCTCGTCATCGGGCAGGTACCCATCGACGTACTCGGTCTCGGCGGGACCGGTCGCCGAGGCCGCATGCGTCCCGGAGTTCACGCAGGGAGGTTAGCGTTGCTTGTCGATAAATCAGCGCAGACTCCCTGGTAAGCCCGCTGGCGACTTCTCAGATAGTTCTCAGTCTCGTCTCACTAGAACCATAAGGAGACACGACAGACTCAGTCTCGTAGATACGGGAACACCGTGCCGATGGCCCGCGTTGGGTGGAGTAGTTGGGAGACACGCTGATGGAGGTGCCTGCTCCGCCGATGCAGAACGCCGTTTCGGACATGCCGGAGGTCAAGCCGGTGACAGTCGGTTCGCCGGACCAGGGGGAGGCGGCATGGACGCCCCCGTCCTGGGACGAGGTCGTGCGCGAACACGCCGACCGCGTCTACCGGCTCGCGTACCGGCTCACCGGGAACACGCACGACGCCGAGGACCTCACGCAGGAGACCTTCATCCGGGTCTTCCGGTCGCTGGCCTCCTACAAGCCGGGGACGTTCGAGGGCTGGCTGCACCGCATCACCACGAACCTCTTCCTCGACATGGCGCGCCGCCGCTCGCGAGTGCGCATGGAGGGGCTGCCGGAGGACACCGACCGGATCGTCGGCGACGACCCGAGCCCGGAGCAGGTGTACTCGAACACGCACCTCGACCCGGACCTGCAGGCCGCGCTCGACGAGCTGCCGCCGGAGTTCCGTGCCGCGGTCGTGCTGTGTGACGTCGAAGGCCTGTCGTACGAGGAGATCGGCGCGACGCTCGGTGTCAAGCTGGGCACCGTGCGCAGCCGGATCCACCGCGGCCGCCAGGCGCTGCGCGCGTCGCTGGAGCGTCGTCGCGCGGTGGCCCAGGAATCTGCGAAGGTGTCGGTATGACCGCACCGCGCTGGGGCCTGCCCGAGTCGCATCTCCTGCCCGACGCCGTAGTCGCGTTCGTCGACGGTGAACTGTCGCTCGGGGCGATGGACAGGGCGGCCGCCCATATCGCGCGGTGCGCGAGCTGCGCGGCGGACGTCACGGCGCAGCGGCAGGTGGTCGCCGCGGTCAAACGCGCCGGGGAACCCTCGATGTCGGCCGGATTCCTGGCCAGCCTCCGAGCCATCCCGGAGCAGACCGAGCTGCCCAGCGCCCCGGACAACCTGGCGGTCACGGCCGACGGCCAGCTCGTCGCGATCCAGCGTCCGGACAGGGTCGCCGGGCTACGGGAGACCGGTGTGCTCGGCGGGACGGCGCCGATCGGTTCGGCGGCACCGCTGGGCCAGTCCCCGAACGTCCTGGGTGGCGGCCGCATGGGCGGCGCGCGGAAGCGGGCGGCACAGGGGGCCGGTGTGGTCGTCTCCGGTCTGGTGCTGAGCGCGCTCGCGCTGGTCGGGACCTCCGGGGACAGCGGGAGCGACGCGGGCACGGATCCGGCGAGCAAGGCGCCGCAGAACGCGAACCTGCTGCCCGCGCGGATGGCGGTGGCCCCGTCGTCGCAGTTGCCGACCCCGGCGCCGACCTCGGTGACCCCGGTCGCACCGGCTGCGCACGCGCCCGCCGCGGCACGCTGACGGCGTTGACGATGAGGCGCTGACAGGCATTTCACTGCCGTTTCGGCAGACTCGGTGCCCGAGGCTTGGGTATCGTCACGCCCAGCCACCGATCTTGAGCCCCGGGGAATGATGACCGAGCAGCAGCCGAACACGCACCCGCCCCAGTCCGGTACGGCTGGCGAGGATCGGCTGGCCCCGCGCCCGCTGGACCGCCCGGCGGTCGATCCGGCGCAGGCGGCCACGTTCGGGCGGCCGCACGGCGTCGACGGCGCCTTCGACAAGCTGTACACGCCCGGCACCACGAACGGCAGGACCACGCCGCCGCTGGATCTCGCCCCGCCCACGCCGGAATCCCTCGCCGAGGCATTCCGGCGTCCGCCGGGTGCCGAAGGCGTGGTCCTGGAACGGCCTCGTGAGGCCCCGGCGGGCTCCGACGGTGGCACCGAACCTCCACTGTGGACGGAAACGTCCGATCCGTGGCGTGATCCCGCCGCGGGCGCGGTGCTGGCCGGTCCGGCGGAGCAGGCCGAGGCGGAGGACAAGCCGGGGCGTCGTCCCGCGGGTGCGTTGCTGAGCCTGCCCGAGGTGTTGTTCGGCAGGCGTGTCCAGCCGAAGGCACTGGCGCTGCTGGGTGTGGTGGCGCTGCTCGTCGGCGCGGTCGGCGGGCTGATCGGCTGGTGGATCGCCGACACCGGGAGCGAGCTCACCGGTACGGCGACGATTTCCGAGGCCGAGGCGGCGAAGGAGCGGCCGGCGGGCTCGGTCGCGAACATCGCCAAGCGGGTATCCCCGGCCGTGGTCTCGCTGGAGGTGTTCAAACCCGGCGGCAATTCCGGCGAAGAGGGCTCCGGCGTCGTGATCGACCCGCAGGGCTACGTGCTCACCAACGAACACGTGATCTCCTCCGCGGTCGCGGACCAGGCCGTGAAGATCACCGCGGTGTTCGTCGACGGCACCCGCACCGAGGCCAAGGTCGTCGGCGCGGACCAGAAGACCGACCTCGCGGTGGTGAAGGTCAGTGTGACCAATCCGACCGTGCTGCAGATCGGCAAGTCCGCCGACCTGCAGGTGGGCGACTCGGTGATCGCCGTCGGCTCCCCGCTGGCGCTGCAGAACTCGGTGACCGCCGGGATCGTGAGCGCGCTGAACCGCCCCATCACCGCGGGCGGCGACAATGGCGCGCCGCCGGTCACCTACGAAGCGATCCAGACCGACGCCGCCATCAACCACGGCAACTCCGGCGGCGCGCTCGTCGACTCGACCGGTGCGCTGGTCGGGATCAACTCGTCGATCCGGTCGTCGGGCCAGGACGGCGGCAGCATCGGCATCGGCTTCGCGATCCCGAGCGACTACGCGATCAAGATCGCCAAGGCGCTCATCAAGGACGGCAAGGTCGCGCACGCCGACATCGGGATCAACGCGTCCTCGACGGTGGCCGGGTCCAAGACGATGGGTGCCCAGGTCAAGAACGTGGCGCCGGGCGGGCCCGCGGCGAACGCGGGCATCAAGGAAGGCGACGTTGTCACCAAGATCGGCGGCAAGCTGGTCCGCGACTCCGCCGAACTGATCGTCGCGGTCCGCGCGCACAACGTTGGCGAGGTCGTGCCCGTGCAGGTAGTGCGTGACGGGGCGTCACTGGTCGTCGACGTGACGCTGGTTTCGGACTGACAGAGGACTCGTCCGCGGGCTGCCGGAGCGGGGTTCCGCGCAGGTACGCTGGGCGGGTAGTCACCGACGCCGGAGGTTCACGGGTGTTCGAAAGTGTCGGCTGGGGCGAGATCCTCGTGATCATCATCGCCGGCCTCTTCATCCTCGGCCCCGAACGGTTGCCGGGAGCCGCCTCCTGGCTGGCCAAGAGCGTCCGCAAGGTCCGTGAGTTCGCCAGTGGCGCGCGGGAACAGCTCCGGGAGGAGATGGGCCCCGAGTTCGAGCAGCTGCGCAAACCCCTGGAAGATCTGCGCGGCCTGCGCAACTTCGACCCGAAGCGCGTGGTCACCCAGCACCTGTTCGACGGCGACAGCGACCCGCTCGGCATCACCGGCTTCAAGAACGACATCAACGGGACGAATGGCGTGAACGGGACCAACGGTGTGAACGGCACCAACGGCTCCGCGAAGCCGAACGGCTTTCCCGCCGCGAGCACTCCGCAGGCCGAGCCCCTCAAACCCGGCGAACGTCCCCCAGTCGACCCCGACGCCACCTGATTCCGCCTCAGTTCTTGCGAAGGCCACTTTCAGGGACCTGAGATCCCTGAAGGCGGCCTTCAGTGCGTCCTGACCCGCCCGAGGGGAGCAGGGGACCTTTACTCACGCTTGTGTGCTGAGCACAACTAACGATAGTAAAGGTCCCCTGCTCCGCCCCGGCGATAGCAAAGGTCCCCCGCTCCCGTTCCCGGGGCGGCTCATGCACCGCGGTCGCACCGTGCACGTCGGAGAGAGCTCAGCGGCGCCCGGTGGGGGTGACGTTGAGCATCATCCCGGCCAGCCCACGCGCCCGGACGGTCAGCTTCGACGCCGCCTCGCGCAGCACGGCCGACGCCGGGGCATCGGGCGCGGCGAGCACCAGGGGAGTCCCGGCGTCGCCCTGTTCGCGCAGCCGTGGGTCGAGCGGGACCTGGCCGAGCAGCGGCACCTCGGAGCCGACCGACTTCGACAGCGAGTCCGCCACCGTCTGCCCGCCGCCCGAGCCGAACACCTCCATGCGTTCCCCGGACGGCGTTTCCAGCCACGACATGTTCTCGATGACCCCGGCCACCCGCTGACGCGTCTGCAGCGCGATCGCCCCGGCGCGCTCGGCGACCTCGGCGGCGGCCTGCTGCGGGGTGGTGACCACCAGGATCTCCGCGTTCGGGATCAGCTGCGCCACCGAGATCGCGATGTCGCCGGTGCCCGGCGGCAGGTCCAGCAGCAGGATGTCGAGGTCGCCCCAGAACACGTCCGCGAGGAACTGCTGCAGCGCGCGGTGCAGCATCGGGCCGCGCCACACGACCGGCGTGTTGCCCGGGGTGAACATGCCGATCGAGATGACCTTCACGCCGTGGGCCTGCGGCGGCATGATCATCGTGTCGACCTTGGTCGGCTTCTCCCGCGCGCCCAGCATGCGCGGGATCGAGTGGCCGTAGATGTCCGCGTCGACCACGCCGACGGACAGCCCGCGCTCGGCCATCGCGGCGGCCAGGTTCACCGTCACCGACGACTTGCCGACGCCGCCCTTGCCGGACGCGACGC
Organism: Amycolatopsis sp. NPDC058986; assembly: GCF_042741125.1. Lineage (NCBI taxonomy): Bacteria > Bacillati > Actinomycetota > Actinomycetes > Pseudonocardiales > Pseudonocardiaceae > Amycolatopsis > Amycolatopsis sp. NPDC058986. The sequence continues at coordinate 20,681 of NZ_JBHYJW010000031.1, read as the reverse complement.
AGTACACCCTGGTCAGCGAGCCCGGCTGGGCGAACGGGATGACCGGCTCGGCGGCGTCGCCGCGCAGCGATTTCCGCAGCTCGGCGCGTTGCTCGTCGCTCATCACGTCGAGTTCGACGCGGACGTCACGCACTCCGGGGAGCTTCGCCACCGCTTCGGTGGTGTCCTTGGTCAGCGTCGCCTTCAGCGGACAGCCCGCGACGGTCAGGTAGATGCCGACCTTGACGACCCCGTCGTCACCCACCTCGACGTCCTTGACCATGCCGAGGTCGGTGATGGGTTTCTTGATCTCCGGGTCGTACACGTCCTTCAGCGCGTTGCGGACGTCGTCGACGCTGGGGAGCTGCTGTGTACTGGTCACCCAGCCCATGTTACGTACCGGTAGGGCTGCTCTGTTTGTCCCGGTTGGATTTCGGCTTGCGCGGCTTGTCGAGGTCCTCACGCAGCCGGTCCAGTTCGCTACGCAGGTAGTCGCGCGTGGCGACCTCGCCGACGGCCAGCCGCAGCGCGGCCAGCTCCCGCGCGAGGTACTCGGTGTCGGCCTTCGTCTGAGCGGCCCGGTTTCGGTCCTCCTCCAGCGAGACGCGGTCGCGGTCGTCCTGGCGGTTCTGCGCCAGCAGGATCAGCGGCGCCGCGTAGGCGGCCTGCGTCGAGAACGCCAGGTTCAGCAGGATGAACGGATACGGATCCCACTGCAGCGAGACGGCCGCCAGGTTCAGCGTGATCCAGACGATGACGATCAGCGTCTGCCAGAAAAGGTACTTCCCGGTCCCGAGAAACCGCGCGATCTTCTCGGTGAAGCGCCCGAACGAGTCCGGGTCGATGTTCAGCCGGAACCGCGTCTGGCTGCGCGGCTGGTCCAGCCGCCGCCTGCCGGTCAGTTCAGGCACGGTCCGCCTCCTCGTGCTCATGGTCGTCGTCCTCCGCGGCACTGTCGCCGGTGACATCGTGCAGGCCGGTTTCGCGCCAGTCCTCGGGCAGCAGATGGTCGAGGACGTCGTCGACGGTGACGGCGCCGAGCAGGTGGTCCTCGGCGTCCACGACCGGCGCGCACGCCAGGTTGTACGCCGCGAAGTAGCGGGTCACCTCGGCCAGCGGGGCGGTCGGGCGCAGCGCCGTCAGCCCGGTGTCGACGGCGCTCGCGACCAGTTCGGCCGGGGGCTCGCGCAGCAATCGCTGGAAGTGCACGACACCGACGAAGCGCCCAGTCGGAGTGGCCGAGGGCGGGCGGCAGACGAACACCATCGTCGCGAGCGCCGAGGGCAGTTCGGCGTTGCGGATGTGCGCGAGCGCTTCGGCGATCGTGGAATCCGGGGCCAGCACCACCGGCTCGGGCGTCATCAGCCCGCCCGCGGTGTCGGACGAGTACGCCAGCAGCCGTTTCACCGGCGCGGACTCTTCCGGCTCCATCAGTTCCAGCAGCCTGTTCTGCTCGGCGGGGGCGAGCTCGGCCAGCAGGTCGGCCGCGTCGTCCGGGCTCATCGCCTCGAGGATGTCGGCCGCGCGTTCCTCGGCCAGGTACGACAGCAGCTCCTTCTGGTCGTCCTCCGGCAGTTCCTCGATCACGTCGGCGAGCTTCTCGTCGTCCATCGCGTCGGCGACTTCGTGACGGCGTTTCAGCGGCAGGTCCCGCACGGTGGCGGCGACGTCGACCGCGCGCATGGTGTCGAACAGCATGAGCAGCTGCCCCGCGCCCTGTGGCTGGCCGGACAGGTCGGTCAGCCCGAGCCCGGCCACCTCCGACCACGGCAGCACCTGCATCGCCGACCGCCGCCTGCCGAGGCCGAGCCTGCTGGAGCGCTCCCGGATCGCCAGCTTCGCCAGCACCCAGTCGCGGGTGCGGGTGGGCTCCATCGCCGCGTCGACGACGGTGATCCTGGTCTGCGACCCCGGCAGCGTCGCGTGCGCGTCGAGCAGCTGGCCGAGCACCAGGACCTCGTTGGGGCGCTGGTGGAAATGCCGCATGTTGACCGATCCGGTGGCCAGCGTCACCGCGGTCGGCTCGATCGCGGTCACCCGCAGCATCGGCACGAAGACCCGGCGGCGGGTCGCGAGCTCCACGACCAGGCCGAGGATGCGCGGCGGCTGCTGGTCCAGGCGCAGGCCGGCGACCAGGTCACGGACCTTGCCGATCGACTCGCCGTCGGGCCCGAAAACCGGCAGACCAGCCAACTGAGCCGCGAAAACCCTGTTCACTGGGGCCATGGGGCAAAGGCTAGCGGGTCATCCGGCGGTTCGCGCGAGAGCCCATCGCGTGATCATCGGCGCGGGCGCGGTGGGGGAATCGTCGTCTTCGTCCTCGATCAGCCAAAGCCAGTTCTGGACGCCGCGTACGAGCGTCCACGCCCGCGCGCGCTCGGCGTCGAGGTCGGCGGCCGCGACGATCGCCGCCAGCCGATCGTCCAGAGTGGACTCCTTGAACCGGTTCCACAGCAAGGGAATCACGCCGTACTCCAGATCGCCCGCGAGCGGCTTCGGGTCGATGACCAGCCATGGCTCCCGCTGTCCGGCCAGCACGTTCTCGAAGTGCAGGTCCTCGTTCACCAGCAAGTTCGCCGAAGAAGGCCCGAGCGAACGACAGACCTCGACGGCGGCGTCGACGAACTCGCGCGGGAACGGTCTCCCCAGCTCTTCCCACTCCTCCGGCAGATCCTCCGCCAGCCGCCCCGCTTCGTCGCGCAGGTTCCGGGTCAGCCGGGGCGGCGCCGGAACGGCCAGCCGCCGGGCCAGCCCGCCGATGATCCCGACGGCTTCGTCCAGTGGCTCGCCGTCGAGCGTCCGGGTGGCGTCCAGCCGTTCGAGAAGCAGCGCGCCGTCGTCGGATGCGTTGTCCAGCAACAGAACCGCGCCTCGACCGGCCCATGTGGACAGTGCGAGCGGCTCGTCGGCGGTGTCCTCGTCCTGGAAGCCCAGCTTCAGCACCACCGGTGTCCCGTCGGGCAGCCGGGCGGGCTGGACGACGCCGACGTAGCCGTGCATCGCGGCGCCCTCGAACGTCAGGTCCCACTTCCGGGCGTACCGCGCGGCCAGCTCGGGCACCGTGGCCAGCCAGGCGACACCCTCGTCCCCGAGGACGGACGGCACCTGAGCGGCGAATTCCGGCGGGATCTCGATCACGCGTCCAGCCTGCCAGCCGGGGGCAAGAGCATTTCCCCCATCGGCGCCCGGGCGTACTCTCGGGGAGGGGGAGCGACCCAACGGAGCTGCCATGTTGATGGGAATCCTCAGCGCGGTCGTGCTCGCCGGTGGTGCCTGGCTCGCGGCGAGCGTGCGCGTGGTCAAACAGTACGAACGCGGCCTGATCTACCGCTTCGGCCGCGTCCGGGCGAGCGTCCGTGAGCCGGGACTCACGCTGCTCGTGCCGTTCGTGGATCACCTGCAGAAGGTCAACATGCAGATCGTGACCATGCCGGTGCCGGGGCAGGACGGCATCACCCGCGACAACGTCACCGTCCGGGTCGACGCTGTCGTGTACTTCAAGGTCATCGATCCGGTGGTCGCGGCCGTAAACGTACAGGACTACCGCTCCGCGGTCGGCCAGGTCGCGCAGACCTCGCTGCGCTCGATCATCGGCAAGAGCGACCTCGACGATCTGCTGTCCAACCGGGAACGTCTCAACCAGGGCCTCGAGCTGATGATCGACAGCCCCGCGCTGGGCTGGGGCATCCACATCGACCGGGTCGAGATCAAGGACGTGGCGTTGCCGGAGGCGATGAAGCGCTCGATGTCGCGGCAAGCCGAGGCGGAGCGGGAACGGCGCGCACGCGTCATCTCCGCCGACGGTGAACTGCAGGCCTCGCACAAGCTGGCGCAGGCCGCGGCGACGATGGCCGACACGCCCTCGGCGTTGCAGCTGCGGCTGCTGGAGACCGTGGTGCAGGTGTCCTCGGAGAAGAACTCGACGCTGGTGCTGCCCTTCCCGGTGGAACTGCTGCGTTTCCTCGACGCGCAGACCCTGAAGGCGACCGAGCCCGCGAAGGAGGCGCCCGCACCGGAACCGCCCGCGGCGGAAGCGAACGGCCACGGTGCCCCGGCGCCGAGACTGCCCCAGGAATCCGACGTCGTGACCCCGCGGCCCGCGGACTAGTTGTCGAGCTTTCCGTTGACGCCCAGGATGATGATCGTGGTGAGGAAGCCGATGTAGAGCGCCACGATGACGTAGCCGACGACGACCGCGGCCAGCGCGATGCTGCGCCCGCCCGCTTCGCCGCGGTTGGCCTTGGCCAGCGCGATGTGTCCCATGATCAGCCCGGGCAGCGCGGTGACGCACGAGCAGAACCCGAGGATCGAGCACACCAGCGCGCCGATCGCGAGGCCGTTGTCCTGCGATTGCGCCGAACCCATCGGCGGGACGCCGAACGGCGCGGGCGGGCCGTAGGCGGGTTGGCCGTACGGCGTTCCGTATGGCGGGGGAGGCGGCGGGTAGGCCGCGCCCGGATACGGCGTCGCCTGTGGCGGCGTGGTGTCCGCGGCGGGTGGGGCGAACGGGTCCGCCGGGGGAGCGTCCGCGGCGGGCGGCGGGCTCGCCGGTGGCTCGGCGCCCGGGATGTTCGCGACCGGGATGTCGAGCGGGACGACCGGTTCGAACGGTGCGGGGTCGGCCGTCGCGGGTGGCTCGTAGGAGCTGGGCTCGGCGGTGGACGGCGCTTCGTACGGCGCGGGATCAGCGGTCGCCGGCGGCTCGTAGGACGGCTTCGCCTGTTCGGGCCGGTCCTGCGGGTCGGGTGTGGTGCTCATGGGCTGTCCCCTTGGTGTTGATTCGCCGGGCCCTAACGGTAACGCCCGTGCCGGTGCGGGCTCAGCGCGTCCCGGCGACCCCGCCGAGGAAGGCGATGCCGAAGATGATCCAGAGCACGAACGGGATCAGCCAGAGCCCGACCGTGACGTAGCCGATGATCATCCCGGCCTGCGCCATGCCCTGGCCGCCCGCTTCGCCGCGTTTGGCCTTGCTGTAGGCGACGTGGCCGAAGATGATGCCGAGGATCGACGTCAGTCCGCAAAGGACGATCCCGATGAGGGAGCACACCAGCGACGCGATCGCCATGCCCTGCTCCTGCTGCGGCATCGGGCCGTAGCCGTAGTAGCCGTAGGGGACGGGCGGCCCGTAAGCCGGGGGATACGGCTGGCCGTAGGTCGGCGGCTGCTGTCCCGGCGGCAACTGCGGCTGCTGGCTCCCGTACGGGTCCTGCGGATAGGTCATCGTTCCCTCACCCTCTCGCGACCCGTCAGCGTAGCTCCCGGCCGGGTGAGCGTGAGCACCCTCATAGCAGGGTGCCGGGTTTCGCGTCATACTCACCGGTAACCCAGCGCCGGGAGCCGGCGTCCCCCTCCTGTCGGAGAAAGAGAGCTGCGATGGCCCGCCTCGCCCAGACCGCCGGTTTGACCGATGTGCAGTCGGAGATCCTTGCCACGGTTCGTTCGTTCGTGGACAAGGAGGTCATTCCGCACGCGCAGGAGCTGGAGCATTCCGACACCTATCCCGCCGACATCGTCGAGGGGATGAAGGAGATGGGGCTGTTCGGGCTCACCATTCCGGAGGAGTACGGCGGGCTCGGCGAGTCGCTGCTGACGTATGCGTTGGTGGTCGAGGAGATCGCGCGCGGCTGGATGAGCGTGTCCGGCGTGATCAACACGCACTTCATCGTGGCGCACATGATCAAGCAACACGGGACGCCGGAGCAGAAGCAGCATTTCCTGCCGCGGATGGCGACCGGTGAGGTGCGGGGCTCGTTCTCGATGTCGGAGCCGGATCTGGGCTCGGATGTCGCGGCGATCAAGACCAGGGCGCGGCGAGACGGGGACGACTACGTCATCGACGGCTCGAAGATGTGGCTCACGAACGGTGGCTCGTCGAACCTGATCGCGCTGCTGGTGAAGACCGACGAGGGCGCGGAAAAAGCGCATCAGAACCTCACGACGTTCCTGGTGGAGAAGCCGGAGGGGTTCGGCGAGGTGGCGCCGGGGCTGACGATCCCGGGCAAGATCGACAAGATGGGCTACAAGGGCGTGGACACCACCGAGGCGGTGTTCGACGGCTTCCGCATCGGCGCGGACAAGGTGCTCGGCGCCGCGCCGGGCAAGGGGTTCGCGTTCATGATGGACGGGGTCGAGGTCGGCCGCGTCAACGTCGCCGCCCGCGCGTGCGGGATCGCGATCCGCGCGTTCGAGCTCGCGGTCGAGTACGCCCAGCAGCGCAAGACGTTCGGCAAGGCCATCGCCGAGCACCAGGCGGTGGCGTTCAAGCTGGCCGAGATGGCGACCAAGGTCGAGGCCGCGCATTTGATGATGGTCAACGCCGCGCGGCTGAAGGACTCCGGTGAACGCAACGACGTCGAGGCCGGGATGGCCAAGCTGATCGCGAGCGAGTACTGCGCCGAAGTCACCCAGGACGCCTTCCGCATCCACGGCGGTTACGGCTACTCCAAGGAATACGAGATCGAACGCCTCATGCGCGAGGCCCCGTTCCTGCTCATCGGCGAAGGCACCAGCGAAATCCAGAAAACCATCATCAGCCGCGGCCTCCTGCGCGAATACAAGTCCCGCGGCTGACCGGGGCGTGGTGCTGAAGGACGCCATCAGTGCACTCAACGCACTGAAAGCGTCCTTCAGCACCCCCAACGCACCGAAGGCGTCCTTCAGCACGCACCCGGGATATCTCACACTCCGGTACCCCCGTCCGTACGTCGGGTAGGCACGGTTCGCACCTCCTTGACAAGATGGGGGACCTACCGAGCGCGGACGAGCGGGTGATGATGGTGACTGGACCTTTCGGCGGTGGCGGGCGGCAGGCAGGCGGCATGCCCCGGCTGCCGACGCCGCCGACCGGCTGGCCCATCGGGTCGTACGCGACCTACGGCGAGGCCCAGCAGGCGGTGGACTTCCTCGCCGAGAGCGAGTTCTCGGTCGGCGATGTCACGATCGTCGGGGTCGACCTGATGCTCGTCGAGCGCGTCATCGGCAGGCTCACCTGGGGCCGCGTGCTCGGCACCGGCGCGGTGTCCGGCGCCTGGTTCGGGCTCTTCGCCGGGCTGCTGCTCGGCCTGTTCGTCAACCAGGGGTTCGCGCTGCAGCTGCTCACCGGGCTGGTGCTCGGGGTGCTGTCCGGGCTGATGTTCGCCGCGATCGGGTACAGCATGTCGCGCGGGCGCCGGGACTTCTCCTCGGCCAGCCAGCTCGTCGCGGGCCGGTACGACGTCCTCTGCCAGCCGAGGACCGCCGAACGCGGCCGCGAACTGCTGGCCAAGCTCGCCCTCGGCTCCCAGAAGTAACGCCGTTACCCCATTCGGCGCCGGACCGGCAACCCCTCTTCCGAGCGGGATTCCAGGGGTTGCCCGGCGTTTCACGCCGCGGTGGGCTGAATCGTTACCGATACTGCTTGCGAGCACTGATCGCCGGGCATAAGTTGTCCGACACCAGTCGGGCGGCGGTGGAACTCCACCATCGTCGCCCGAGTACTAGCACGTCGGTGTGCTGGCACGGGTCTGCCTCAGCTCGTCGCGGTGCCTGCCACGCGTCGCGGCCTCCGGCGTGCGCGGGGCGAGGAGGCCTTTCATGGGGAAAAGGATCACCGCGCGTATCCGGGGACGGTCCCCCGGACGCCGCACCACCGCCCTGCTGGGCGCCGGCACCCTGACCGCGGGGCTGCTCGCGGGCTGCGGTGGCGGCGGGGGCGTCACGATCAACGTCTACCAAGCACCCGAGGACCACTTCCAGCAGGTCGTGGACAACTGCAACGCCAAGGCCGCGGGCCGCTACAACATCGTCTACAACAAGCTCCCGCGTGGTTCGGACGGCCAGCGCGAGCAGATGGTGCGCAGGCTCGCCGCCGGGGACAGCTCGCTCGACGTCCTCGGCCTCGACATCACCTGGGTGCCGGAGTTCGCCGAGGCGGGCTGGGTCGAGGAGTGGACCGGCGAGCACAAGGCGCAGGCGACCGAAGGCGTGCTGTCGGCGCCGCTGGAAACCGCCACATGGCACGGAAAGCTCTACGGGGCGACGAAGAACACCAACGTGCAGCTGCTCTGGTACGACGACCGCGTCACGCCGAACCCGCCGAAGACGTGGGACGAGATGATCGCCCAGGCCGAACAGCTCAAGGCGCAGGGCAAACCGCACAACATCGTGTTCACCGGCGCGCAGTACGAAGGCCTCGTGGTCATCTACAACACGCTCGTCGAGTCGATGGGCGGGCACCTCCTGTCCGACGACGGGAAGTCCGTGGTCATGGACGCCGGCGCGGTCAAGGCGCTCGAACTGCTGAAGCGGGTCACCTCCTCGGGGATCACCGACCCGTCGCTGACGAACTCCAAAGAGGACGATGTCCGGCAGGCCTTCCAGCGCGGGACCGCGGCGTTCGAGCTGAACTGGCCGTTCGTCTACGCCTCCTACGCCAAGGAGAAGCCGCAGGACGTCAGCCACTTCAAGTGGGCGGTCTACCCGCAGGCCGATCCGAACACGCCCGCGAAGACGACGATCGGTGGCGTCGACTTCGCCGTCAGCGCGTATTCGCAGCACAAGCCGGAGGCCTTCGAGGCGGCGTTGTGCTTGCGCAGCCCCGAAAGCCAGAAGTTCTCGGCGATCAACGACGGCGTCCCGCCGACGATCGAGTCGGTCTACCACGACGATGCCCCGGTCGATCCGAGCAAGCCCGTCAGCGGCGACAACCCGAACATGGCGGCGAAGTACCCGATGCGGGACAGCATTCTCACGGCGTTGAAGAACGCGGCGCTGCGCCCGCTCACCCCGGCGTACCAGAACGCCTCGACCGTCATGTCGAAGATCCTTTCCCCGCCCTCGGCGATCGACCCGCAGAAGACCGCGGACAAGTTGCGGGAGCAACTCGACGACGCCCTCCAGTCGAAGGGAGTGATCCCGTGACCGTGCAAGAAACATCCACTGTGGACACCGCGGCGCCCAGGAAGGGCAAGCCCGTCCTGTCCGAAGGCAAGAAGGCCGAGCGCAAGCTGGGCCTGCTGCTGTGCGCGCCCGCGGCCTTGGTGATGATCGCCGTCACCGGCTATCCGATCGTGTACTCGCTGTGGCTCTCCCTGCAGCGTTACGACCTGCGTTTCCCGGCGCAGAAGGAGTTCGTCGGCCTCGCGAACTACGCGGCCGTACTGTCCAATTCGTACTGGTGGACGGCGTTCGGCACCACGATGGTGCTGACGGTCGTCTCGGTCGCGATCGAGTTCGTGCTCGGGATGGCGCTCGCGCTGATCATGCACCGCACGCTCGTCGGCCGGGGCCTGATCCGGACCGTCGCGCTCATCCCGTACGGCATCGTCACCGTGGTCGCCGCGTTCTCGTGGTACTTCGCGTGGACGCCGAAGACGGGGTACCTCGCGAACCTCATCGCGCCGGATTCGGCTCTGCTGACCGAAAAGGTCCCGTCGCTGCTGATCATCATCGGCGCCGAGGTGTGGAAGACGACGCCGTTCATGGCGCTGCTGCTGATGGCGGGTCTCGCGCTCGTGCCGGACGATCTGCTCAAGGCCGCCGCGATGGACGGTGCGACGGCGTGGCAGCGGTTCACCAAGGTGATGCTGCCGGTGATGAAACCGGCGATCCTGGTCGCGCTGCTGTTCCGCACGCTCGACGCGTTCCGCATCTTCGACAACATCTTCGTGCTGACCAACGGCGCGCAGGACACGTCGTCGGTGTCGATGCAGACCTACAACAACCTGGTCAAGGGGCTCAACCTCGGGATCGGGTCCACGATGGCCGTGCTGATCTTCCTGACCGTGGCGATCATCGCGTTCATCTTCATCAAGGTGTTCGGCACAGCGGCGCCGGGTTCGGATACTGGGGGGAGGCGCTGATGGCCATCGGAGGTGCGGTCACGACCGGCCGCAAGGTGAAATGGGGACTCGTCGACATCCTGGTGCTGGTGTTCGCGCTGGTACCGGTGCTGTGGGTGGTGTCGCTGTCGTTCAAGACGAAGGACACGATCACCGACGGGAGCTTCATCCCGAATTCGTGGACCTGGCAGAACTACGCGGACATCTTCCAGACGACGGAGTTCATCCGGGCGCTGGTCAACTCGATCGGCATCGCGATCATCGCCACCGTGATCGCGGTGGCGCTGGGCACGATGGCGGCGTACGCGATCGCCCGGCTCGACTTCCCCGGCAAGCAGCTGCTGGTCGGGATGTCGTTGCTGATCGCGATGTTCCCGCAGGTGTCGCTGGTGACCCCGTTGTTCAACATCGAGCGGAGCCTCGGCCTGTTCGACACCTGGCCAGGCCTGATCCTGCCGTACATCACGTTCGCGCTGCCGCTGTCGATCTACACGCTTTCGGCGTTCTTCCGGGAGATCCCGTGGGAACTGGAGAAGGCGGCCAAAATGGACGGTGCCACGCCGGCGCAGGCGTTCCGGAAGGTCATCGCGCCGCTGGCCGCGCCGGGCGTGTTCACCACGGCGATCCTGGTGTTCATCTTCTGCTGGAACGACTTCCTGTTCGCCATCTCGCTGACGTCGACCACGGCGTCGCGCACGGTGCCGGCGGCGCTGTCGTTCTTCACCGGGTCCTCGCAGTTCGAGGACCCGACGGGGCAGGTGAGCGCGGCCGCGGTCGTGATCACCATTCCGATCATCCTGTTCGTGTTGTTCTTCCAGCGTCGCATCGTGGCGGGGCTGACGTCCGGTGCGGTGAAGGGGTAAGGCCATGGCGGAAATCGTTCTGGACAAGGTGTCCAAGAAGTACCCTGACGGCGCGCTCGCCGTGTCCGAAGTGGACCTGACGATCGCCGACGGCGAGTTCATCATCCTGGTCGGGCCGTCCGGCTGCGGGAAGTCGACCACGCTGAACATGGTGGCCGGGCTGGAGGACATCTCCTCCGGCGAGCTGCGCATCGACGGTCAGCGGGTCAACGAGAAGGCCCCGAAGGACCGCGACATCGCGATGGTGTTCCAGTCCTATGCGCTCTATCCGCACATGAGCGTGCGGGAGAATATGGCCTTCCCGCTGCGACTGGCCAAAGTGGACGACAAGACCGTGCGGGCGAAGGTCGACGAGGCCGCGAAGATCCTCGACCTGACCCAGCACCTCGACCGCAAACCCGCGAACCTCTCCGGTGGTCAGCGGCAGCGCGTCGCCATGGGGCGGGCGATCGTCCGTAATCCCAAGGCGTTCCTGATGGACGAGCCACTGTCCAATCTGGACGCCAAGCTCCGTGGTCAGATGCGGACCTCGGTGTCGAAGATCCAGAAACAGCTCGGCACCACGACGCTGTACGTCACGCACGACCAGACCGAGGCCATGACGCTGGGCGACCGCGTCGTGGTGCTGCGGGCGGGCTACGTGCAGCAGATCGGCTCGCCGCAGTTCCTCTACGACAACCCGGCGAACCTGTTCGTGGCGGGGTTCATCGGCTCGCCGTCGATGAACTTCGTCCCCGCGACGCTGGAGAACGGGGCCGCGCGCAGCGCGCTCGGCGACATCCCGCTGACCGACCGCGTGCGGCGGCTGGTCGAGGGCGCCGACGCGCCGCGCGAGGTCATCGTCGGCATCCGGCCGGAGTACTTCGAGGACGCGACGCTGCTCGACGCGGCGCAGAAGTCCTCGGGCGCGTCGTTCACCGCGCACGTCGATGTCCTGGAGTCGATGGGCTCGGAGAAGTTCGCGCACTTCACCGTCGAGGGCGAGCTGGCGACCACCTCGGAACTGGCCGAGCTGGCCGAGGACAGCGGCTCCGCCGACGTCCCGGGTGGCGGCGCGCAGATTGTCGCGCGGCTCTCGGCGGCGTCGGCCGCGGCGGAGAACGCGGACCTCGAAGTCTGGTACGACGCCGACAAGATCAAGCTGTTCGACCCCTCCTCCGGCAAGAACCTCACCTATTCGGAGTAGTCCGTCGCGGCTGTCCGTGAATGCCACATTGAGGGACTCAGAGTCCCTCAATGTGGCACTCACGGACCTTTTCCGGAGGTGCCCGGCTGGGTATCATCGGCGGGGATGGCGACTTTATGGGGAATTTCTTTCGACGCCGCGCCGATCTCCGGTCTTGTCGTGGAGTTCGTCAAGACCGCCCGGATATTCCGGGATCGTGGTTTCCGTATCTGTCTCGACCTCGGCTATGACGTCAAGGCCGACAAGAACGCGTTTTTCCGGCCGTACCGGGACGAACAGCGGCAACTGCCCGAATGGGTCGAACTGAGCCGGGTACCCGGAATCGAGCGGCTGCCAGGCTACGGTCCGGACCTCGTCACCGAGCTGATGACCGGCCTCGGTTGCCGGGACGAGCGTGTGGACTTCCTGGCGGACCAGCTAAGACGCCTGATCCTCGATGAATGGGCACGGCTGGATGTGTCCTTCGTGATCGTGGAGAACGGAACGCTGCCGGAGAACGTCGTCTACACCGAGGCGTTGTATCGGGCCATCGAGGAATACGGTGCGAGCAGAAGACTCGGCCGGTTCGTGGTGTGGCGGGACCACGATCTGATGTGGCAGAGTGAACCGGGAACGGGAAAATACGGCGAGTTCCCGTATCCGGGCACGGTCGCGCCCCGGAATTCACCGTTCGTTCAGTATGTCGTCCTGCACGCCAGGGCACGCGATCAGATGCTCGACTGGGTGCCGGGCCTGCGCGATATCACCGTGTTACCCAATACGTTCACCCACGCGACGGCGGAAATCACGTCACGCAACGCCGGATTCCGGGCCGAGTTCGGGATTCCCGGGCACGTTCCGCTGATCGCCCGATGCACCCGGATCATCCGGCAGAAACGCATCGACCGCGACCTGCGTCTGCTCGCCGCGCTGGGAAGCCGCGTCGAGGCATGGCTCTTCGTCGCCGGAGATACCGGCGAATCGCCGGAGGAGTACGCGCGGCTCACGGCACTGGCCGAAGAACTGGGAGTGCGGGGCAGAGTGGTGTTCGGCGGACGGCTGGCGCCTCGGGAAAGCCCGTCGGCAGAGGGGTATTCCGTCCGCGACCTGCTCGCGCACGCGACCGTCATGTCCTTCCTGACCTCCTACGACTACGAGAGCTACGGGAACCCGATCGGCGAGGCCATCGCGTCCCGCGTTCCGTACCTGAGTACGCGTTACGAGCTGTACGAAACGGTGTACGGATCGCACGGCTTCCGCGCGCCGGTACTGGACATCACCGCACACGACCTGCCCGCCGAGTCCTTTGTGGACGAAGTGGCGGAACTCCTGACCGACGAGCGAAAGCGAGCGGAGATGGCGGAGCACAACTTCCGGCTGGGCGAACGCCGGATCGGCCGGGACCGTGCCGAGGAACTGGTGGATCGCCTGCTTCCCGCACCGATGGGCGATCGGGTCCGGATGAGCGTGGTCGTCCCGGTGTTCAACGAGGCCGCGAACCTGCCGTCGGCGCTGGACTCGCTCTACGACCAGCGCGACGCCGACGGCGCGCTCCTCGATCGTTCGCTGTACGAGATCGTGCTGGTGGACAACAACTCCACCGACGACACCGCCGAAGTCGTCGCCCGGTTCACCGCCGGGCATCCGGACCTGGCGATCCACCTCGTCCCCGAACCGGAACAGGGCCCGGCGTGTGCCCGCCGCACCGGAATGGACTTCGCCGCCGCTCGCAGCAGGCGCCGGGCCGCCGCCGACGAAGGCCGGTTCTATCTGGTCGGTGCCGACGCGGACTGCCGAGTCGCACCGGACTGGCTGTGGCAGCTCTTCGTCGCGATGGAGTCGGACAAGAAAGCCATCGGGGTCTGCAACTACTACTACGAACCGGAGCATTTCACGCACCGGCCGCGCCTGTGGCACGCGATCGACCGGACGCTGCGCTGCCGCGAGGTCACCTTCTCGCTGTTCGGCGGTTTCCCCGACGGCAAGGGATTCGCGGTGGATCGCGACGTCTACGAGGCCGTCGGCGGCGTCGAGATCTTCTACCAGCTGCGCGACGGGAAGTTCGTCAACCACCTCTCCGACGACTGGGACTTCGGGATCAAGGTCCGTGCTTCGGGTGAGGACATCGGCTACGCGCCGCTCTCCCGCGTCGAGATCAACCCGCGCCGGGTCAACCACGCGATCGAGGAGGTCATCACCGGCACGGCGTACGGTTCGGGCGGCACCATCGTGATGCGCGACATCCGCGTCGACGACCCGGTGGTGGATCGCGAGGTCGACCTCACCGCGGAGGAAGCGCAGCAAGCGTGGGAGTTCTCCATCAAGGACTTCACGCCCAAGAACACCATTCTGCCGGTGCTGCTCACACCGTCCCTTTTGGACGACGCGAGGGTGGTCGAGTTCTTCGGTGCCGACCTGGCGCGGCGCCTGCGGCGGCGGATCGCCGAGATCACCGACGAGACGCGGCTGCGGGACTTCACCCCGATCCACTCGTACAAGACGCCGTCGTTCCGGCTGTATTTCGAATTCCGGGAGGAGATCTTCGCCCGTTTGCGTGCCACGGTCGGCGAGGACATCGGGTACCCGCCGCCCCTTCCGCCGTGCCTCGCCGAGGTCCCGGAGGAACGGTTCGCCGAATTCGTGCGCTACTACTGCGAGGACCGGGAATCCGGCGACGCGCACGACTATTTCGGCAACGGCGGGGTGTTCTGATGGACGCGCTGGAATCCCTGCTGGCGATCGACCCGTCGGCGCCCGTGCCCGCGGTCCAGAAGGCGTTGGCCGATCCCGTCAACCGGCATCTACTCGACTATGTCACCGAGGACCCGTTCGGCGCACATGTCTTCCCTGGCAACGAAATCGGTTACGCTCCGGAGAAGTTCCTGGCCGACCTCGACGCCCAACTGGCGGACACCGCGCCGATCCATCTGTGGTCGTACATCCCGACCTGTGCCTACCGTTGCCGCTTCTGCCAGTACCCGGTGGTGCTCGTCAAGGGCGAGCCCGAAGTCGCCGACACGAAGGCCTCGCAGTGGGTCGACTGGAACATCCGCGAGGCCCGGCTGTGGCTGGCGAAGGTGCCGAACCTGGCGAAGGCGCCGATCGGCGAGTTCAACGTTTTCGGTGGTACGCCGTCATTGCTGTCCGCCGACGCGATCCGGCGGCTGCTGGACTTCTACCGCGAGAACTTCGTGTTCGGCCCGGACACGACGATCCGGTTCGAGGGCGACCCGAGCACGTTCACGCGAGAGAAGCTGGAACTGCTGGCCGAACTGGGCTGCACGAAGCTGTCGAGTGGGGTGCAGTCGTTCGACGACCACGTCCTGGAGTTGTGCGGACGCGAGCACACGTCGGCGATGTGCGCCGATTTCGTCCGCAACGCGCAGAAGCTCGGGTTCGAGTGGGTGAGCATCGATCTGATGTACGGCCTGCTCGATCAGAGTGTCGACAGCGTCCGGCGCGATCTGGACGTCGTGCTGGAGCTGGCGCCGACCGCGGTGGTCTGCACGAAGCTGCACCTGAAGTCCTATTCGGACACTCGAACCGGCGTCGCCGGGGTCCAGCCCGCGGCGTGGCAGCTGCCGGACTACCGCGACCGGATGGCCGGGCGCGGGCATCACTGGCCGACGCTGGGGGAGCAGTACCAGATGCGCGAGATCCTCACGGAAGGCTTGCGCGGCAACGGGTACACCGAGTGGCCGACCATGTATTTCGCCCGCGGCGGGCAGCCGGAGAAGTGGAAGGCCATCATGGTCGACCAGGACAAACAGGAGGCCGAGGTCGCGATCGGGCTCGGTGGCAGCTCCAGCTGCCGCGCGTCGGAGGCGATCACAGATGTGCACTGGCAGCGGTACTCGGAGGCAGTGGAGGCAGGCCGGATCCCGCTCGGCTCGGCGACGCGGTTCAGCGAACGGGCGCAGGAGGCGCGCGCGGTGAAGATGGCGCTCACGACGTTGCGCCCGCTGGACGACGCGCTGCATCGCCGCCGCTTCGGGCGTTCGCTGTTCGACGAGCCGTGGCTTTCACGATTCTCGGCGCTGGCCTCGCGCGGCCTCGCCGACGTCGACCCCGGCCGGGGCACGATCACACTGACCCCGGACGGCGAGGTCCTCGTCGAAGCGATCATCAACACCGAACTCGCCTGACACGAGGTCAGGGGAGTTTCGGGAACACGACGGCGGCGGCGGAGCGGGCGGCGGCACACGTGGCGTCGTTCGCGTCGCCCGCGGTCTCGACGACGATGAGTTCGGCCTTCTCGCTGCGCCCCGGTGGTCCTTGCGCGGTGTCGACCGTGCAGAACGCTCCGGACGTGCTCACCCGAGCCTCGCGCCCGCCGAGCGCTTCGGTCGGGCCCTGCGCGGCGGCCTGGTCGACCGAGAGCCGCAGGCTCACCTTGCCGCGGATGCAGCTGTGCCCGGACAGCGCCGGCGCCAGTTTGGTTTCCGGCCCGCTCGCGGCGTCGAGGTCGTGCGTTTCGATCAGCGGGCACGGGTCGACCCGGCCCCACGACTTGTCCGGGAACGCGAGCCTGCCCACCTTGCCCGCCGTGATCGCGGCGAGCGCGCCGCCGACCGCGGCGTCCGCCTTGGCGCAGCGCGCGTCGGCGGGGCCGGGCGTGGTGACGTCGGTCACTGACAGGTTGAGGCGGATCCCGTCGGCGAAGGTGATCACTCGGGTGCAGGTGGTGTCGGTGTTGAAGGCGGACTGCTGGACGCTCACCCCGGACGGCGTCGATCCGATGTAGGAGTCGTACGGCTTGAGGTTCGGGTCGACGTCGGTGGACAGCGGGCCGATCATCACCACGCGGTGGACGTTGTTCTCGGTCAGCTGGGCGCGGCACCACTCGAAGGACGGGCCGGGCGGCTGCGCGACCTGTCCCGCGCCGGTCACTCTCGGCAGGTCGAGCAGGCTGCAGTAGTCGATGGTGCCGAAATCGCCGAGAGCGTTGACCGCGGTCAACGGCGCTGTCGTCGGGGGCTCCGGCGATGCCTGGGGTCTCGCGCATCCGGCGACGAGAACGGTACCGCTCAGGGCAAGGGCCAGTAGTCGGCTGATCCAAGGCACCGGGAGTGAGTATCACTTGTGGTGCGGGAAAAGCCACCCCATGTGCGCAATTACCCGCGGCGAAGTGGACGAGCGGTACGGCCGGCCCCCTAAGGGATGAGTCCGTCTCTTGCCTGATGCGAACGCGGCTTCACGCTGGTGAACTGGTGTTGTACGGCGGAAGTGCCGCCGACGACGAAGGATGTGACGACGTGAGTACTCCCGTGCCGCAGAAGCTGACCCGGCCGCGCCGTGGCCGCATGATCGCGGGGGTGTGCGCCGGGATCGCGCAACGGTTCGGCATCTCGCCGGGCGTCGTCCGGCTGCTCGCCGTGCTGTCGTGCATCCTGCCGGGGCCGCAGTTCCTGATCTACCTCGTGATGTGGGCCGTCATCCCCAGCGAGTGAGGGCTGTGCTCAGAGACCTTTCACCGAGGTCACGAAGGGGCGCCACGAGCCGGTGGACAGTGTGAGCGCGGGGCCGTCCGGGTCCTTGGAATCACGGACCGCGACCGCTCCCGAGGCGATGGCCACTTCGACGCAGGCGGTGTTTTCGCCCTGGCTACGGCTGCTCTTGAACCAGTTTGCCCGACTCAGGTCCACCGCTTCACCTCATGTGCTCACGTGGTCGGCGAGCTTCAAGAGGAGTTCGCGTGACTCCTGCTCGCCGAGTGCGATCTTACTCAGATTGGCGAATCGCCGTGCCAGCTCTGCGACCTGCGGAGCTTTGACCAACTGCAGGTTGCCTCCCGCATGGTCGACGTAGCCGAGATCATCGATCGTGTCCGGGGGAAAGGTCAGAATCGAGAAGGCCCCGCGCAGCCCCTCATGTGCGCCCGCAGCATCTGGGATCACCTGCACGGTGACATTGTCCAGCTCGGAGATCTCGATGATGTGCAGCAACTGCGCGACAACCACGCTGCTTTTGGCGATCTTCCTGGTGAGGGCGGTTTCGTCAATGAGAACGTAAAGGACGAGGGGATCTTCCTCACGGAGTCGTTTCGTGCGGTGCACGCGCACGTTGAGGTTGCGATTGCGTTCCCGAGTGCCGCTCTTCGCGAAGAATGCGGCAGCGTAGTCTTCGGTCTGCAACAAACGAGGAACCGAGGTCACCTCGAAGTTGCGACTGAGACCGCTTCCACTTCCAGAGCCGGGCAGCTGTCCGCGGCCACGCCTTCGATCCTGTTCTGTCCCTTTTTCATCCGCGACAACGTGCTCGTCGACAAATCGAGGTCGGCACTGGCCTGTTCGAGCGTCAGCCCCGCCCGTTCCCGCCATGCTCGCAGCTCTTTGCCGAGCTGCAGCCGTTTGATCGCCGGAACGCTGTAGGACGCCACCCGCGTACCTCCCCTGTACCCCGTCTCATGACCACGCGGGCAGCAGTGTCCGTGCGGGAGGCGGACGTCGGGATCCCGGCTTGTTCACCGGATCGGGGAATCAGCCGTGGCGAGGAGGACGCCATGCGCAGGCGGCGGCGTCGAGGTCGTCGATGCACATCGGGCCGTGCGGCAGGTCGGTGGCGCGGCCCGGCTCGGCGCGGAGACCGTCGAGGATCAGCGCGAAGTAGCGCCGCCAGACGCCGGGCTGGATCGCGTGGGTGTACTCGATGACCTCGCCGATCATCTGGTGGAGCATCGGCATGTCGGTCGGGGAGAAGTCGGCACGCAGCTGACCCGACTCCTGCGCCCGTTCGATGAGCCGTGTGACCAAGGGCACCAGGCGGCTTTTCACTTCGGCGACGCGCTCGCGGCCGAACGCCTTGGACAGCATGACCTCGCGCAGGCCGCGGTCGCTCGAATGCAGTTCGACCGTTTTCCAGGCGAAGTCGAGGAAGCCTTCCCAGGGGTCCTCGAAGGCCAAAGCGGCCTCGGCCATCGTGCCGACCTCTTCGAGCCGATCGACGAACATGGCCTCGACCAGGTGTTCCTTGTTGGGGAACCGGCGATACACCGTGCCGACGCCGACTCCGGCGTGATGCGCGATGTCGTCGAGGGTGGCTTCGAGCCCGCGCTGGGAGAAGACCTCGCGCGCGGATTCGAGAATGCGCCGTCGATTGAGCTCAGCGTCACGCCGCAGCGGCCGCGCCGGTGCGGCGGGAGCAGCGTCCCGTGCCATGTGTCCCATCTTAACACTTAAGTTGAGGCAGTCCCTCCGGTTCTTGTGTACCGTGATCGGCGTAAGGGGAGACGGTTACTCCACATAGCTTCGTTGCTCACTATTCGTAAGGGACCTTTCGATGACTCAGTCATCCGTCGCTGTCGCCGCGCCACCGGGGGACGTCCACAGCGCCAACCCGCATCACGCCAGACGCTGGCTGATCCTCGCGGTGATCGGCATCGCACAGCTGATGGTGGTGCTCGACGCGACCGTCGTGAACATCGCGCTGCCCTCGGCGCAGCACGCACTCGGCTTCTCCGACGACGCCCGCCAGTGGGTCGTCACCGCGTACGCGCTCGCGTTCGGCAGTCTGCTGCTGCTCGGCGGACGCCTGGCGGACCTGTTCGGCCGCAAGAACGCACTCCTCGTCGGCCTGGCGGGGTTCGCGGCGGTGTCGGCGCTCGGGGGAGCGGCGTCCAGCATCGAACTGCTGCTGGTCGCGCGGGCCGCGCAGGGTGTCTTCGGCGCGCTGCTGGCGCCGGCGGCATTGTCGTTGCTGACGACGACGTTCACCGACCCGAAGGAACGCGGACGCGCCTTCGGGGTGTACGGCGCGATCGGCGGTGGGGGTGCCGCGGTCGGGCTGCTGCTCGGGGGTGTGCTGACGCAGTACCTCGACTGGCGCTGGTGCATGTTCGTCAACATCATCTTCGCGGTCGTCGCGTTCGTCGGTGGTTTGCTGTTGCTGCGCAAGCAGGAATCCGACGGTCCGCGGCCGAAGCTGGACCTGCCCGGCACCATCACCGCGACCGCGGGTCTGTTCGCCGTCGTCTACGGTTTCTCCAACGCGGAGCACAACTCGTGGTCTTCGGCGTCGGTGTGGGGCTTCCTGGCCGCCGGTGTCGCGCTGCTCGCCGTGTTCACCTGGCTCCAGACGCGCGTCGCGCATCCGCTGCTGCCGCTGCGCGTGCTGCTCGACCGCGACCGCGGCGCCTCGTACATCGCGATGTTCCTGCTCGCCATCGGGATGTTCGCGATCTTCCTGTTCCTGACGTTCTACGTGCAGCTGAACCTCAAGTTCACCCCGATCCAGAGCGGTGTCGGCTTCCTGCCGATGGTGGCCTCGCTGATGTTCGCCGCGACGACCGCGACGAGTGTCCTGCTGCCGCGCATCGGTGCGAAGCCGTTGGTGCCGACCGGCATGGTGATCGCGGCGCTCGGGCTGTTCTGGCTCAGTGCCATCGATCTGCAGAGCACCTACGCCAACGGTGTCCTCGGCCCGCTCATCGTGATGGGCCTCGGGATCGGCCTGTCGATGGCGCCCGCGATGAGCGTCGCGACTTTCGGCGTCGACCCGCACGACGCCGGTGTCGGCTCCGCCGCGGTCAACACGATGCAGCAGGTCGGCGGTTCCATCGGCACCGCGCTGCTGAGCACGCTGGCCAGCAACGCCGCGACGTCGTTCATCGCGGGTAAGCAGCCGACGCAGCAGCTCGCGGCCGAAGCCGCCGTGCACAGCTACACGACGGCGTTCACCTGGGCCGCGGTGATCTTCCTCGCGGGCGGTGTCATCACCGGCCTGATGCTGCGGCCGGGCAAGCCCGCCGCCGCCCCGGAAGGCGCCCCGGCAGCCGTCCACATGTGACACTGCGGCTCATGCGCCCGAATGTGGCGGGGGGGGGGGGAGGGGGGCCGCTCACCCCCAAAGAGGGCGGGG
>NZ_JBHYJW010000030.1:0-108703 GCF_042741125.1 Amycolatopsis sp. NPDC058986 | reverse complement strand
GTCTCGTGGGCTGGGATTGGTGTATAAGCGACGGGCCCACCTTCACAGCGCTCAGCGCTGTGAAGGAGGCCTTCACGGCTTTGTCGGTAGCCTGGGTGGATGAAGAGGTGGGGAATCGGTGCGGCGCTCGCCGCGGCCGCGGTACTGCTGGCCGGTTGCGACCAGGTGAACTCGGCGGCCGATCAGGTCAATTCCGCCGCCGATTCGGCGGGCCGGACCGCGGACAAGGTCAAGGCGTGCGGTGAGGCGCTCGGGCTCGCGGACCTCAACCCGGATCCGGCGAAGCTCAAGGAACGGGCGCTGGACAAGGAACGCCGCCTGCGTGAGCTGGCGGGCAATGTGCAGCAGCAGGACGTCAAGAACGCGCTGACCGGGATGGCCGACTCCTATCTCCAGGTGCAGAAGGAGCACATCGAGGACGCCGGGGTCATCGCCACGTGGACGAAACGCAACCTCGAACGCCTCGACGCGCTCCGCAAGGTCTGCGCCTGAGCGGACGTCAAGCGGACGTCGCCATCGCGGGGACGCGATCGGCGGCGCGTTTCCGGTGCCACAGCAGGCCGATCGACGCGATCATCAGCGCGCCGATGCCCGAGGCGGCGAAGCCCCAGGCGGGGCTGGAGTGGTCGATCGCGAAGCCGACGACGGGGCTGCCGATGGCGAGGCCGAGCCGGGTCGACGCGTCCTGCAGGCCCATCGCCTCGCCGCGCACGCGGGCCGGGGCCAGCCTGCCCATGGTCTCGGTGGTGGCCGCGAGCGTCGGCGCGCACAGGACGTTCGTCGGGATGAGCACGAGCGCGAGCAGCCACCACGGCTGATCGGCGAGCCCGACCGGGATCACCAGGACGGCGAGCAGGAACATGAGCGCGGCCTGCGGCAGCGACCGCTTCACCGCGCCATGGATGACGCCGCCGACCAGCGACGCCACGCACATGACCACGATCACCAGGCCGGTCCACGAGGTCTCGCCGGTGGCCCGCAACGCCGCCAGCGTGGCGACTTCGGTGCCGACGAGGCAGAACAACGCGCCCGCGGCGACGAACAGGGTGCCGACCATCTGCCCGGAAAGCCATTCGCGCAGCGGTGGCCGCGCGCCCGTCAGCTCCGGCACCTGCTCGTCCTCGTTGCGGATCGGCGGGTTGGTGATCCACAGCAGGAGCGCGGTCGCGCCGAAGAGGACACCGATGCCGCTGAGCGTCAGCGTCGCCGGCAATTTGGTGATCGCCGCGATGCCCGCAGCGGGGCCGATCATGAACGAGGCCTCGACCAGGATCGTGTCCAGTGAGTACGCCGAACGCCGTTGCGTCATCGGCACCAGCGCCGTGAGTACCTGCCTGGCCAGTGAGCCCGCGGGCACCGCGAGCAGGCCGGCCGGGAACGCGACCAGCACCAGCGCCGCGAACGAAAGGTGCGGTGCGGCGATCCAGAACGCCGTCGAGCTGACTCCGCACACCGCGACGACCGGGCGCAGCCCGAACCGGTCGATGAGCCTGCCGATCAACGGGGCGCCGAGCGCGGAGCCCAGCGTCGTCGCCGCGCCGACGAGCCCGGCGGCGCCGTACCCGCGGCCGAGCACGCTCACCACGTACATCGTCAGGGTGACGCCCATCATCGTCATCGGCAGCCGCGCGAAGAACATCAACACCATCGAGGACGGGACTCGGGGGATGGCCAGAACCTGGCGATAGGGCTTCAGCGGCACGCAATCGATGAGAACTCAAGATGGTACGACCGTGCAAATTCTTTATGCTCGTGTGGCGAGGATCATGGCCGCGGACACGCCCGGCAGGCGCGACACGCCTCGCTGACCTGCGAAATCACCCGACCTGGCGGCTTTTCTTGACTCATTCCAGAAAGCGCGGCAAGCTGGCGAGCGTCATGCCTCATCAGGAAAGCCCCGTACGGCGGCAGCTCCGATCGGCCGGTCTGCGGATCACCGCGCCGAGGGTCGCCGTGCTCGAATGGCTCGCCGGACATCCGCACGCGACGGCCGACCAGGTCGCCGCGGGGGTGCGCGACGTGCTGGGTTCGGTTTCCACGCAGGCCGTCTACGACGTGCTCGGCGCGTGTGCCGGTGCCCACCTGGTGCGGCGGATCGAACCGGCGGGACATCCGGCCCGGTTCGAAACGAGAACCGGGGACAACCACCACCACGTCGTGTGCCGCGGTTGCGGGCGCACGGAGGACGTCGACTGCGTGCACGGCTCGGCGCCCTGTCTGGAGCCCGCCGCCACGGGCGGCTTCCGGATCGACGAGGCGGAGGTCGTCTTCTGGGGACTCTGCCCGGACTGCATTCCATCCCACCCGAAGTAGGAGGTATCCCCGTGACGAAGCCGACCACCAACAACGTCGGCATCCCGGTCGCGAGCGACAACGACTCGCTGACGCTGGGCGCCAACGGCCCGATCCTGTTGCAGGACCACTACCTCATCGAGAAGAACGCGCAGTTCAACCGCGAGCGTGTGCCGGAGCGAGTGGTGCACGCCAAGGGCGGTGGCGCGTTCGGCTTTCTCGAGGTGACCGAGGACGTCAGTCAGTACACCAAGGCCGCGCTGTTCCAGCCGGGTGTCCGCACCGAGAGTCTCGTGCGTTTTTCGACGGTGGCAGGCGAGAACGGCTCGCCCGACACCTGGCGCGACCCGCGCGGTTTCGCGGTGAAGTTCTACACCACCGAGGGCAACTACGACATCGTCGGCAACAACACCCCGGTGTTCTTCATTCGCGACCCGATCAAGTTCCCGGACTTCATCCACTCGCAGAAGCGCCGCGCCGACAACCACCTGCGCGACCACAACATCCAGTGGGACTTCTGGACGTTGCGTCCCGAGTCGGCGCATCAGGTCACCTGGCTGATGGGCGACCGCGGCATCCCGTCCAGCTGGCGTGAGATGAACGGCTACTCCTCGCACACCTATCTGTGGGAGAACGCCGGCGGCGAGAAGTTCTGGGTGAAGTACCACTTCAAGACCGACCAGGGCATCGGTTACCTGTCCCAGGCCGACGCCGACCGCCTCGCGGGCGAGGACGCCGACCACCACATCCGTGACCTGTTCAAGAACATCGAGCAGGGCAACCACCCGAGCTGGACCCTGTACGTCCAGGTCATGCCCTACGCGGACGCGGCGGACTACCGGTTCAACCCGTTCGACCTGACCAAGGTGTGGCCGCACAGCGACTACCCGCTGATCAAGGTCGGCCGCTGGGTGCTCGACCGCAATCCGTCGAACTACTTCGCCGAGATCGAGCAGGCCTCCTTCGAGCCGTCGAACCTGGTTCCGGGCATCGGCCCGTCCCCGGACAAGATGTTGCAGGGCAGGCTGTTCGCCTACGCGGACGCGCACCGCTACCGCATCGGCACCAACTACACCCAGCTGCCGGTCAACGCGCCGAAGGCGCCGGTGAACAGCTACTCGCGCGACGGCGCGATGCGCTACAACAACCCGGGCGACCCGGTTTACGCGCCGAACTCCTTCGGCGGTCCGCACGCCGACGCCGCGCTGGCGTCGGAGACGGCGTCGAGCTACGGCGTCGAGGACGAGGTGATCCGTTCCGCTTACAAGCCGCACGCGGAGGACGACGACTTCGGCCAGGCGGGCACCCTGGTGCGTCAGGTGATGGACGACGCGCAGCGCGAGCGGCTGGCGAACAACATCATCGGACACGCTTCGAACGAGGTTTCCGCACCGGTTCTCGAACGCGTTTTCGAATACTGGCGCAACGTGGACAAGAACCTCGGTGACAAGGTCGCCGCGGCTTTCGGCAAGTAATACGCGAAGACAATTCCACATTGTTGCTCCCACCACGGGGTGAGCGGCCCGGCGCGCTGAAGTGTGCCGGGCCGCTGCCGTTTGGGGGCACCTACATGGTGGGCGGGGTGAGGGTGGGGGACGCCCCCATCCGGAGCAGTGGCGACACGCGGTCCGACGGAGTGATGAAGATAAACGATCACGCAATAGACCGATGTGGGTTACCCTCGCGTCCTATCGTGGCCGATGGTCACGCACAGTCAGATTCCTGATCGGTCATGATGATCATCAGGGTTAAGGGCAAGCTCACGACGTTAATCAATTGCGGGAAATTTCGCGGCTATTGGATTCGGCACGTAAGGGTTAGAAATGGGCTCTAACCGGTGATCGGGTGGTGGATCTCCGATACGGCGGGTATCGATTTACCCGTCAGGTCTCCCGAGGCCAGGAGGTACGAATGAAAGGCAAGTTCGTCCGATCCATCGCGGTGCTCGCAGCGGGCACCATGCTGGCGGTCGGTACGGCCCACATGGCCGCCGCGGCGCCCGTGGGCGGGCACGGCACATCGAGCACTCAGGCGGTGGCCGCCCGGGTTCTGCAGCTGCGTGACGACCTGACCAAGGTGGCCTACGCGGGCGATGTCAACGCCACGAAGAGCAGGCTCGACGAGCTCAATCCGGTGCTCTCCGAGCTCGCGACCGGAAAGCGCTACCAGATCCAGGCGGAGGCGCAGGACACCGCGGGCAAGGCGGAGCAGTACGGCACCGAGACCAAACGGCTGCTCAACGACCCCAAGGCGACTCCGCGTCAGCTGCCGCCGGTACCGGCGATCCCGCCCATCAAGATCCCGGATCTGCCCGGGCCGTTGAAGATCGTCAGCGACCTGCTGAACGCCCTGCTCAACCTGGTCACCGGCCTGCTCGCCAGCCTGGTGGGCGGCGGCCTCCCGGTGCCGCCGCTCCCGGTGCCGCCGGTGCCCAAGCCGTAACGGCAACCCTCGAACGGGGGCTGGAATCCGGTGTGGATATTCCTCCGCACCGGATTCCGGCATTTCCGGGTTCGGTCGTGGTGCGGGATGTGCGCGGCCGGGATTGCGACAAGGGCGTCCCTGGGTGCGTTGGGTGCACCGGGGGCGTCCCTCGGTTCACCTGCTGAGGCCGGTGCGCAGCGCGCCCGCCATTTCGGCGACCGCCTCGGTGAACCGCGAGCCGACGCCGGTGAAGTTGAGGAAGCCGTGAATGAGGTCCGGCTGCCGGCTCAACGCGACGGACACCCCGGCCTCCCGCATCTTCTGCGCGTACGTCTCGCCCTCGTCGCGCAGCGGATCGAAGCCCGCGGTCACGACGTAAGCGGGTGGCAGTCCGGAGAGATCCTTCGCGTGCAACGGCGAAAGCCGTGGATCGGTCAGGTCCGTGCCCCGGGGGACGTAATGCCCCTCGAACCAGTTCATGTGCGCGTCGGTGAGGAAGAAGCCGTCGGCGAACAGCTCCCGCGAGCGGTAGCGCTTCGTGAAGTCCGTGGCAGGGTAGATCAGCAGCTGGAACACCGGGGCGGGCCCGCCCTTCGCGACCGTCTGCTGGGCTGTGACGGCCGCGAGGTTGCCGCCCGCGCTGTCCCCGCCGACCGCGATGCGGTCCGGGTCGGCGCCGAGGTCGCTCGCCTTGGCGTGGGCGTACTCGAACGCGGCGACCGCGTCCTCGGCCGCCGCGGGGAACGGATGCTCGGGAGCCAGCCGGTATTCGATCGACAGGACGCGGACGCCGGCGTGTTTCGCGAGGTAGCGGGCGGCGTTGTCGTGCGACGCGCGGTTGCCGATCACCCAGCCGCCGCCGTGGAAGAAGACCAGCAGACCGGACGGCTCGGGCAGTCCGGCCGGTGTGTAGAGCGTGGCGGGGAGGTCCCCGTCCGGCGTCGGGATCTGGACTTCCCGCGTCGCGACGGGCTCGATCGGCCTGCCGCTCACCAGGTACCTGCCCAGTTCGAGCAGCGCGCGCGATTGCCCGACCGAGCCGTGGACCAGCTCGGCGCCGGTCAGCTTCTGCAGCCGGAGCAGCAACTGGGCGTCCAGCGCGAGCTCCTGGCCGTCTCGCCGGATGGGACGCCCGGCGAGCACGCGCCTGACCGGCCGTGGCAGCCAGTACAGCAGCTGAGCGGACGCGGCTTGGGCACGGACCAGGAGCGGGATCGCCATTGTTCCTCCTCGGACGCCGTCGAACGATCCCTGACGTTACTGCCCAGTAGGTAGCAGGTCCAGCAAGGAGCGAGATGTGACCCACGACTCCGTCCCAGATCCTGGTCCTCCAGTTAGGTAGAGGGGTTAGCCTCGTAAGAGTGACTTCAGCCAAGACGGTCAATGTGCTCGGGATCGGTGGTTCGCTGCGAGCGGGCTCGCAATCCGAACGCGCGCTGCGCATCGCGCTCGACGGCGCGGCCGAACTCGGCGTCCACACCGAGCTGCTCCCTGGCCCGGACCTTGTGCTGCCGTTCTACGACCCCGCGGCACGGGACCGGGACGAGCGGGCCGTGCACCTGATCGACGCCATCCGCCGCGCGGACGGCATCATCGTCGTCTCGCCCGGGTACCACGGTGCGCTGTCCGGGCTGGTCAAGAACGCCTTGGACTACGTCGAGGACCTGCGCGAGGACGTGCGGCCCTATCTCGACGGCCGCGCCGTCGGCCTCGCGGCGGTCGCCTACGGCTGGCAGGCCGCGGTCACCACACTGGAGCAGCTCCGCACGATCACGCACGCCCTGCGCGGCTGGACGACCCCGCTCGGCGGCTCGATCAACTCGGCGGAAACGAAGTTCGACGAGGGCGGCGGCGCCTCCGACGAGAAGTCCGTGCGCACGCTGCGCCTCATCGGCCGTCAGGTCGCGGAGTTCGCCATCACTCGCGCGGGTTGACCCACGTTTCTTCGCCCACCTTCCGGGTATTCCGTCGAGTGACGCCTGCCATGACCGGCAATGTTTCCGTACTTTCGAAACGTTGTTACTCATTGCAGGCGCTCGACGGTGAGTGCTCCGACAAGGAGGTAGGCGAAGGCATGGCTGAGGCTCTTTACACCGCTGTCGCGACGGCTCGCGGCGACGGCCGCAACGGCGAGGTCACCTCGTCCGACGGTGTCATCGACGAGTCGCTGGCGATTCCCAAGGAGATGGGCGGGCCCGGCGGTGACAAGACCAACCCCGAGCAGCTTTTCGCCGCAGGCTATTCCGCGTGCTTCCACAGTGCGCTGCAGCTGGTCGCTCGCCAGTCGAAGGTCCAGCTGTCCGATTCCACGGTGACCGCCGAAGTCAGCGTGCTCAAGAAGGACGTGGGCTTCGGGCTCGCGGTCGCGCTGAAGGCGTCGCTGCCCGGGCTGGAGCAGGGGCAGGCCGACGAGCTGGTCGCGCAGGCACACCAGGTGTGCCCGTACTCCAACGCAACGCGGGGAAACATCGAGGTCGCGCTCTCCGCGACCGTCTGATCCGGCTTTCGACTGCCAGGTCGGCCGGAACCGGCTGAAAGGAACGAGAACACCATGTCCACTTCTCCGATCAAGAGCCCGCTCGCCGAGGCCGACAAGGAGATCACCGGGAACGTCCTGCAGGCGACCCTGGTGGATCTGGTCGACTTGTCGCTGATCGCCAAGCAGGCGCACTGGAATGTCGTCGGCGCCAACTTCCGCAGCGTGCACCTCCAGCTCGACGAGCTGGTCGACACCGCGCGCACCTACGTGGACGAGGTCGCCGAGCGCGCCAACGCCATCGGCGTCTCGCCGAACGGCAAGGCACGGACGGTCGTCGAGAGCTCCGGCGCGCCCGAATACCCGGACAACTGGCAGTCCGTGGAATCGACGGTCGCCGCGATCGTCGACATCCTCGCGAAGCTGATCGAGCGGCTGCGGGCCCGTATCGACGAGACCGACAAGAGCGACCTGGTCACTCAGGACCTGCTCATCGAGATCACCCAGGCGCTGGAGAAGGCGCACTGGATGTGGCAGGCCCAGCAGGCCTGACCCCGACCCTGCCGGGTGGCGCGGGGGTGCCCTGGACGCCGGACAGCGCTACCGTGCGAATCATGGTGCTGCATCAGGGAAAACCGTCCCACCCGGCACGTCGTGGGGGAACGAATCCGCTCTTCGGCGGGGCGAATCCGGCGGAAGCCGCGCAGCTGGTCCCGCCGCGCGACAAACTCGGCGACGACCCGCTCGCGCCGGACACCGCCTATCAGCTCGTCCGCGACGAGCTGATGCTCGACGGCAACGCCCGGCTCAACCTCGCCACGTTCGTGACAACGTGGATGGAGCCGCAGGCACGGGTGCTGATGGCCGAATGCGTCGACAAGAACATGATCGACAAGGACGAGTACCCGCAGACGGCCGAGCTGGAACGCCGCTGTGTCACCATCCTCGCCGACCTGTGGCACGTGCCCGACCCGAACGACGTCATCGGCTGTTCCACGACCGGCTCGTCGGAAGCGTGCATGCTCGCCGGGATGGCGCTCAAGCGCCGGTGGTCGAAGCTGGGCCGCACCGGGCGGCCGAACCTGGTGATGGGCGCGAACGTCCAGGTGTGCTGGGAGAAGTTCTGCGAGTACTGGGAGGTCGAGCCGCGGCTGGTGCCGATGGACGGCGACCGGTACCACCTGTCCGCCGAGGAGGCGGTGGCCCGCTGCGACGAGAACACCATCGGCGTCGTCGCGATCCTCGGGTCCACTTTCGACGGTAGCTACGAGCCGGTCGCCGAGATCACCGCGGCGCTCGACGAACTCGCCGCGCGGACCGGCTGGGACATCCCCGTGCACGTCGACGGCGCCTCCGGCGCGATGATCGCGCCGTTCCTCGACCCGGACCTGGTGTGGGACTTCCGGTTGCCGCGGGTCGCTTCGATCAACACCTCCGGCCACAAGTACGGCCTCGTCTACCCCGGCGTCGGCTGGGTGGTGTGGCGGGACAAGGCGGCGTTGCCCTCGGAACTGGTGTTCAACGTGAACTACCTGGGTGGCGACATGCCGACTTTCGCGCTGAACTTCTCCCGTCCCGGCGCCGAAGTCGCCGCGCAGTACTACACCTTCGTCCGCCTGGGACGCGAAGGATTCCGTGCCGTGCAACAGGCGTCGCGTGACGTCGCGACGTACCTGGCGGAGGGCATCGAAGCGCTCGGGCATTTCGAACTGCTGACCCGCGGTGACCAGCTCCCGGTCTTCGCCTTCACCACGAAGAAGTCGGTGACCGCGTTCGACGTCTTCGACGTTTCGCGGCGGCTGCGCGAACGCGGCTGGCTCGTGCCCGCGTACACGTTCCCGGAGAACCGGACCGACCTCGCGGTGCTGCGGATCGTGGTGCGCAACGGCTTCACCCACGACCTCGCGGATCTGCTGCTGGCCGACCTGACCCGCGTCCTTCCCGAACTGGAGGCGCAGAGCGGCCCGTCGAAGAACCAGGTGTCGAGCTTTCACCACTAGCTGGCTGTCGGTGCTACCGGCGGGTAATGTCGGGTGCATGGGTGTTGCCGCGGAGGAACGTCAGGCGTTGTGCACGCTGTTCGAGCAGGTCGGGCCGGACGCGCCGACGCTGTGCGAGGGCTGGGCGGCGCGCGATCTCGCGGCGCATCTGCTCGTCCGCGAGCACCGGCCGGACGCCGCGCCCGGCATCCTGATCCCGGCGCTCGCCAAGCACACCCAGCGTGTCCAGGACTCGTACGCCGCGCGTCCGTGGAGTGAGCTGGTCCAGAAGATCCGCCAGGGCCCGGCCTGGTACTGGCCGACCTCGTTCGGTTCGCTGGACGAGGCGGCCAACACCGCCGAATTCCTGGTGCACCACGAGGACGTCCGCCGTGCCCAGCCAGACTGGGAACCGCGCGAACCGGATGCCCGGCGCGACGCGGCGGCGTGGCGCTCGGCGCGGCAGATCGCCAAGGTGAACTTGCGCAAATCGCCGGTCGGCGTCACGCTGCGCACCCCGGACGGCCAGGAGGCGGCGGTCAAGACCGGCCCGGACGTCGTGACCGTGGTCGGCGCGCCGGTGGATCTGCTGCTGTTCTGCTTCGGCCGCGACGCGGTGCGCGTGTCGTTCGAGGGCGCCGAAAACGCCGTCGGACGGCTCAAGACGCTGAGCCGCGGCTTCTAACGCTCAGTGCTCTGAAGGCCACCTTGAGGGCGTCCTAGTCTCTCAAGGTGGCCTTCAGTGCACGTGCCAACGTCAGCGAAGTCCGAGTGCGCGCAGGGCGAAGTGCACCTCGATCGACGTCTGCTTGATGGTTTCCGCGATCACCAGCGAGCCGTGCCCGGCGTCGTAGCGGTAGAACTCGTAGGGCGCGTCCCTGCCGCTGAGCCGGTCGAGGTAGTTCTCGACCTGCCGGATCGGACAGCGCGGGTCGTTGTCGCCGGCGAGCACCAGCAGCGGCGCGGCGACCGCGTCGACGTAGGTGATCGGCGAACATTCGCCGTAGAGCGCCGGAACGTCCTCGGGCGAGCCGCCGAACAGCGCCCGGTCGAACGAGCGCAGCTGCTCCATTTCGTCCTCGTAGGCCGCGATGTAGTCGGCGACCGGCACTCCGGCGATCCCCGCCGCCCATCGCGCGGGCTGGGTGCCGAGGGCGAGCAGGCTGAGGTAACCGCCCCAGGACGCCCCGTTCACGACGCACTTCGCCGGGTCGGCGAGTCCACTTTGGACAGCCCAGTCGTGCACGGCGGCGACGTCCTCCAGCTCGGTCAGCCCGGGACGGCCTTCGATCGCGTCGCGCCAGGCCGAGCCGTAGCCGGTGGAGCCCCGGTAGTTCACCTCGACCACGGCGAAACCGGCGTCGAGCCAGACCGCGCGGTATGCCGAGAATCGGTCCTCGTCGGCCGAGTGCGGGCCGCCGTGCAGGGAGAACACCGTCGGGAGCGGGCCTTCCGGGGCGTCTGCCGGCCGCGACACCAGCGCGTGGATCCGGCCGCCGACCCCCTCGACGAACGCGTCGGTGATCGGCGCCGAGCCGGGCGGGCGCTCGCCGGGAGGTTCGAGGAGTACGGCGTCGGTGCCGTCGGCCTTCCTGGCACGCACCGCCGTCGGCTCCGCGGCGCTCGACCACGAGTACTCGACCGTGCCGTCCGGACGCACGCCGGCGCCGCCGATCCGGCCGGCCGGTGTGTCCAAAGAGGACAGCTCGGTGGTTTCGAGGTCGTAGCGGTACAGCGAGCTACGGCCCTGGTGGAAGTGGACGACGAGCAGCGCCCGTGCGTCGGGGTACCAGTCCGCGACGACCTCGCCCGGCAGGCCGAGGTCGATTTCGGTCTCGGTGTCCGCGCGCACGTCCCAGACCAGCAGCTCCTCGCGCCCCCGGCGTTCGTGCAGGACCAGCAGGCGCGAGTCGCCCGCCACGGGGGAGAACTCCAGCGCGGACAGTCCCTTGCCCTCGCCGTCCCATTTCTCGGCGACGGTGGTGAACCCGTCGGTGGCGAGCACCCGCAGCGCCGGGTGCCGGGAGTCCCCGTGTTCGGAATGGGAGATGGCGATCAGTGTCTCGTCGCGGGACAGCGAGGCGATCCCGGCGTCGTCGGCGTGACTGTAGAAGCGCCGGGTCTCGCCGTCGATCCGCGCGAACAGCTCGCTGCCGTCGTCGGTCGAGACGCCGACCGCGGTGACGCGCGAGCCGATCTCCAGCCCGGCGGGGTAGCCGTCGTGGACGTCCGGCACGGCCTTCTCGGGCTTCTGCGGGGCGGCGCCGTCGGCGAACGGCTGGCGGACCCAGGACCCGAACTCGTCGCCGTCGGTGTCGTCGAACCACCAGATCCAGCGGCCGTCGGGCGAGGGGGTGGCGTGCAAGGTGCCGTTGGGCCGGTCGGTGACGCGGCGGTGGGTGTCCGTCGCGCGATCCCAGGCGTACACCTCCCAGACGCCGCTGGCGTTGGAGACGTAGACGTTGGCGTCGGGTGCGTCGCGGGCCCACTCGGGGACGGAGATGCGGGGTGCGTGGAAGCGTGCCCGCCAGCGGGTCTCGGCCGCGGCGTCGTCGAAGAGCCGGTCCGGGACCAGCGCGGACGGGTACTGCTTGGCTGACTGCGTGCTCACCCCTCGATCCTGCCACCTCGTGGCCGTACTGTGTGCGGCGTGCCAGAGGGTTACGCGCCGGGGTTCGGCGAAGACGCCATGTCCATGATGGCTGGCAGGACCGCCGGCGAACGCGCGGCCTTCGCGCTGCCGCTGTTCGCCCCGGACACCCGCGTCCTCGACCTCGGCTGCGGCCCCGGCACCATCACCGTCGACCTGGCCCCCGGCGCCCACGTCACCGGCGTCGACACCAACCTGGACCAGCTCGCCAGGGCGCGCGCGAAGGCGAGCAGGAGGCACAAGTCCACAGTGGACTTCCTGGCCGCGTCGGTCTACGCCCTACCCTTCGAAACGTCCACAATAGACGCCGCCTTCAGTCATGCCCTCTTCGAACACCTGAAAGATCCCCAAGCAGCCTTGGCGGAACTCAGAAGAGTCCTCCGCCCAGGCGCCACCCTGGCCATCTCCACCTCAGACTGGAGCAAAGCCAAACTCCGCCCACGAACCGCCAACGTAGAAGCCGCCCTCCGCGGCCACTACCTCCTACGCCGCCAAGCAGGCGGCAACCCTTTCGCGGGACGCACCATAGCCACCGAAGTAGCCACCGCAGGCTTCACCAACATCACCACAAGAACCCGCCACCGCGAAGACATGACCTACCGAGAACTGGCCGCCTACATAGAATCCAGACTGGCCGCCGCCCTCTCAAACCCCACTCCAGTCCCACACCGAGACCAACTGGCCTCCGCCGCCCGCTCCGCCCAAACCTGGCTCCACTCCAGCGATGGCTCCTTCTCCCAATCCTGGACAGAACTAACCGCCACCCGGTGACCAAACAAGGTGACCGACCAACCAACGGTGCCCACCACGGGGGCAAGGGGCGAAGCCCCAATCCACCCCCACAACGACCTCTCGCATGCTCAATCGACGATCTCACGTGATTGAACAGCGACCTCACGTGATTAAGCGGAGATCTCACGTGATCAGACGCGACACCCGTGATGGAAGGCGACACACAACGAACGGCGACAAAACAGCGGAACGCAACCACCCGCCGGGGGGTCCAGGGGGGCGAAGCCCTCCCTGGCGGGGGTCTGGGGGTTCGACCCCCAGGAGACACACGAGTAAGGCCCCGAGTTCGCGCTTTCCGCGAACACGGGGCCCTACAGACTTACTCGTCGGGGTGGCGGGATTTGAACCCACGACCTCCTCGACCCGAACGAGGCACGCTACCAAGCTGCGCCACACCCCGATTACCGCTGTACTGCTCAGTGGGTCGACAAGAAGTCTAGCGGACGCTGTTTCGGGCTTTGCGCGGGGCTTGCTTCCGGGGCTTCTGGGGCTCGGATCCGCGCGGGACCAGCGTCAACAGGCTGGCTTCCGGCGGGCAGGCGAAGCGGGCGGGTGCGTACGGTGACGTGCCGAGTCCGGCGGAGACGTGCAGCCACATGTGGGCGCCCCAGCGGGAGGCGCCGCGGGCGCGGGTGCGGTCGAGTTCACAGTTGGTGACCAGCGCGCCGTATCCGGGAATGCGGAGCTGACCACCGTGGGTGTGGCCGGCGAGGACGAGGTCGTAACCGTCGGTGGCGAAGGTGTCGAGGACGCGGGGTTCGGGTGAGTGAGTGACGCCGAGGCGGACGGCGGCGCGCCGGTCGGCGGGGCCGGAGATGTCGGTGTAGCGGTCGCGGCGGAGGTGGGGGTCGTCGACGCCTGCGGCGAAGACGGTCTGACCCGCGACGTCGACGGTGCGCCGGACGTGGGTGAGGTCGACCCAGCCGTGTTCGACGAAGGCTGCGCGGAGGTCACGCCAGGGCAGGTGGACGCCGTGGATGCGCTTCTTCTTGCCCTTGGGCATGAGATAGCGCGCGGGGTTCTTGGGTTTGGGCGCGTAGTAGTCGTTGCTGCCGAAGACGAAGACGCCCGGCCGGTCGAGCAGGGGCCCGAGGGCGCGCAGCACCGACGGCACGGCGGTGCGGTGCGAGAGGTTGTCCCCGGTGTTGACCACGAGGTCGGGGTCGAGCTCGTTCAGCGCGGCGACCCAGCGTTGTTTGCTGTGCTGCCCGGGGAGCATGTGCAGATCGGAGATGTGGAGGATGGTGAACGGCCGGGCGCCGGGTGCGAGAACGGGCAGCTCGGCGGTGCGCAGCGTCCAGTGGCGGCGTTCGATGCCGATGGCGTAACCGAGGGTCGCGGTGCCGAGCGCGAGGGTCCCCAAAGCGAGACGGCCGATGGTCGCCCCGGAAGAAGTACGTGCGTTACTGAGCGTGCTCACAATGTCCAGGATACGTGCTCATGGGTGGTTGGTGTTGGCCGGTTCCGGGAAATTCGGTGATTGATCTCCACCGGTGATTCGACTACGTCGGGTAGTCGTTTTCGTGGCGTTCGAGTTTGTCCGCCGGAACCCTTTTCGGATCTTCGCCGGTGTACTAGCGGTCCGCTGATCTTTTCGGTCTTCGGCGGAGCCGGGTTCCGCCGAATGGCCGAACCGTGGTGCGGATTACGGCAGTGAACCGGATTGGTTGTTTTTTCGTGAAGACTAAGCGGGCCCGGCCGTGGTGGCCGGGCCCGCTTCGTGCTCAGTCGTTGCCGCGCAGGTATTTCGGATCGGGTGCGGGCAGTGGCATGGCGGGCTGGTCCTTGAGGATGTTGACCATCGCGCCGAACCAGGTTCGCGCCGGGGTACCGCCACCGAACATGTTTCCCGCCTTGGGATCCCCGACCGAGACCACGTTGCCGGGGCCTCCGTCGCGTAGCCCGCCTCCGGTGCCGCCGGGGTGCTTGAAGACCATCGCCGCGCCCGCGAGCTGCGGGGTGGCGCCGACGAACGCGGCGGAGGCGCTGGTGTCGGTGGTTCCGGTCTTGCCGATCATCGGCCTGCCGTTCCAGTTCGGCGGGACGGCCTTGAACGAGGTGCCGCCGGGCTGGTCGTCCTTGCTCATCCCGACGGCGAGGGTGTTCGCGAGGCCTTCCGGAATGGCCTGTTCGCAGGCGGGTTCCTTGATGGGCTTCGGGTTCCCGTTGCGGTCGAGGACCTGGGCGATCGGCGTCGGCGGGCACCACGTCCCGCCACTCATGATCGTCGCCGCGACGTTGGCGAGTTCCAGGTTGCTGGTCGGGCTCACGCCGAGCGTGAACGAGCCTTGGCCGGGGTAGTTCGGCTTCGGGCCGAAATAGGAGAGCTGGTTCTGGTTCTCCTGGACGTTTTCGGACTTCGGGTCCACGGTGCCGCCGTTGGCCGGGGTGGAGGCCATCGTGTTCCGCATGCCGAGCCTGCTGGCCATCTCGACGACCGACTTCATGCCCGCTTTTTCTTCGAGGATCACGAAACCAGTGTTCGGCGAAGTGGCGAGCGCCTGTTGAAGCGACATCTGCGGCCCGTAGTTGCTTTCGCCGTAGTTGCTCAGGCAATACGCCCAGGTGCCGATACCGACCTTCGGACAGTTCTGGGCACCACCGGTGAAGACCTTGGACGCGTAACTCTGCGGGGTCTGGATCGTGTCGTTGATCCCGACCTTTCCTTGTTCCATCGCGGCGGCCGCGGTGAAGATCTTGTACGTCGATCCCGCGCCGGTCACGTTCGCGACGTCGTAGGGCAGGCCGTAGGTGGTCTGGCCCTGCGCCTGGTCGGTGCCGTAGTCACGGTTCGACGCCAGCGCGACGACTTCGTGGCGGTTCTTGCCCGGCCGCACCAGCGAGAGCGTGTTGGCGACGTTGTTCTGGGTCTTCTTGACCTGGGCTTCGGCGGAGTTCTTGGCCTCGTGGTTGACGTTCTTGTCCAGCGTGGACTTGATGGTGTAGCCGCCGGAGTACAGCTCGTCCTTGGACATCCCGGTCTGCTGGCGCAGGTAGTCCTCGACGTACTGGCAGAAGAACCCGTTCTCGGGCCCGGCGCCGATGCAGTTGGCGGCGGGCTTTGACGGCCCGTCGCCGCTGACGCCGAGCGGTTCGGCCTTGAAGCGGTCGGCGTCGGCCTTGGCGAGCTTCTGGTTTTCCACCATCCGGTCGAGCACGAGGTTGCGGCGCGAGGTGGCGGCGGCGGGGTGGTTCCACGGATCGTTCGCGATGGGGTTGTTCACCATGCCCGCCAGCAGCGCGGCCTGCGGCACGCTCAGCTTCTCCGGCGGGATCCCGAAGTAGGCCTGCGCGGCGGCGCCGACGCCGTAGATCTGCCGCGAGAACTCGACGATGTTCAGGTAGCCCGCGACGACCTGCTCCTTGGAGAGCTTCGTCTCCAGCTGGATCGCGATCCTGGCTTCCTTGAGCTTGCGCGCGACGGACTGCTCCTGAGCCTTCTCCTGCCCGATCTTGTCGTTCCGGTTGACCACGTTGATCAGGTAGTTCTTGACGTACTGCTGGGTCAGCGTCGAGGCGCCCTGGGTGTCCCCGCCCGCGCCGTTGCTCACCGCGGCACGCAGGGTGCCTTTCCAGTCGACGCCGTGGTGCTCGTAGAAGCGCTTGTCCTCCACCGAGATCAGCGCCCACTTCATCGCGTCGTTGATCTGGTCCGTCTTCACCGGGATCCGGTACTGGCTGTACAGCGA
Organism: Amycolatopsis sp. NPDC058986; assembly: GCF_042741125.1. NCBI lineage: Bacteria > Bacillati > Actinomycetota > Actinomycetes > Pseudonocardiales > Pseudonocardiaceae > Amycolatopsis > Amycolatopsis sp. NPDC058986. The sequence goes on along the minus strand of NZ_JBHYJW010000030.1, from coordinate 92,401 downwards.
CGCGATCGGCGCGCCCGCCGAGTCGGTGACCGTGGTGACCAGCGGTGGCGGGATGTCGGCGAGGTCGGATGAGGTCTTGTCGACTGTCTCGCTGGCCTGGTTGGACACGACGCCGGCAGCGCCGACGACCGGGAAGAGTATCCCGGCGACGAGCACCCCCGCGAGCAGACAGAGGCCGAGGAGCTTGAAAAGACCATCCGTTTTGCGCACGGGGCCAGGGTACGCGGAGCTTGTGGTGGGGCTGTGACCTCACACCCGCCAAGGTGTGATGTCGGTGACAAAACAGACCCCGTGAGGTGACATCTGGTAGCGGGAGGCAAGCTAGGGCTTGGCGGGGGGAACCGAGGGCCCCTACAGTCCGTCAACGTCTTACGAAGAATGCCGACGGATGGCCGAGCGCGAGGAACAGGTCGCTCGGCCGAACGGAGGCCCGGCGCCGGGGAGGTGCCGGAGGTCGACGTGAGCAGAGGGAGACACGCTCGTGGGGTGGAGCGAGGGGCTTCGTCCACCGCGGTGTGTCGATCACCAGGGGAGGAGCTGGGGGTCAAATGGACAGCACCAGCCAGCAGAGCTGGCGAATCAACGCGTCCTGCCGGGACGCCGATCCGGATGGCCTGTTCGTCCGGGGAGCCGAGCAGAACCGGGCCAAGGCCGTGTGCATGGGCTGCCCGGTCCGGACCGAGTGCCTCGCCGAGGCGCTCGACGGCCGCATCAACTTCGGGGTCTGGGGCGGGATGACCGAACGGGAACGGCGGGCCCTGCTGCGCCGCCGCCCGGACGTCGCCAGCTGGGCGGACCTGCTGGAGGCGGCCAAGCGCGAGGCCGAGGTCAGGGTCGGCGTGAGCTGACGGCACGGTAGCGCCGCGTTCTTCGCTCTGGACGACGCGTCCGGGACATTCGACGTCTCGTGCGCGTCGCCCAGGGCATGCTCGCGCGCGCGATCGGACGGGCATACCGCCCGGGCGTGTCGCCGACGCGTCATCGAGGACATCGGCGCCACGGTCATGGCGTTACAGCGACCGCGGAACCCGGGTTTCAGCCCGCCATCTTGGCGCCGATGTCCCGCAGGCCCTCGATGTCGTGGACGTCGCCGGCGAGCGCGGGCACCCGCACCAGCGGCACCTCGGGATGCGCCTTGGTGAAGCGTGCGAGCAGCCGGGTCTCGCGGTCGGCGAGCGCGACGCGGTCCGCGTGCAGCCGCAGCACGGCCTCCGCCAGCGGCGCGCTCGTGTTGCCCTCCTGCAGCGACTCCGCCGCGGCCAGCGCCTCCGTGCCGGACAGCGGCGCGAGCACCGGATGCGTCCGGTTCGCGACCAGCCCGGCCAACGGCATCGATTCCTCGGACAGCCGCTCCACGAAGTAGGACGCCTCGCGCAGGGCGTCCGGCTCGGGCGCGGCCACCACCAGGAACGACGTCCCGGCCGACCGCAGCAGCTCGGCCGTCTTGCGGGCCCGTTCGCGGAAACCGCCGAACATGGTGTCGAAGGCCTGCATGAACGCCGACGCGTCGGTGAGCAGCTGACCGCCGATGATCGTCGACACCGCCTTGGCGAACATCGAGAACCCGGCGTTGACCACCTTGCGCAGGCCCCACCCGCCCGCCTTCGCTGGCCCGGTGAGCAGGCGGATCATCCGCCCGTCGAGCGCGCTCGAAAGCCGCGTCGGCGCGTCAAGGAAGTCCAGCGCGGACCGGCTCGGCGGAGTGTCGACGATGATGAGGTCCCATTCGTCGGTGGCCGCGAGCTGGCCCAGTTTTTCCATCGCCATGTACTCCTGCGTGCCGGAGAACGACGTGGAAATGGTCTGGTAGAAGGGGTTCTGCAGCAGTTGCTCGGCGCGTTCCGGGCCGGCGTGCTTGCGCACCATGTCGTCGAAGGTGCGGCGCATGTCGAGCATCATCGCCCACAGCTCCCCCTTCGGCTCGAACCCCGCGACCTGCACCTGACGCGGGTGGTTGCCGAGTTCCCGCAGGCCGAGCGCCTGCGCGAGCCGTCGAGCCGGGTCGATGGTGAGCACCACGGTCTGGCGGCCGCGTTCGGCCGCGCGCAGGGCGAGCGCGGCCGCGGTGGTCGTCTTGCCGACGCCGCCCGAGCCACAGCAGACGATCACGCGGCTCTGCGGATCGTCGAGCAAGGCGTCGATGTCGATCGCGGTCATGCGATCGCCTCGCTCCGCGAGACTGTGTCGAATTCCTTTTGGCGCATGATGTCCATGATTCGCTCGCAAGCGTCGCTCATAAGCGCACCCCCTGGTCGTACAGCGCCTCGGCCAGGTCGTACAGCGCCGCGACGTCGATGCCCTCGTTGATCTCCGGCAGCTCCAGCGTCGGCAGATCTGCCTCGGCGAGCTGCTCGCGCGCGCGTTGTTCGGCGGCCACCCGTACGGCGTGCTCGACCGTCTCCTCGACCAGCGCGTCCAGCGTTTCGTCGGGCAGCTTGAGCCCGGCCGACGCGAGTCCACTGCGGACGCGGGAGGCGTCGACCCGCCCGTCGGCCGCGGCGGTGACCGAGCGCGCGGGCAGCCGCGGCGGCCGGACCCGGTTCACCAGCGCGGCGCCGGGGCGCAGGTCGGCGCCGTCGAGTTCGGCGACGGCCTCGACGGTCTCGCGGACCGGCATCTCCTCCAGCAGGGTGACCAGGTGCACCGCGGTCTCCCCGGAGTGCAGCAGCCGGACGACGCCGTCGGCCTGGCCACGGATCGGGCCGGTCTTGGCGAGATCGGTCAGTGCCTTGGTGACGTCGAGGAACTTGACGACGCGGCCGGTCGGTGGTGAGTCGACGACGACGGCGTCGTAGGTGTGGCGCCCGTCGGACTCGGTGCGGCCGACGCACTCCTTGATCTTCCCGGTGAGCAGGACGTCCCGGAGGCCCGGCGCGAGCGTCGTCGCGAACTCGATCGCGCCCATCCGGCGCAGCGTCCGTCCGGCGAAGCCCAGGTTGTAGAACATCTCGAAGTATTCGAGCAGCGCCGCTTCGACGTCGATGTGCAGCGCGCGCAGCTCGCCCCCGCCGGGGACCGCCGCGATGCGCTGCTCGGCGTACGGCAGCGGCTCGGTGTCGAAGAGCTGCGCGATGCCCTGGCGGCCTTCGACCTCGATGAGCAGGACACGCCTGCCTTCGCGGGCCAGCGCGAGACCCAGCGCGGCGGCGAGCGTGGTCTTGCCCGTCCCGCCCTTGCCGGTGACGAAGTGCAGCCGGGCGCGGGCAAGCTCGTCGGACCAGCCGGTGGTGGGAGTTGTCACCGGATCACCCTAAAACAGGCGTTAACTCGCGAGCATCATGACGCTGACCGCTGCCGCGACGACGGCGACGATCACCCAGGTCGCCACGCCGGGCAGCACCGTGAGCATCAGCACAGCCAGCACCGCGAGCACGGTCAGCGTGACGACGCCCGAGAGCGCGACCTGGCCGGAACTGTTCGTCCGGTCCCTGGCCTTCGCCATCACGGCCAGCACGAGCGGCACCCCGGCCGCGGCCAGCAACACCGCCGCGACGATCCGCCAGGTCTCCACGGCTCAACGTTAGCGGTCCGTGAAGGCCTCCTTCACAGCGCTCAACGCTGTGAAGGAGGCCTTCACGGCACGTCAGCTGCCGAAGATGGAGGCGGGGCGGCAGGGCACGGGTTCGGCGTGCGCCGGGTCGAGGGCGTTGAGGACATGGCCCGCGGCGTTGCGGTCGAAGGCCAGCCCGAGATGCTCGGAGGTGTCGAGTGCGCAGGTGTCCTGCAGGACGATGTTGCGCACGTTCGGGCCGGAGCCGAGGCCGCTCGTGTAGGGAATGACGAGCTCGTCGTAGCGCGTGACGATGTTCGTGTAGCTCACGCCGGGCTGGAAGACCCCGTTGCCGCTGTGCAGTTCCTTCAGGAAGTCCGAACCGGACAGGAACTGCGTGCACGATCCGCACGCCGGGCTGAGCACACCGCTGATGAGCTGGCTCAGCCCGATCAGCTTCCCGGCTTGGTAGAGCTGTGAGAGCCCGAGCAGCGTGGTCCCGTTCCACAGCGGGGTAAGGCTCACGTACTTGTCCACTTTGGACGCGCCGCCGAGGAACTTCACGTAGTAGGACGGCATCAGCGTGCCCTCGGAGTGGCCGAGGATGTCCACCTTGGACGCCCCGGTGGCGGCGAGCACCTTGTCGACGAACGCCGAGATCTGCCGAGCGGATTCCTCCATCGGGTTGAGGCCGCCCGGCTGGTAGATCGGCAGTCCGAGGCCGTTTTTGCCGTAGGTGAGGGAAAACACGCAGTACCCGTTGTTCTTCAGCAGCGGGCTGTAGGTGTTCCAGTTGACGGTCTGGTTGGCGCTCAGCCCGTGCAGCATCACGACCGGCCGCGGGTGTGTGGCGCTCGGCTTGCATGAGAAGTCGTTGGCGCCGGGCGGCGAACCGTCCGGGTTGCGTAGCTGGGCCGCGACGGCGTCGGCGGCGGTCCACGGCACGGGAAGCTCGCTCGACGCACTGGCGGCGGGGGCGAAGATCAGCGCGAGGGCCGCGGCCAGGATGGCGGCGGCGAGGGACTTCGTTGTCCGCATGGTCACGTCCTATCTACTCGTGAGTAGGTGTGAAGTGAACCACAAGCGGACCGGTTTCGGCGAGTCGTTACGTGATTACTCGCGGCGGTTTTCCGGACGCGCCCCCGCGGGGCTTGTCAGCTTGGCTACGCTCCCCGGCTATGAGCACGACCAAATGGGAGTACGCGACCGTCCCGCTCCTGATCCACGCGACGAAGCAGATCCTCGACCAGTGGGGCGAGGACGGCTGGGAGCTGGTCACCGTGCTGCCCAACCCGACGGGCGAGCAGCACGTCGCGTACCTCAAACGAGCCAAATAATCAGAACTGTGCAGCTCCCGCTGCTCCGTTGAGGGCGGTGGCGGGGGCATGGATGGATGAAGGGGAAACCCTCGATGACCTGGAGCGATCGGCTAGCCGAGCTCGGTATCGAACTACCAGGGGTCGCGGCGCCGCTGGCGGCCTACGTGCCCGCCGTGCGCAGCGGTTCGCACGTCTACACCTCCGGCCAGCTGCCCTTCGTCGACGGCGTCCTCGCCGCGACGGGCAAGGTCGGCGCGGAGGTCAGCCCCGAAGAGGCGAAGAAACACGCCCGCACGTCCGTGCTCAACGCGCTCGCCGCGGTGCACGCGCTCGTCGGCGTCGACGAGATCGTCCGGGTCGTCAAGGTCGTCGGCTTCGTCGCTTCCGCGGAGGGCTTCACCGGCCAGCCCGCGGTGGTCAACGGCGCGTCCGAGCTGCTGGGCGAGGTGTTCGGCGAGGCGGGTATCCACGCGCGCTCGGCCGTCGGCGTCGCGGAGCTGCCGATCGGCTCGCCGGTCGAGATCGAACTGATCGTGGAGGTGCGGTGATGGACCCCGACATCGAACAGGCCACCCACGAACTGCTGCTCCGGCTGGCCGGGCGGCTGCCCGACCAGCTGCTCTGGCGGTTCCGGGACTGGCTGGGCGAGGGCGCGATGGGCACGCTCGCCAGGACACTCCCGAGGTCTTTGCTAAAGCACAGGATTGACCTCGATCAAACCGAGTACCGCCTGCTTGTCGCGGGACTCATCCCGCACGGCGCCGACTGGCACCAGGTGAGTTCCACGCTGGGGGTAGACGACGTCACCGAGACCCGGTACACATTCACGCAGAGTGCGCCCGAATGGGTGAACTCTGTCGATTCCGTGTCCGTTTTGATGCACGCAACGTTGCGTGGTCGCCCGGACGTGGGTGAAGTGCGACAGAGCTGGCGTCACCTCGACGTGGTCGGTGAGACCGGGACCAAGCGCGTGCTGCTGGTCACGGCGTTGTCCGGCCTGCCGAGGCTGACCGGCGAGCTGCAGCGGGTGCTGCGGGTGCTGGGCGACGAAGAGCCCAGCGTCGAGGTCATCCCGCCGCGCTTCGACCTGCCCGGATACCACCGGGCAGCGCTCGCGAGTTCCGAGCTGGTGTGTCTCGGTGCCGTGGGCACCGGGAATCGTCTGGTAGCCGCATAGCGCTCGCTCCGCCAGCGAGCTGGGAGGGAGCAAGCACATGGTGGAGGTCCACGACGCCCCGCCGATGGACGGGTTTTCGGTACCGCTGCGTCTGCACAATCTGCTGCTGGCACTGGCCGGCCGGATCGACGACAGCGCGCTGACCGAAGCGCGTGAACTGATCGCCCATGCCCACATCGACGAAGCGGTCGAACTCACCACCGGCACCCTGATCGCCGGGAAGATCACGGTGAGTTCGGCCGAACAGCGCGAGCTGGCGCTCGTGCTGGAGATGAGCCGCTCGGACGCGACACTCGCGAACGACCTGCTCGTCGACGAAGCCGAACAGGTGCACAGCCACCGGTTCAGCGGGGAGAACCAGCCGGAGTTCGGGCTCGCCGAGGCGCTCGACCGGACCCTGCAGGTACTCCCGGACGTCCGCTCCGTGCACGCGGTGTGGCGCATCACCCCGGCGGGCAGTGTGCCGGGCGCGTTGCCGCAGCGTGTGGTGCTCGTGGAGCTGGGCCCCGAGGGCAACCCGCCCGCGGTGGCCTTCCGCGTCGACTCCGCGCTCCGCCGCGCGGGCCTGCGTTCGGTCGTCGAGGTCAGCGGCCCCGGTGTCGCCCGCTCGGCGTACCACCAGTCCGCGGGCGCCGCGGCCACCCCGGTCTGGGTGGCGGGCAGCACGCAGGCGCCGAGCTACCACCGGCCCGAGCCGGTCGCGCCGGCGCCGCCGCCCGCCCCGGTGCCGGCTCCCGAGCCGGTGGCGGAGACCCCGAGCAGGCACGGCATCCGCACACCGGCGCCGGAACCGGCGCCGGCCCCGGTGGTGCCGATCGTCCAGGCGCCGGCACCGCAGCCGGCGCCCGCGCCTGCCGCACCGCCCGAGCAACCGGCGCGCAAGTCGCGGTCGGAGACGCGGGCCGAGCGCACCTCGGACCTGACTTCGGCCGAGGTGGCGCAGCTGCGCCGGGCGCTGGCCGAGGATCCGGAGAAGGGCCGCGAGATCGCCGCGGGCAAGCCGAGCATGCACGAGGTCGTCGAGCTGCCCGCGCTGGATCTCGACGATCCGAGCCTGAGCGAGCGTGACCGGGCGTTGCTGCGTGAGCTGCACGCCGAACTGGCCGAGCGGGAGCGCGCCGAAGCCGCGAAGATCCGGCTCAACGGCGCGTCGCGGAGTGGCGGAGATCGCTGGAACGCTTGAGGTATCGGCGAAGTCCGGAGGTATGTTGCCGGGGTGCCTGATTCTCCTGACGAGCTGATCTTCGACATCCCGGTCGGCGCCGGGGTCGGTACCCGGGCCAACGAGGACGGTCCGCCCGTCACGCCGAAGGACGCCGCCACGGTGATCCTTCTGCGTGACGGGGGCGCCGGCCTCGAGGTCTTTCTCCAGCACCGGGTCCGGGGCATGGCCTTCGCCGGGGGCATGACCGTGTTCCCCGGCGGCGGGGTCGATCCTCGCGACGCCGACGCGTCCGTGCGCTGGGCGGGTCCCGACCCGGCCTGGTGGGGCGAGTTGTTCGGCGCCACCGAGGACGGCGCCCGCGCGCTGGTGTGTGCGGCGGTGCGAGAGACGTTCGAGGAGTGCGGCGTCCTAGTGGCTGGGATCGGCGATGTGCCGGTGACCGATGTCACGCCCTTCGCCGAAGCCCGGCAGGATCTACTGGCGCGCAGGGTTTCGCTCGCGGAGTTCCTGTCCGGTGCGGAGCTGACGCTGCGGGCCGATCTGTTCCGGCCGTGGGCGCACTGGGTCACCCCCGAGGCGGAGCCGCGTCGCTACGACACCCGGTTCTTTCTCGCGAAGCTGCCCGAGGGGCAGGAGGCGGACGGGGCGACGTCGGAGGCGACGAGTTCGGGCTGGCAGCGTCCTGCCGAAGCCCTCGAGGACGCCAGGGCGGGCAAGCGCATGTTGATGCCGCCGACCTGGGTGACGCTCAACGAGCTGACCACGTTCGACACCGCCGAGGAAGCGCTTGCGGCCGAGCGCGTCATCACCCGGATCGCCCCGACCTTGGTCCGCGAAGGCGACAAGGTCCGCGTCGTGTTGGAGGAAGTGTGAGTGCCCCCGCGTACGGCGTGCTGCGCCGGGTTTCCGAGTCGGCGTCGGTACTGCTGGAGAACAACCCCTCGTCGATGACGCTGGAGGGCACGAACAGCTGGGTGCTGCGCGCGCCGGACGCGAAGGCCGCGGTCGTCGTCGACCCCGGCTACCGGGATCTCGAGCATCTCGAACTGCTCGCGGACGTCGGGGCGGTCGAACTGGTGCTGCTCACCCACCACCATCCCGACCACGCCGAGGGCGCGCCGTGGTTCGCCGAGCGTGTCGGCGCTCCGGTGCGGGCCTTCGACCCGTCGCTGTGCCTCGGCGGAGAGTCCCTTGTGGACGGTGAGACCGTCGTGGCGGGCGGGCTGGCGATCGAGGTCGTGCACACACCGGGGCACACCGACGACTCGGTGTCGCTGCGCATGGACGGCCAGGTCCTGACCGGGGACACCGTCCTCGGCCGCGGCACGACCGTGCTGCACGACCTCGGCGACTACCTGCGCTCGCTGCGCAAACTCGTCGAGCTGCCGACGGCGACGCTGGGCCTGCCTGGGCACGGTCCCGAGCTTCCCAATCTGGCCTCGACCGCTCGTGAGTACCTTGCGCATCGGGAACAGCGGCTGGAGCAGGTGCGTTCGGCCCTGCGGGTGCTCGGTACGGACGCGACGCCGCGTCAGGTGGTCGAGGTCGTCTACGCCGACGTCGACCGCGCGCTGTGGGCGCCCGCCGAGCTGAGCGTGCAGGCGCAGCTGGACTATCTGCGTTCTACGGAGGTTGGCGAATGAGCGACGCTCGCACGAGTGACGTCGAGGTCGAGTACTACTGGCGGCCGGGGTGCCCCTTCTGCATGACGCTGGAGGGCCCGTTGCGGGCCAGTGACCTGAACATCCGCGAGTTCAACATCTGGGAGGACCCTGACGCGGCCGCCAGGGTGCGCGCGGTGGCGGACGGGAACGAGGTCGTGCCCACGGTGATCATCGGCTCGACCGCACTGGTCAACCCGAGCTTCGCCGAGATCGAAGCCGCGGTCCGCGCCGCCGAGGCCGCCTGAGGTTCGAGCTTAACGGCATACGCGCCAGGAGGGTGGCCGGGTGGAGCAAGGGACCTTTGCTCACGTTTTGCCCGTCGGCCCGCCTTCCGCACTGGCTCGCCCCCGGAGCATCGTGGCCGGGTGGGAGCGAGGGACCTTTGCTCTCGTTTCGGCGCGGGTAGGCGTGGCGAGGGCAATGCCGCAGGTCAGCGGGCGGCACCGACAAGTTCGGTGGTCGCGATCTTCGGCGAGCGTGCGCGCGGCGGGCGGACCGTGCCGCGCAGCAGCCAGAGGAGCGCGCCCATCGCGACGCCGACGCAGGCCGCCGCCACGAACGCCGCCCAGGTGCCGACGTGCTCGACCAGTGAGCCGCTGATCGACTGGCCTGCCGCGAGCCCGAGCGTCACCGAGGTGAGCACCCAGCCGAACGCCTCGGCCGCGGTGCCCTCCGGCGCGACGAGTTCGATCGTCGCGGAGTGGGTGGTCGACTGCGGGGTGATCAGGGCACCGGCCAGCAGCATCGTCACCGCAAGCCCCCACAGCGACGACGGCAGCGCCAGCAACGCGACCAGCGCGCCGAAGCCGCCGAGCAGCACCGGCAGCCGCAGGCCCAGCTTCCTCGGCCATGGCCGCAGGCTGTAGACGACACCGAAGGCGACCGAGCTCAGCGACCAGGCCGACAGCAGTACGCCGCCGATCGAGGCATGCCCCGCCTCGGTCGCAGCCGCGGGCACCGCGACCTCGACGAAGCCGATCACCGCGCCGAAGCCCAGCGCGGCCAGCGCGAGCGTGCGCATCCCCGGGCTCTCCAGCGCGCCGAGCAGCCGACCAGCCGGGTTCGCCGACGGGCCCCATGCCCGCACGACCGGGGTCAGCGCGAACGTCGTCGCGCCGATGATCATGGTGATCGTCCCGGTCACGATGCCCGTGCCCGCCCACGGCGCGGCGATCAGCAGCCCGGCGAAACCGGGGCCGAGGATGAAGAAGACCTCCATGCTGATCGCTTCGTAGGAGAACGCGGCGTTGCGGGCGCCACCGGGCGGCAGCAGCCGGGTCCACAGTGCCCGGGACGCCGAACCCACGGTCGGCTGGGTGAGGCCGGTCGCGGCGCCCAGCGCGATCAGGACCGCGGTCGGCATGTGGGCGTCGATGGCCAGGACCAGCCCGGTCGTGGCGAGCGCGAAGAGCAGTGTCGTCACCAGCAGCGGCCGGGTCGGGCCGAAACGGTCGATGAGCCTGCCCTGGCCCACCGCGCCCAGTGAGACGCCCGCCAGCAGGCTGGCCGACACGACTCCCGCCGCCGCGAACGAACCGGTCTCGCGCTGGACGTAGAGCATGGCGGAGATGCCGATCATGGCGATCGGCAGGCGCGCGAGCACGGACGCCACGGCGGCGGCGCGGGAGCCGGGCGTGGTCAGCGCGGTGCGGTAGTCGGCGAGGGAGGTGTGGTTCTCGTGGGCAGCGGACACAGACTGGGACACATGTACCAGTATGCAGTGGACTGGTACGCCAGTACCAGTTGTTTGACGGTCACCTTCGTCACTGTCAAGCTTGGAGCAGGAACTCTCGGGCGCCTCGATCAGGTCTCGATCCGGTAACGCTATGTGGATTCTCCGTGAACTCGCGCAACGAAACCGGGGAGTCAGCGTCCTTGAGAGTGAATGGCCTTGAATTCGTGGGTATGGGCCAGCGATGGTTGTACAACTCAACACAATCACCCAGCTCCCTCCGGCATATGGGTCGGGGCCTGATCCGGAGGGCGGGGAGCGCGAATCGTCGGGGGATGGTCCGCGCAAGCAAAGAGCCGGTGCGCCACGTCGGGGGTGGCGCCCGGCTCTTTGTTTTGTTCGAGCCACGCTCGTCGGGTCGCGTGGCCCCGCCAGTCTCGTGGCCTTCACCCCTGCGGGGTAGCCCTGACGTGGTGAACAGGTGACCAACATGGGCTGAACGCAGTAGCCGAAAGAGGCGCCTTCGGTGCGCGGGGGCGTCTACTCGAACAAGGTGACCACGGCTGGGGGTCCAGGGGGCGAAGCCCCCTGGCGGGGGTTTGGGGGTTCGACCCCCAAGAGACACAACGAAGAGAGCCCCGTTTGCGCTTTCCGCAAACAGGGCTCTCCCGCGAACGCAGTACTACCGGGCGCGGCGGGCGAGGCGCTCCGGGTCCAGGATCAGGACGCTCTTGCCTTCCAGTCGCAGCCAGCCGCGGTGCGCGAAGTCGGCGAGCGCCTTGTTGACGGTCTCGCGCGAGGCGCCGACGTACTGGGCGATCTCCTCCTGCGTCAGGTCGTGCGTGACCCGCAGCAGCCCCGCCTCCTGGCTGCCGAAGCGCTGCGCGAGCTGCAGCAGCGCCCGCGCCACGCGACCGGGGACGTCGGTGAAGATCAGCTCGGCGACCATGTTGTTGGTCCGGCGCAGCCGGCGCGCGACCACACGCAGCAGCTGCTCGGCGATCTCCGGCCGGGTCGAGATCCACTGGCGTAGCGCCGGGCGGTCCATCGTCACCGCGCGCACCTCGGTCACCGTCGTCGCGCTGGACGTCCGCGGGCCGGGGTCGAAAATGGACAGTTCGCCGAACATGTCCGACGGGCCGAAGATGCCGAGCAGGTTCTCGCGCCCGTCGGGCGACTTGCGGCCGATCTTCACCTTGCCGGACTGGATGATGTACAGCTTGTCGCCGGGTTCGCCCTCGTTGAAGATGACGTGGCCACGAGGGAACTCCACGGATTCCAGGGTCTGGGCCAGTGCCTCAGCGGCCGCCGGCTCCACCCCCTGGAAAATGCCCGCACGGGCCAGGGTTTCGTCCACCTCGGGTGCCTCCTCATCGAGAAACGACCCGCCTCCCGGTAGCCGGGAAACGTGTCGCCCATCACTTTCGCGTCAGTCTAGGGTGTGCTCGCGAGATCGTCTCCCGGGCGCGCCGCGCGCCGCGCGTCGGCCGGAAACGATCTCGCTCGACACTGGAGCCTAACTCCGCACGCGTCGCGCGCGTAGCCTGGCTGCCCTCCCGCCGAGCCGCCGTAGCCGAAAAAGCTCCAGCGCTCGGCCGATCCCGTGCCCGTACAGGGCCCTGACCTCGTTGGGCTGCGCCTGCTCGAGGAACTCCTCGACCTCGTTCTCCTGAACCGCGACGTGCTTGAGCCTGCTCTCCACCCGCTCCATGAACAGGGCGAAGAACATGATCACCAAGGGCACCAGGATGACGAACCAGACGGTCATGACAGACGTCCACTACGGTCGGTGACTAGGCGTGACTCGATGGCAAAGCTTGGCATTGACTCCAGATCCTCGCTCATGGCGGCCTGAACTGCGCCGAGGTGGTGTTCTGGCGTGTCGGCCGTCCACCGGGTGGGTGCTCCCATCGGCTCGTCCGACGACGCCCGTAGGCTATCGGGGTGCCTCCTGCCGCCACTAACGCACCCCGCAAGGGCCACGCCAGCGAGAGCCGGCTTGCTTTGGTGAGACGCGCGCGGCGCATGAAGCGTTGCCTCGACGACGTGTATCCGGACGCCCATTGCGAGCTGGACTTCACCACGCCGCTGGAGCTGCTGGTCGCCGTGGTGCTTTCGGCGCAGACCACCGACGTCCGGGTGAACATGGTCACTCCCGCGCTCTTCAAGCGCTACCGCACCGCGGCCGACTATGCCGGTGCCGACCGCGCCGAGCTGGAGGAGTACCTCCGCTCGACCGGCTTCTACCGGGCCAAGGCGAACTCCGTGATGGGGCTGGGCGCGGCGCTGGTGGAGCGGTTCGACGGCGAGGTGCCCGGCAAGCTAGAGGATCTCGTCACGCTGCCCGGCGTCGGCCGCAAGACCGCGAACGTCGTGCTGGGCAACGCCTTCGACGTCCCCGGCATCACGGTGGACACCCACTTCGGACGGCTCGTCCGCCGCTGGGGCTGGACGACCGAAGAGGACCCGGTCAAGGTCGAGCACGCCGTCGGCGAGCTGATCCCCCGCAAGGAGTGGACGATGCTCTCGCACCGGGTGATCTTCCACGGCCGCCGCGTGTGCCACTCCCGCAAACCGGCGTGCGGCGCGTGCCCGCTGGCCAAGGACTGCCCCTCGTACGGCACCGGGCCGACCGGGTTCGAGGAGGCCGCCAAACTCGTCAAGGGCGAGGAGCGCGAGCACATCCTGGCGCTCGCGGCGCCCCGGTGACCAAGGTCACCAAGTGGGCGCTCGTGGTGGCGGTGCTCGCCGTCGCGTTGCTGGTCGCGCTGCTGCCAAGGGGTGGCGACTCGAAGCAGACGCCTCCGTCGCCGGGGCTCGCCGACGCGCGTGCGAAGGCCGCGCTTTCGCCCTGCCCCAGCCCTTCGGCCGGCGAAGTCGAAGCCCTGCGCGGGGTCTCGGCGGAGTGTCTCGGTGACGGCGCCAAGGTCGATCTCGGGCAAGCGCTTTCCGGCGGTCCCGTGCTGGTCAACGTCTGGGCGTCGTGGTGTCAGCCGTGCCGGACGGAGCTGCCCGTGCTCCAGGACTACGCGCGTCAGCCCGGCGCGGTGAAGGTGCTCGGCGTCCAGGTGGCGAGTCCGGCGGAAGACGGACTCGGCCTGCTCGCCCAGCTCGGTGTCCACCTGCCGTCGGTCTACGACGGGCCGGGGCAGACCGGGCCGGTCCGGGAGGCGCTCAAACTGCCTTCGTCACTGCCCGCCTCCTACCTGGTGACCGCCGGTGGGCAGGTCCGGTTCATCGCGAACCCACGCGTGTTCCGGGACACTGGCGAGGTGCGTGCAGCCATCGAAGCCACAACAGCAGGGGCCCCATGATCGGCCCGCTCGTGGAGCCCGACTCGGTCCCGGAATGGCTTCGTCCCCTCGTCAAGGTGAGTGGCGAGGTCGACTCGCGGACGTTCACCCGGTTCAACCCGCCCGATGACCGCTACACCCGGTCGGCGGCCGTGCTGATCCTGTTCGGCGAGCGGGCCGAGGGGCCGGACGTCCTGTTGCTGCGCCGCGCCGACACGCTGGGCTCGCACGCCGGGCAGGTCGCCTTTCCCGGCGGCGGAGCCGAGGAAGGCGATGGCGGCCCGGTCGGGACCGCGCTGCGCGAGGCGGAGGAGGAGACCGGCGTCGTGCCGTCGGGGGTCCGTCCCATCGCGGTACTGCCCGAGTTGTACGTCCCGGTGTCGCGTTTCGCCGTGACGCCGGTGCTCGCGCATTGGGAAACCCCTTCGCCGGTCCACGCGGTCGATCCCGCGGAGACGGCATCGGTGGCCAGGGTCGCGCTGGCCGATCTCGCCGATCCGGCGAACCGGTTCATGGTGCGCAAACCGGGCGCGTCGTGGAAGGGACCCGCGTTCGAGGTCGACGGATTGTTCGTCTGGGGATTCACCGCCGGCCTGCTGTCCGTGCTGCTCGGCCTGGGCGGCTGGGAGCGGGAGTGGGATCCCGGCGATGTCCGTGACCTTGACGTAGCGTTGGCCGAATACCGGGCGCGCGTCGCCGCGGAAGACGGTCGAGGCGTGACTGGCGAGGAGTAAGCCGTGAACTGGGTCGATGTGCTGGTGCTCGTGCTGGCACTGCTGGCGGCGGTGTCCGGCGCGTTCCAGGGCGTGATCATCGCGGTGCCTTCGCTCATCGGCGTGGTGCTGGGCGCGATCGGCGGGCTCAAGCTCGCCCCGGTCATCGTCGGCCTGTTCGAGAACCCGGTGGCGAAGGTGGCGTTCGCGTTCGCCACCGTGGTCTTCCTGATCGCGCTCGGCGAGGGCATCGGGGTGTGGGTCGGCAGGAAGATCCGGCAGAAGGTCAATCCGGATCGACTGTCCGGAGTGGACAAAACGCTCGGCGCCATCGTGCAGGCCGCCGTCGTGTTCGTGGTCGCCTGGCTGATCGCGACCCCGCTGACCAGCGTGCCGATTCCCGGACTCGCCAAGGCGATCAACGGTTCCACGGTGCTCGGCGGCGTCAACGACGCCATGCCGGACGCCGCGCAGGGCCTGCCGAGCGAGCTGCGCAAGCTGCTCGACGCCTCGGGCTTCCCCGCCGCCATGGATCCGTTCCAGAAGGCCCCCGCCGCCGACACCGGCCCGCCCGACACGGCGTTGCAGGCCAGCAGGGTCGTGACGGACGTGCACGGCAGCGTCGTGAAGATCCGCGGCAACGCGCCGTCGTGCTCGCGCTCGCTGGAGGGCAGCGGGTTCGTGATCTCCCCGCAGCGCGTCATGACCAACGCGCACGTCGTCGCCGGGACCGACCAGGTCGCGATCGAGAGCACCTCGGGCGAGTTCCGGGCGCAGGTCGTGTACTTCAACCCCGAGGTCGACATCGCGGTGCTGGCGGTCCCGCGGCTGCGGGCGCCGGCACTGGAATTCGCGCCGGAGACGGCGAAGGCGGGCGACAACGCGATCATCCTCGGCTATCCGCTCGACGGTCCGTACAAGGCGACCCCGGCGCGGATCCGCGGCCGGATCAACCTGCGCGGGCCGGACATCTACGAGGCCAACACCGTGCAGCGGGACGTGTTCACCGTGCGGGCACCGGTCCGCAGCGGGAACTCCGGCGGGCCGATGATCACGCCAGGCGGTCAGGTCATCGGGGTCGTGTTCGGCGCCGCGGTGGACGACCCGGAAACCGGGTTCACGCTGACCGCCGAGCAGGTCCGGGCCGAGGTCGACGCCGCGCCCTCACAGACGGCAGGCGTGGGCACCGGCCGTTGCGCCTCCTGAATATTCGCGTGGCAGAACGTGTTTCGGTCCCTACGCTGAGCCAGTGACCGCCAGTACGGGCCTGCGACTCCGGCCGCTTCGCATCGAGGACGAGGATTCGTTCCGGGCCGCGCATCGCGCGATGCTTCCCGAAGGGTTCGAATTCGATTGGGCCTTCGACGAAGGAACGTCGTGGAGCGCGTACCTGGAGCGGCTCGGCGACGAACGGATCGGCAGGCGGCTGCCGCCGGGCATCGTCCCGGCCACGTTCCTCGTCGCCGAGGTCGGCGGCCGCGTCGTGGGGAGGACGTCGGTCCGACACGTCCTCAACGACTACCTCGAGCGGTTCGAGGGGCATATCGGCTACGGCGTGCTCGCACCGTACCGGCGCCGGGGCTACGCGACCGAAATCCTCCGGCAGAGCCTCGTCATCGCCAGGTCCGTCGGCGTGGGGCGAGTCCTCGTGACCTGCGACGAGGACAACGCCGGGTCGGCCGCGGTCATCGAGGCCAACGGCGGCAGGCTGGACAACGTCGTGCCGACGGAGCCCGGACGACCCGCCAAGCGGCGGTATTGGATCGACTGAGCGTCCCGGAGGCCTGAATCCGTCGGGGTTGTCCGGATTCTGTACCGATAACGCACCAGAACTGGGGCGGCGCGACAGGCCGCCGCGCGGGCACAATGGGGTCCCGACCCCGAAGGAGACCCGTGCCCCGTCGCAGTGATGACCCCCTACGTCGGGAGAGACCGGCCGAGGCCTGCGTGGAACAGGTGCGGAAACCCGTGTCCGCCGACGTCCTGCTCCGCGACGAGGACGGCAGGCTCCTGCTGGTCAAACCGGCGTTGAAGGCGTTCTGGGACCTCCCTGGCGGGGTGGTCGGGCCCGCGGAGTCGCCGCGTAGCGCCGCGCGGCGCAGGCTCTCCGACAAGCTGGGGCTCACCATCACGCCCGGACGCCTGCTGGTGCTGGAGTGGGTCGGCCCGCACGAGAGCTGGGCCGGTCAGCTCATGTTCGTGTTCGACGCGGGCAGCCTGGAGGCAGGACAGGCCGACACGGTGCGGCCGGTCGGCGACGGCATCGAGGACCTCGCGTTCGTCACCCTCGACGAGGCGCGGAACCTGCTGCGGTCGGACGTCATGTCGCTGCTGGAGAAGTCGCTGATCGCGCTGCTCACCGGCGGGTGCGACTACTTCGAGCTGGCCTGATTCGCCGGTGTCTTCAGGAATTCCACAAGTGCGTCGCTGGTGCGCTCCGGGGCTTCGAGCTGCGGGAAGTGCCCGACGCCCGGCCAGATCCGGGGTGCGCTGTGCGGCCCCGCCCAGCGCACCGAGGCCCGTGCGGTGTCCGGGAGGATGCACGTGTCGGCCTCGCCGTGCAGCTGCAGTACCGGAGCGGTGATCCGGGAGCCGACGGCGTCGGTGAACCGCCTGCCCTCGCCGCGGAACTGCGCGCGGAAGGCCCAGCGGTAGTACTCCAGCGCGCTGTGCGCGACGCCTGGCACGAGCATCGCCTGCCGGAACGCCCTTGCGCTGTCACGGAAATCCGCCGACTCGCGCCACGCCGGACCGGCCCACGCGCGGAACAGGTCCTCGACGGCGACGGCGTTGTCCTCGACGAGCTTGCGTTCCGGCGCCATCGGTACCTGGAAGCGGAACAGGTGCCCCAGCGCGCGGGTCTGGCTGCCGCGGCGCAGCCAGGCCATCCGGCTCACCGCGGAACGCAGCGCGAGCGGATGCGCGGCACCGATCGCCGTCACCGAGGACACCAGCCGGGGATGCAGCGCGGCCACGCTCCACGCGAGCATGCCGCCCCAGGCATGCCCGGCGAGATGGGCCTTGCGCGCGCCCAGCGCCTTGATCAGGCCGCCGACGTCGCCGGCCAGCGTCCAGGCGTCGTAACCGCGGGGCGGCTTGTCGGAATCCCCGTACCCGCGCAGATCCACCGCCACCGCGCGGAATCCGGCGTCGGCGAGCGCGACGAGCTGGTGGTGCCAGGTCCACCAGAACTCGGCGAACCCGTGCAGCAGCACCACCAGCGGACCGTCACCGAGTTCGGCGACGTGCAGCAGGATGCCGTTCGCGGAGACGTCGCGATGCGCCCACGGCCCGTCGATCCGGACGATCGAAGGATCGGGCGTCGCCTGCACCTTGTCGTCTTCGGAACGGAGTGCGCTCAGGGCCGGGGAGCGGTCGTCAGGTCGCCGTCCGCGCCTTCGGGCTCCTGACGCGGGGTGAACGCCGCCGCGGTTTCCTTGACGCTGTTGATCGTCCGCTCGGGCGCCCTGATCTTCTTCATCTTGCGATAGCCGAGGAACCCGGCGGCCACGGCGGCGAGCAGCATCAGCAGGAACACGATGCCGAACGCGGCCCACCGTTTCAGCCACTCGGAGAGCAGCTCTCCGAGGAAGAAAAAGAAGAAGAACGAGCTGTACAGCGCGACGACCAGCGCGACGAGGAAGAAGATCGCGCCCTTGAGGCCCTTCTTCGCCTCGCCTGCGATCTCCGCCTTCGCCAGCTCGACCTCGGCCCTGACCAGGGTCGAAAGGTGCTGGGTGGCGTCGCCGACGAGCTTGCCGATGGACTGTTCGCCGTCGGCCTCGTCCGCGCTGGACAGGGGGAGGTAGGGCACGGCCCCCACGCCGTCGGGGCCGGTGCGTTCGTGTTTGGGGCTGCTCACGATGGTCATCGTGCCACGTGCTCCCATCACGGGCGCGACGGACCAGCAGGAGTGTCGCCGCTCAATCCGTATTCGCGTGCACGCGGTTGCGGCGCAGGAGGAGCGCGGCGGCCGCGAGCGAGGCGATCGCGGACGCGATCAGCACCGCGGCCTTGGCCAGCTCGCTCGTCTCGCCGGGCAGGGCGAGTTCGGCGATCAGCAGGCTCACGGTGAAGCCGACACCGCCCAGCAGCGACAA
Organism: Amycolatopsis sp. NPDC058986; assembly: GCF_042741125.1. Lineage (NCBI taxonomy): Bacteria > Bacillati > Actinomycetota > Actinomycetes > Pseudonocardiales > Pseudonocardiaceae > Amycolatopsis > Amycolatopsis sp. NPDC058986. The sequence goes on along the minus strand of NZ_JBHYJW010000030.1, from coordinate 73,808 downwards.
CGCGCCGAGGTCGCGCCAGCCCATGCCGCGGGGTTTCTCGGCGAGTCCGAACCGGACGGCGGCCATGCTCGCGCCGAGGATGCCGACGACCTTCCCGACGAGCAGCCCGCCCAGCACCGCCAGCGGCAGGGCCGTGGTGAACACCGCGCTCAGCGCGTCGGCGTTGACCGTGATCCCGGCGGCGAACAACGCGAAGACCGGGACGGCGACGGCCGCCGACCACGGCTGGAGGCGGTGTTCGAGCCGCAGCGCGGGTGCCTCCGCCTCGCCCTCGTCGGGGCGGACGCGGGTGAGCAGGCCGAGCGCGACGCCGGCGATGGTCGCGTGGATCCCGGCCGTGTGCACGGCGACCCAGGTGATCAGCGCCAGTGGGACGTACAGCCAGGCGGTGCGGACCCGCTTGTGCTGCAACCACGCGTACAACGCCAGGGCGGCGACGGCGACGGCCGCGGCGGTGAGGTTGAAGCCGGTGGTGAACAGGACGGCGATGACGACGATCGCGCCAAGGTCGTCGACCACCGCGAGCGAGAGCAGGAAGACCCGCGCGGAGCTCGGCAGGTTCGACGCGGTCAGCGCGAGCACGCCCAGCGCGAACGCGATGTCGGTGGCGACCGGGATCGCCCACGCCTTGTCCATGCCGGGGGTGCCCCAGCCGATCGTGAGCGCGACCACGGCGGGCACGACCATGCCGCCGATCGCCGCCACCACGGGAAGGACCGCCTGCTTGAACCGCGACAGCTCGCCGATGACGAGTTCGCGCTTGAGCTCGAGCCCGGCGACGAAGAAGAACAGCGCGAGCAGGCCGTCCTTGGCCCAGTCGCCGATGCTCAGGTTCAGGTGCAGGAAATCGGGACCGACCTGGAAGTCGCGGAGCGCGTGATAGCTGTCCTTGAGCGGCGAGTTCGCCCAGAGCAGGGCGATCGCGGTGGCCACGAGCAGGATGATCCCGCCGGTGGTCTCGGTGCGCAGGTAACGGGCGAACTCGCTCACGGCCTGCGCCGGACGGCGCAGTCTGGCAGCGGTCACGGACATCCTCCGGGGTCTTTCGGCAACGACTCGCACTGTTGCCGACCAGACTTCCCGGCGCACCTTGACGTTATTTTAACGCCCGGACGGGTGTGTGACAGCCCGTTCATGACCGTCACCACATGTCAGGTGCCTGCGGGAATACCCCCGTTCACGGTGCCGAAGCGGCACCGAACCGGAGAAGACGCGCGGGTTCGATGACCGGTGTGGGACTTTCCTCGGCCGCCACCGCGGCGTCGAGAGCCGCGAACCCGGCCGCTGTCTCGTCCTCCTCCAGGTACTCGAAGGTCGGGATCGCGCGGTGGCGCAGCTTGTCCGCGTACGCCGCCAGCGAAGGTGCGACCTCGCATTCGACGTGGTCCGTGCCGAGGTGGACGAGGCCCGCCGCGCCGAACACCGCGACGACCTCGTCGAACGAGGGGAACATCCGGTCCTCGATCCGGCGCGCCCTGGGGAAGTAGTGGAACCAGCGGCGATCCTCGAGCTCACCGGAGAAGCTGCTCTGGAGCAGCACGCGGCCGCCGGGACGGAGCACCCGCGCGAGTTCCGCCGTCGCCGCGGCCCGGTCGGGCACGTGGTGGAACATGAGGAACAGCAACGCGAGGTCGCAGCTGTCGTCGTCGAGCGGGATGTGCGCGGCGTCGCCGGCGAGGTAGCGCACCGCCGGGTGGCTGTTCTCGGTTTCGGCGACCGCGCGCATCTGGTCGGCGGGTTCGACGCCGTAAACGGGCCCGCCGAGCAGGTCGGCCAGCACCGGGGTGAACCGGCCGACTCCGCACCCGAGGTCGAGAACGGTGAGCGGGCGCTCCGGTTGTGCGTTGCGGGCGAAGGCCGATCGCCAGACCTCGGCCGCCGTCGCGGTCAAGGCGCGTCCTCCGGCATAGCCCTCGTGCAGGCGGTTGTCGTAGTCGACAGGGGGAAGCATGGGTCCGTCTCCGTTCCGGCCGGGTGTCCTAGTCGCCGTACTTCTCCTTGAGCGGGGTGAACCGGTCGAGTTCGGCGAGCGACTCGTCCCGTGGGGTCGTCGGGAGCTGCAGCAGCACCCGATCCACACCCGCCTCCTGTAGCTCGCCGATGACCTCGGCGTCCGGTGGCACGCCGTAGACCGTCACGGGGATGCGACCGCGTCCGGCGGCGGCAGCCCGGCCCTGGAGTTCGGCGATGCGTTCGGCCAGGACCGGTACCGATTTGGCGAGGATCGGCACCCAGCCGTCGCCGTATTCCACGACCCGGTCGAGCACACCGGGGCCGTCGCCGCCGACCAGGACGGGCGGATGCGGCCGCTGCACCGGTTTGGGCCAGGAGCGGATCGGGTCGAAATCGACGAACTCCCCGTGGAACTCCGAGGATTCCTTGCTCCAGATCTCCTTCATCGCGAGCACACGTTCGCGCACCAGCGCCATGCGTGTCGCGGGGTCGGTGCCCAGATTGCGCATCTCCTCGCGGTTCCACCCGGCGCCGACGCCCGCCAGTACCCGGCCGCCCGAAACCAGGTCGAGTGACGCGAACTGCTTGGCCAGGTTGATCGGCTCCCGTTCCACCACCAGTGCCACACCGGTGGCGAGCAGCAGCCGCCGGGTCACCGCCGCGATCGCGGTGAGCGTGACGAACGGGTCGATCGTCCGGTAGTAGATCCTCGGCAGTTCGCCGTAGGCGGGCCAGTACATCTCCCGGTTCGGGATGTACGGCGTTTCCCGCTTCACCGGGATGTGCGTGTGCTCGGCGACGAACAACGACTCGAATCCGCGTTCCTCCAGCGCGCGCCCGAGGTCGATCGGGCCGATTCCCTCGTCGGTGACGAAGGTGGACACGCCGATCTTCATACCTGCTCCTTGGTCTCGGACTCCGCTTCGGCCACCGCGCCGCCCAGGCCGCGGATCGCCGCGACGGCGTCGTTCTCCAGTAGTTCGGCGGTTTCGAGGTTTTCCGCGATGGCGCAGAATTCGCCGGTCTCGCGGCCGGTGCCGCCGTCGTGCACCGTGACGACCACACCGGACCGGCGCGTGGTGTCGAAGCCGAGTCCTTCGCCATCCAATGTGGTGAGCAGCTTTTCCAACGGGGGCAGGGTGCAGCGGCGCCGGTCCAGCATGATCCGGTCGGTTTCACCGTGGGGTTCCGCCAGCTGGCTCATGATGCAGTGGTTGTGCGTGGCGCCACCGGAACGCGCGTTGAACTCCGTGAGGAACACGTCCTCGCCGGGCGTCAGCACGCCGTCGACGCTGAGCTGCCCGCGGTATCCCATCACCCGCACCGCGTCGGCCAGCCGCTCGGCGTGGCCGAGGAACTCCGCGAAGGCGGGGGACGACGCGGCGGGGCTGGGGGTGATCAGGCCGTTGATGATGGGCGTCATCCGCATTTCGCCGTGCCCGTACGCCTCGGCTCCGTCGTCGGTCAGGTGGAAGCCCACGTAGATCGACCGTGAATCCGGGGTGTAGCGCTCCACGACGACGCGGTGTTCGTGTTCGGCGTGCCCGGCTTTCCAGTGCCGCGCGACGAATCGTGCGACGCTCTCCCGGTCGGTGCAGTGGTGCACCTGCCGGGCGCCGATCGGCCGGATCCGCTCGCCGGGGCTCGCGATCTCGTTGCCGAGTCCGCCGACGTGGAAGTCCTGTTTGACGATCACGCAGTGGCCGAGCGAAAGCGCCGCCCACACGTACTCCTCGGCTTCGGCGGCCGACGCGGGCACCACGCCCTCCGCGATCGGCACGCCGATCCCCGCGGCGAGCGCCCGGAACATCACCTTGCTGTTGAGGAGTTCCGCGCCGCCCTGGCCGGTGAATCCGGGCACCGGCAAGTCCAGTGACCGGACGAGCGCGGCCGCCGTCCGATCGAAGTAGTAGGGCCACGCCTTTTCGGCCCGCCGGTCGGCGATCGCCCGTGTGACCGTTTCGGCGAAGCCGGCCGTGTGCGCGGTGCCGGGTCCCAGCACCGTGAGGTCCGCGGGGCCGAACCCGCGGAGGCCGGTGGCGTACTCGAGGAACTGCCGGTCGATCGGGGTCGGGACGATCACGACGTCGCCGGGACGAGCCAGCCACACCGTCCGGTGCGACTGGGCCCGCAGGTATCTGTCGTACGGTGGGTCGAGCATGTTGGCGTGCCCGAGCAGCGCGCTCGCGCCGCGGGTGCCGGTGATGAGCCTGCCGAGATTGTTGATCAGCAGCGTGCCCACGCCTTTCTCCTCCCCATTGGCTTACTGTCTACAAAGGACAACCCGCTGTACCGCGGCTCAGGCGGGCACGGCGTCGTCGAGGCGGCTGATCACCCAGGCGGTGAGGCTCATCCCGGCCTCGTCCGCGGCCTGTTGCCAGCGGTCCCGGTGTTCGGCGGGGACGTCGAGGCGGATGGGGCTCGCCGCGCGCGGCTTCGCCTCGGGGAGTCCCCGCAGCTGGCGGCGCAGCGTGTTCCGGGACCACGCGCGTTCCTCCGCCATGGCCAGCCACCGGGTCTGCTGTTCACCGGGCAACCGGGCGACCTCGGCGTGGTGCTGGAAGCTCAGCGAACGCCGCCTGCGGCGGTGTTCCACTCTGCGGGCGACCCAGGCGTAGTTGCGCAACGTCTGGTAGTCCAGGGAATGCTCGGACATGCTGCGCCGGTAGCGATCCTTGTACCGGTCCTGGCCGTAGACGAGCCAGTCGCCGATCCACCACGCCGAGGCCATGCCCAGCGTCGACACGTGGGCACCCAGCCTGCACCAGGCCGGCAGCGCGATGTCCGCCCCGAAACTGAGGCCGACCGGGCTCGCCGAAATGTCGAGGCCGGGCAGTGACACCCCGGGGAATTCCTTCGGCCTGGTGACGACCCCGCCTGCGTTCAGGCTGTGCACGGACGGCTCCCGCACCATGATGTTCTCCACTCCCTTCAACGCGACGGAACCCAGCCTCGGGCAATCACGGTGCCCCGGGCAATTACTCTTGCGTGTAACCGCGCAGCTCGAATGAGTAGATGTGCCCGGCGAATCCGGGCGTTACCGTGGGGAAGGAGTTTTTGGCTGACAGGAAGGGCAAACCGTGGGATTGCCAGCCATCGCCGCGTACGCGATGCCCAGTGAGAGCGATATTCCGGAGAACACCGTCACCTGGCGGCTCGATCCGCGTCGCGCGGTACTGCTGGTGCACGACATGCAGCGCTACTTCGTCTCCGCCTTCCCCGAAGGGGCCGGGCCGAGGGACGACCTGGTGCGCAATTGTGTGGCATTACGCACCGCGTGCGCGAAACTGGGAATCCCGGTGACCTACACGGCGCAGCCCGGCGGGATGAGCGACAGCGAACGTGGTCTGCTCAAGGACTTCTGGGGCGCGGGCATGACGGTGGCGCCCGAAGAACGCAAGGTCGTCGACGAGCTGGCGCCCGGGGTGGACGACGTGGTGTTCACCAAATGGCGGTACAGCGCCTTTCATCGGACCGGGCTACTGGAGTTCCTGCGTGACGAGAATCGCGACCAGTTGATCATTTGCGGGGTGTACGCCCACGTCGGCTGCCTCATGACGGCGTGTGAAGCGTTTTCTCACGACGTCCAGCCTTTCCTGGTCGCCGACGCCGTCGCGGACTTTTCCCTCGACTACCACCGGCTCGCCCTGCGGTACGCGGCGGAGCGGTGCGCCGCGACCCCGACGACGGCGCGGCTTCTGTCCGAAGTGGACGATCACGCGGTCACGGTCCGTTCTGGTAGATGAGCCGTGCCAGATCGACGCGGGACCGGATCCGGAGTTTCCGGTAGATGCTGCGCAGGTGGTAGTTCACGGTGTGGCTGGACATGCGCGCGCTGCGCGCCACCTGGCGGTTGGTCATCCCGCCACCGACAAGACGGGCGACCCGCTGTTCGGTGTCGGTCAGCTCGGCCCAGCCTGACGTCCGCTCGTCCGGCACCGGTTCCTGGCTCGTGGCCGGTTCATCCGGTTCGTTCGGTTCGGAAGCGCTTACCCGGCTCGTGTCCGTTGACGACATTTCCGCCCTGATGGCGACGAGCACGCTGGCGGGCACGGACTCCAGGGCGCCGCGCCAGAGCAGCTGTCCCGGGAAGGCGAGCTGTCCGCCGGCCTCCACGAGCAGACCGCCCGCGATGGCCTCGTCGACGCTCAGTAGCAGGTTGCCGGGCGTCTCCTGGACCAGGCGTGCCGCGTCGACGAGCCGGAAGCGGGGGCCGAGTGCGGCACCGACCTGGACCAGTTTGCGTGTCAGTGGCGTGAGGCTTCGCACCATGTGGACAAGCGTGGTCCGGAACCGGCCGGGCAGGACGTCGGCCGACAGGTGCGCGCAGCCGTCGAAGATCTCCAGATGGTGTTCCGCGCGCAGGCCGGTGACCAGGTCGACGATCAGCCGCGGGTTGCCGCCGACGTCGCCGGCCAGCGCGATGAGCCGTTCGTCGGGGGCGGCGCCGAGGAGATCGGCCAGCAACTCCCGCACCGCCGTCCGGTCGAGCGGTCCGAGGGCCAGCCGCTCCACCTGCGTGCTGTTCCTGGTGAGCAGGCGGTTCATTTCCGGTCCGCCCATCCCGGGAATGCGGGCGAGCACGATCGCCAGCGGGCGGGTGGCGAGCACCGAGTGCAGCCAGTCCAGCTGCCGGATGGTCTCCGGGGCCGCGAGTTGCGCGTCGTCGACGAGCAACAGGAGCGGCTGCGCCTGCGGCTGCTCGTCGAACCAGGAACGGGCGGCGCAGTGGCTGTGCGCGGAACCGAAAAGGTTCATCGTACGCGGGGCGAGCCGGAATCCCATTTCGATTCCCATGATGCGGGTTTTCTGCAGAAGGCTTGACTTGCCGATGCCGGGTGATCCTTCAACGAGTATTACCTGACCGGTAACCTCGTCGATACCCGACAAAAGTCTCTTGATCTCCTGGCATTCTTTCGTGCGCCCGCGTAAGGTGACAGATCTTGACATACCCCCAAGCCCCCTAGTGCCCGTCTTGCTCAGCCGAGTACGTGCCGTTGCCCTGGCAGTGATCACGGTAAAGTTACCGAATAGCTATATTTCTCCGCCATCGTCTATGAAGTAAGGCACGGAACTTCATGCCAATGGGCTAGTTCCGCTGCACTTCCGGTCATATTTTGGGGCCGCGCGCACCAACGGTGGTTCGCCGCGTCCCGCGCGGCGGGACGCGGCGAACGCCGGGGCTACAGGGCCAGCAATTCGGGCCGCCCTGTCGCGGGCGTGGCGTCGGCGAGCCTGCGCACCAGTGCGGCGGCGACCGGTTCGGTGGCCGCCGCGCCGTCCCGCCCGGCCGGGGTGTTCATCTGCTCGGTGAGCAGCATTCCCGGCCGTGTCACGAAGAACTCCGTGGCCGGGTGCTGTGCCGCGGCCCAGTGGGTCAGGCCTTCGACGGCGTGTTTCGCGGCGACGTAGTGCGGCCAGTCCGCGGGTGGCGCGGTGATCGCGGACGAGGAGACGACGAGGCATCGGCCGCCTGCCTTGTCCACCGCGTCGAGCAGGCCCGCCATCGGTGCGCTGACCAAGGCGAACGCGTCGGCCACGAACTCCTGGACCCGGCCGAGCCCTGCCGGGTCCAGCCGGAGCGGCCGGATGGGCGGCGCGGCACTGCACACCAGGAGATCGAGCGCGTGGTCCGCGGCGTGCGCGACGTCCTGTGCCCACCGTGCCCCGGTCGCGTCGCCCGGGCAGGAAACGACTTCGCCACCCAGTTCCGCACCAAGGGCGGCCAGCTCGGCCAGGTCGCCGGGGGTGCCGCGATGGCCGACCAGCACCCGGTCGCCCTGGCTCGCCAGCGCGAGCACCAGTGCCGCGCCGAGGCCGCGGCTGCCGCCGACGACGGCGGAAACGTGCCCGCGAAGCCGGTCGGAACGCGGCAGCAGTTCGAGAATCCGCTCGGCCGAAGGCGCCGGGACCGGTCGGCGGACGAGGGTTTCCAGCGTCGTTTCGGCCACCGTGGTGCCACCGCCGTGCAGCCGGCCTTCGGTGGTCAGCAGCCCGAACCGGGGATCGAAATCGGCCACCTCCGCGGTGTAGCCCAGTTCCTGCGGCTCGGTGGCCGTCGCCGGGCGGAGACGCAGGGAGAAGCCGTTCAGCAGGCAGTCACGGCCGGGGAGTTCCATTCCCGCGAGGAAACTGCACCAGAGCAGGCAGGTCAGGGGAAACCGGCCGAGCAACCGGGCCGCGGCGGGCCAGCGCTCGCACAGGGCGTCGAGAGCGTCCCCCGGCCCGTAGGCACCGGTGACCGAGAATCCGGGAACCAATTCGCCGGTGGTCACCACGCGCGGTTCCCGCCGAGGCGTGCGCGGACGGTACCGAGTTTCCCCCGCGGAACCGCGCAGCAGGGTGATGTTCAGGCAGGGCGTCCCACCGTCGGTGACGCTGACCCGAATTCGATCGCCCACTTCCTGGGAAACCGCTGTTTCGTAGGTGATGCCCGGTTGGGTCGGCTGCCGGAATTCGACGTCGACGCCGTGAATTCCGTCCGCGTCGACCGCGCCCGCGATCTCGTCGAGCGCGGCGACCGCCGCGAGCACACCGTGGGCCACCGGTTTTCCGAACGGTGTCCGCCGGGCGTATTCCGCCGAGGTGTGCAACGGGTTGTGGTCGCCGCTGGCCTCGGCGAACAGGGTGAGATCGGCTGGGGTCAATAGCATCGAAACTCCGTCCCGAAAGGCCGCCCGACGGGGCGGGAATGTCACTTCCTATTGACAGGGAAGTCGAACGATGGCATCGCCGCTTACCTGGTGAACGCGCTTGCTGCGTCGGGGAATCGTGTCGTAGCCTCCACCTCGTTCGCAATCTTGCCGTTGCCTGACGCGCGGCCGAGCGATTTCTCACCAACGCGTCGCGGGCACGGGTCAACCAATGTCCTCAATGGAGTGTGGCCCCATGGAACAGAGCCGGGATCCCGGTGTGGTCGTGGACGCCGACAATGGTCCGGACCTCGTAGGGAAAGCTGTCGTGACGGCACTGCAGGCGGTGCTGGGTGTGTCCGAAGTGCCGTGGGAAAGCCGGTTCGGGGTGCTCGGCGGTGATTCGCTGCGCGCCGTCCGGGTCCTTTCCCGGCTGTGGCGCGAACTCGGCGTCGAAATCCCCGTGCACGCGCTGCCGCCGCACACGACCGTCGCGGAATTCACCGATGTCGTACGCGAGCACGTCGAGGCGGCGCGGGCATGAGCGACGCTTGCGGGCGAATCATGGACATCATGCGCCAAAGGGGATTGGGCGCTGTCTCGCGAAGCGAGGCGATCGCATGAGCGACGCGGTCAAGCCCGGGATCGCGGTGGCGGGCACGTTCACCCTCGAAGTGGTCACCGCCGCGATGGCGACGATCCTCGACGAGGTGGAGCCCGGCCGGTCCGTGACCGTCGCTCCCTACGGCCAGGTGCTCGAAGCCCTGCACGACCCCGCCGGCGTGCTGCTGACCAACACCGGGGTGAACGTCCTGCTGCTGCGGCCGGAGGATTTCGCCCGCGGTGACGGGCTCGGTGAGCGCGCCGACGCGATGGTCACCGAGTTCCTCGCCACCCTCGGCGGTGTTCCCGATCATTCGGTCGCCACCTGGCTCGTCGCCGTCACGCCGAGTTCGCCCGCTGTTACGGCGGACGCCGCGCTCGCCCGGTGGGTAGGGCAGACGGCCGAGCGGATCACCGCCACGGCCGAGGCGACACCGGGGATGTACCCGATCTCGCTCGACCGGGTGACGGAGCTGTACGAGGTGGCCGAGACCCACGACGAGTACGCCGACCGGATCGGGCACCTGCCCTACACCGACGAATACTGCGAAGCGGTGGCCACCTGGCTGGTCCGCCAGGCCGTGAGCAGCTGGGGGAAGCCGAAGAAGGTCATCGTGCTCGACTGCGACAACACGTTGTGGACCGGCATCTGCGGTGAGGACGGTCCGACAGGGGTGCGGATCGGCGAATCGCGCCGCTGGCTGCAGGAATTCATGCTGGCGCAGCGGTCCAGTGGAAAGCTGCTGTGCCTCTGCAGCCGGAACAACCAGGAGGACGTCGAAGAGGTCTTCACGCGCAACTCCGACATGGTGCTGTCGTGGGACGACGTCTCCGCGCACCGGATCGGCTGGAACCCGAAGGCCCAGTCGCTGGCCGAACTGGCCGACGAGCTGGACCTCGCGCTGGGCTCGTTCGTCTTCGTCGACGACGACGCCGTCGAATGCGCGTCCGTCCGCGCGCAGCTGCCCGAGGTCACGGTGGTGGAGCTTTCCCGTGCGGAGGACCGGATCCGCGGGCAGATCGAGCACACCTGGGCCTTCGACCAGTTGTCGGTCACCGAAGAGGACCGGTTGCGGGCCGACTGGTACTCGACCCGCCGCGAGCGGGTCGCGCTTCGGGACACCAGCGCCGACTACCAGGACTTCCTCGACCGGTGCGCGATCGAGGTGACCTTCACCGCGCTCACCGACGACGGCCTCGACCGCGCGGCGCAGCTCACCGCCCGGACCACCCAGTTCAACCTCGCCGGCGCCGTCTACTCGGTACCGCAGCTGCGTGCGTTGCTGGCCGGGGCGGGCCAGGGCTGGGCGGTCCGGGTGCGGGACCGTTTCGGCGACTACGGGACGGTCGGGCTGGTCGTCGCCGAGCAGCGGGGCGACGTCGTCGAACTGCCGGTCTTCCTGATGAGCTGCCGGGTGCTGAACCGGCGGGTCGAGCACGAGGTGCTCCGGTTCGTGGCCGGGCACGCGGACCGGCTGGGCGCCGAGACGCTGCTCCTCCCGTTGCGCCCGACCGCGCGCAACGCGCCCGCGCGCATGTTCGTCGAGCAGCTGACCGGGGTCCTCCCCGGCGCGAACGACGCCCCGTCGACCGTCTCCGTGCCGGTGCGCGACTGGGTGCCGCAGCTCACCCGGCGCTGAGCCCGATCCAAGGGAGAAATCGCGATGTCCAGTGAATTGAGGAGCGCGGGACCGATCGTCCTGCCGCTCACCGAAGCACAGCGAGAGCTGCTCGCTCTCGACCGCATCGTCGCGGTCCCGCACCTGTACAACATCGTCGTCGAGGCGGAGCTGGACCCGGCCCTGCCGCCGGACGAGCTCGCCGCGGCGTTCGCCGCCGTCCTCGAGGTGCAGCCCGCGCTGAGGATGGGGCTCGTCGACGGGCCGGACGGCGGCGGCCTGCTCGTCGCGCCCGGTCCGGAAACCGCCGCCGCGTTCGGCGAATGGGCCGTCCCCGCCGCGGAGTTCGACGCCTGCCGCGCCGCCGCGCTCGGCGAACTGGGCGACACGGTGTTCGCGCTCGACCGGCCGCCGCTCGTCCGCGCCTTGCACGTCCGTGCCGACGACGGCACCCGGGCCGTGCTGGTGCTGGCGGTGCACCATTCGGTGTTCGACGGCTACTCGGTCGGCATCCTGCTGAGCGAGCTGAACACCGCGCTGCGGGGCGGCCTCGATCGCGAAACCCTGCTCGCCGAGCGTGAAGCGGCGCTCGGCGAGGAACTCGGGCGGCAGCTGGCCACCGCCATGACCGAACAGGCCGACGCCGCGGCGGCCGCACTCGCCGAACGTCTCCGGCGGGCCCCGGCGACCGTGCTGTACCCGGCCCCGGCGCGTCCGGTGGAGACCGGGTTCGCCGGCGAGCGCCGGGAAATCCGGCTCACCGCCGAGGAGTCCGCCACGGTCGACCGGGTCTGCCGCGAACTGGAGATCAGTCCCTTCACCTACTTCTCCGCACTGCATTCGGCGACGCTGGCGCGGCACGCCGACGTCGAGTCCGTCGTCTTCGGGGCCACCGTGATGACCCGGCGCACACCGCGGGCCTTCGATCTGTGCGGGTACTTCGTCGCCACCGTGCCGCTGGTCGTGAATGTCCACTGGGGACAGTCGTTCGCCGATTTCGCTTGCGGGGTGGTGCTTCCGGAGGCGGAACGGGTTGTCGCCGACTCCGTCGTCCCGCTGAGCAAGGTGGCGCGGCACGTGATGCCCGATCGCACGGGCAACCGCAACCCGATCTTCACCACGCTGGTCACCATGCAGGAACCCGTGGACGGCGCGGCTGGCGCGCCGGTCCGGTCGATGCGCCAGCACGGCAACGGGACCGCGAAGTTCGATCTGCTGCTGTGGGTCCGGCCCACCCGCGAAGGCTGGGTGCTGGAGGTCGAGCACGACGTCCAGCTGCTGCCCGAACCCGTCGTGTCCGGGTACGTCGAGTCGTTGCGCTCGGCGATCGCCGGGACGGCGCACGCAGGCGTCACCCTGCGCGAGCTGTTCTCGGACGGTCCCGCCGTCCCCGCTCTCGACGGAACTCCGCGGTTCGACTGCGACTTCGCCCGGCGCGTGCTCGAAGTCGCCGACGCCGACCCGGCCGCGCTCGCCATCGAAGAGGGCCGGACCCGGGTCACCTACGGCGAACTCGCCGAGCGGGTCCGCGCGGTCACCGGCGGACTCGCCGAGCGAGGGGTGGGGCCTGGCGACATCGTCGGCGTCACGGCCGACAACCTGCCCGACAGCGTGGTCGCGGTGCTGGCCGTGCTCGCGCGCCGCGCCGTCTACCTCCCGCTCGACCTCGAACTCCCCGCCGAACGGGTGGCGGAGATGGTCGGGCGGGCGCGCTGCCGGATGGTCGTCGGGACCGGCGAGGTGCCCGGCGCGCGGGTGTTCGGCGTCGGCGAACTCCTTGGCGCCGCAACGGAACCAAGCCAGGCCGACCATCGCGAGCACGGGGTGTACGCGATGTTCACCTCGGGTTCCACCGGACGCCCCAAGGGCGTGCTCATGGCCAACGCGCCGCTGGCGAACCTCGCGGCCTGGCAGCTCGGCGCGTTGCGGATGAGCGCGGGCACCCGGTTCCTGCAGTACGCGCCGCTCGGTTTCGACGTCTCGTTCCAGGAGATCATGCCGACGCTGCTAGCCGGGGGGACGCTGGTGTCGCGGCGCCCGGTCGACCGGCAGGATCTGCCCGCGCTGGCCCGTCGCGTGGCGGTGACCGGCGTGACCCACGTCTATCTGCCCGCCGCCGCGCTCGGCGCGTTCACCAGGGCCGTACGGACGGCCGGGGACCTGCTGCCGGACGTGCGCTTCCTGTGCGTGGCGGGCGAACAGGTGGTGGCGGACGAAGGCGTGCAACGGTTCTTCGCCGAACGGCCGCACATCGCGCTGGTGAACATGTACGGGCCGACCGAAACCCACGTCACCACCGCGGCGGTCTTCGAGGCGTCCGCGCAGCCGTGGCCGGTGCACGCGCCGATCGGCCGTCCGCTGCCCGCGGTGTCGGCGCGGATCGTCGACGTGACGGGGCATCGCGCGCCCTGCGGCGTGGCCGGTGAGCTGCTGCTCGGCGGCGTCGCACCGGCGCTGGGTTACGTGAACGATCCCGAGCGCACCGCCGAACGGTTCGTCGACGGCGAGTACCGGACCGGCGACCAGGTGCTCGTCGACGCCTCGGGAACGCTCGTCTACCTGGGACGCAAGGACGGCCAGGTGAAGATCCGCGGGTACCGGGTGGAACTGGGCGAGATCGAGGCGGCTGCGAACGCGCTCGACGGCGTGCAGCGCGCCGTCGCCGCGGTCGGGCCGGAACCCGCCAGGCGTCTGCTGCTGTTCTTCGTTCCGGCCAAGGACGCGGCCGACGCCGGGGACGTGCGGGCCGCGCTGGCCCGGCGGCTGCCGGGGTACATGGTCCCCGCACAGGTCTTTCCGATCGATTCGGTACCGACCGGGTTCACCGGGAAACTCGACCGCGCCGCCCTGCTGCGCAAGGTGGGCGAGGCGGTGGCCGGTGAGCCGGTGGTGGACGACACCGGGACGCCACCCACCCCGCTCGAAGCCGAACTCCGCGCGCTGTGGGAGGACGTGCTGCGCGTGCCGGTCTCGCTCGGCGGCTCGCTCGTCGAAGCCGGGGCGCACTCGCTGAACGTCGTCACCGTGCTGAGCCAGGTGGAAGACAAGTACGGCGTTTCCGTGCCAGTGCTGGACTTCTTCCGCGAGCCGACCGTCCGTGCGCTGGCCTGCCACGTCGAGGTGGAACGGGGAAGGGCATGACGGCGGCCGGGGTTCGCGCACCCCTGATGCACAAGCTCGGCTCCGGTGCCACCGGGCGCAGGCTGGTGGCGCTCCCACCGGCGGGCGGCGGGATTCTGCCCTACCTCGGCCTGGCGGGGTCGCTGGTCCGGCACGGGGACGTCCACGCCGTGCGTGCGTCCGGACTTGTCGACGGCGAGGAACCGGACACCGACGTCCCTGCCATGGTCGCGCGTTGCCTCGACGCGGTCCTCGCGCTGCCGACGCCACCCGACGCACTCATCGGCTGGTCTCTCGGTGGCGTGCTGGCGTGGGAGGTCGCCGCGCGGCTGGCGGAACGGAGCGGGCACACCGCCGCGGTCGTCCTGCTCGACAGCTTCGTGACGTTGCCGCCCGGATCCGACCTCGACGCCTTCGCCGCGGCGATCGCGGACACCTTGCCGCCGACGGCGTCGGACGAGGAACGGGCGCGGTTCCGCCGAACCGCGGCGGCACACGTCCACGCCGCGGCGAAGCACGAGGTGACCGTCCGCCACGAGGGACCCGCGCTGCTGCTCGCCTGCGCCGACGGTCCGGTGGCCCGGCAGCACGCCGACTGGGCGCGGTTGTCCGCGCGGCTGGCCGGTCAGGTGATCGAGGGCGGCCATTTCGAGGTCCTCGGACCGGCCCGGTTGCCCGCGGCCGCCGGGTACGTCGACGAGTTCCTGCGTCAAGTGTTCGCGAGCGCCGGAAAGCCGACTGGGGAAAGCCGACTGGGGGAAAGCCATGGACAACCTGAGTGATGGCAAGCCGTTCGCGCTGTTGCACCGCCCGTCGGTCACCGGGGCGGGGACGCTCGAACTGTTCCGCGGTCCGGTGACCGAGGTGGCGGATCTCGCCGCGTTGCCGGAGGCCGGTGCGGCCACCGGGCCGTCGGTCCTCGCCGTGGTCCCGTTCCGGCAGGTCGCCGAACGCGGCTACGCGTGCCACGACGACGGCGCGCCGCTGCTGGCGATGCGCATCGAGGAACGCACGTCGCTGTCGGTCGAGGACTTCGTAGCGACCACGCCGGATCAGGACGTGCGGTTCGACGCGGCCGGGTTCGACCTCGACGACGACACCTACGCCGAAATCGTCCGTAACGTGCTGGCCGAGGAGATCGGTACCGGTGCCGGGGCCAACTTCGTGATCAAGCGGTCGTACTCGGCGCGCGTGCGCGACTTCTCGGTGGCGACGGAACTGGCGCTCTTCCGGCGTCTTCTGCTCGGCGAGGACGGGGCGCACTGGACGTTCCTGATCCACACCGGACAGCGGACGTTCGTCGGAGCCAGCCCCGAACGGCATGTGAGCCTCGACGGCGGCGTCGCCACCATGAACCCGATCAGCGGCACGCTCCGGCATTCCGGGGCCGGGGCGACGCTCGGCGGCGTGCTCGACTTCCTCGCCGACCGCAAGGAGGTCGAGGAGCTCTACATGGTCGTCGACGAGGAACTGAAGATGATGGCGGGACTCTGCCCCGACGGTGTCGAGGTGGACGGCCCGTACCTGCGGCAGATGCGGCATCTGACGCACACGGAGTACTTCGTCCGCGGCCGCACCCGGCAACCACCGCGGGAGATCCTGCGGCAGACCCTTTTGGCGCCCACGGTCACCGGAAGTCCTGTCGAGAGCGCGTGTTCGGTGCTACGCAGGCACGAGCGCGCCGGGCGCGGCTACTACAGCGGAGTGGCGGCACTGCTCGGCCGCGACGTCGCCGGTGAGTCCACAGTGGACTCGACGATTCTGATCCGCACCGCGGAGCTGTCCCCGGCCGGTGAGCTGAGCCTCGGTGTCGGCGCGACACTGGTCCGGCACTCCGATCCGGTGAGCGAGGTCGCCGAGACACACGCGAAGGCGGCGGGTTTCCTGGCGGCACTGCGTGGGGAGAAACGGGCGGCGGCAGGCGGTCCGCCGCCCGGCCTGACCGAACATCCCGAAGTGCGCGGGCGGCTGACCGCCCGCAACGACGGGCTGGCGCGGTTCTGGCTGCGCCGGAGCAGGGCGCAGGACTGGCTCGCGCCGGAACTGGCCGGGCTCCGCGCGCTGGTGGTGGACAACGAGGACACGTTCACCGCGATGCTGGCCTGTCAGCTGCGCGCGCTCGGGCTGGGTGTCACCGTCGCGCACTGGCGGGACGTCCCCGCCCACCACGGATTCGACGTCGTGGTGCCCGGGCCGGGACCGGGCGACCCGGACGACGTGCGCGAGCCGAAGATCGCCCGGCTGCACACATTGATCGGAGAACTGCTCACCACGCGCAAGCCGTTCGTGGCGGTTTGCCTTTCGCACCAGGTGCTGAGCAGGTTGCTCGGCCTCGAGATCCGCCGCAGGCCGGAACCGAACCAGGGTGTCCGGCACCGGGTCGACCTGTTCGGGGAACCGGTCGACGCGGGGTTCTACAACACGTTCGCCGCACACGCGGACACCTCGCGCCTGCTCACCGCGCGCTGCGCGGAGCCGGTGCAGGTCTGCCGGGACGAGCTCACCGGCGAGGTGCACGCGTTGAGCGGCCCGGGATTCACCTCGGTGCAGTTCCACCCGGAATCACTGCTCACCGAGCACGGTCCCACGTTGCTCCGCAATCTCGTCACCACCGTTCTGTGGCCGGGCGTGCGCATCGCCGACCGGATCAACCGAGTCTCCAGCGCGAAGGAATGAGTGATGTCTGTCGTACCCACCAGTCTCCTCGGCGTCCGGCCCTCGGCTCCAGCCCCCGACGCCGAGCTCATGGCTCTGCGAGCCCGTCCCGCCGAGCAGCAGCCCACCTGGCCCGACCACGCCGCGCTCGCCGCGGTGACCGGCGAACTGCGTGCCGCGCCCGATCTGGTCACCGGTGCGGAGATCGGGGAACTGCGCGGCCTGCTCGCGGGTGTCGCCGAGGGCAGGCTGCGCGTGCTGCAGGCGGGCGACTGCGCCGAGGACCCGGAGCACGCCACCACCGAGCACGTGGCACGCAGGGCCGGGATGCTGGTCTCGCTCGGTGACGTCATGAGCGAACGTTCGCGCCGTCCCGTCGTGCTGGCGGGCCGGATGGGCGGCCAGTTCGCGAAACCGCGCTCGCAGCCCACCGAAGTCCGGGACGGGTGCGAACTCCCGGCCTTCCGCGGTCACCTGGTGAACGGGCCCGCGTTCGACGCGCGGACGCGGGTGCCCGACCCCCGCCGCATGCTGACCGGTTACCGCGCGGCGGCCGACGTCGTCGAGGCGCTCCGCCGGGCGCGTCCGGCGGGTGGCGCGCTGAACCTGCCACGGGTCTGGACCAGTCACGAGGCGCTCGTCCTCGACTACGAACTTCCGTTGCTGCGCAAGCACGACGACGATCTGATCCTGACCTCGACGCACTGGCCGTGGGTCGGCGAGCGCACCCGGCGGCTCGACGGCGCCCACGTCCAGTTGCTGTCCCGGATCGCGAATCCGGTGGCGTGCAAGGTCGGGCCCGCCATGACCGCGAGCGAGCTGGTCGCGCTGTGCGAGCGGCTCGACCCGCGCCGCGAGCCGGGCAGGCTCACCCTGATCACCCGGCTGGGAGCGAGTCTGGTCAGCACGCGGCTGCCCGAGCTGGTCGCCGCCGTCCGGCGGGCAGGGCATCCGGTCATCTGGCTGTGCGATCCCATGCACGGCAACACTTTCCGCGGCGCCGGGGGACGGAAGAGCCGGCTGGTCGGATCGCTGATCCGCGAGGTGCTCGGGTTCCACGCGGCGGTCCGCGGGGAGCAGGGCGTGGCGGGCGGCCTGCACCTGGAGGCGACCCCGGAAGACGTCGTCGAATGCGTGCTCGACGAGACGGAACTGGCCGAACTGCCCGCGGGCACCGAACCGCTGTGCGACCCGCGGCTCAACGCCGACCAGGCACGGCTGGTGGCGACCGCCT
This sequence comes from Amycolatopsis sp. NPDC058986, assembly GCF_042741125.1. Lineage (NCBI taxonomy): Bacteria > Bacillati > Actinomycetota > Actinomycetes > Pseudonocardiales > Pseudonocardiaceae > Amycolatopsis > Amycolatopsis sp. NPDC058986. The sequence goes on along the minus strand of NZ_JBHYJW010000030.1, from coordinate 55,992 downwards.
GGCCGGGCTGAGGCAGTGCCGCGGCCGCGACCCCTATCGACAAGGAGTGAAACCGTCATGTCCACCGTATTCGTCGCCAACAACCGCACCGAGCAGATGGTCGGTGATCTCGGCGCGATGACCGCCGAGCAACGGCGGTTCGCCGGCTACACGGCGCAGCGCATGCTCTGGTACGTCGGCGAAGGAGACATCCTCGTCGTCCCCCACGCGCCCAGCGAGTCGTTCAGCCGGTACCTCACCGAGCTGATGGACGTCGATCTCGGCACCGTGCACATCCTCGCTCCGCCACCCGGGCGGTACGGGGTCGACGTCCTTTCCTCGGACCGGATCGAAAACGCCGAATTCCAGCGTGAACTGAGCGTGCACGTCGAGAAGACCGGTGCGGCCCGGGTGTTCCCGATCATTTTCGACGAGGTGATGACCCGGCTCACCCGCAATTTGGGGCTGGAGCGGTGTACGCCCGGATTCGGTTTCGTCGGGCAGGGCGGCAGCGATCTGCTGAACAGCAAGTCGGCGTTCCGGGCACTGGCAGGGGGAACCGGCTGCCCGATCGCCGAGGGCCGCGTGGTGCGCGACCGTGCGGCGGCCGAGGCGTACCTGTGGGAGCTGCTTTCGGACGGACGCTGCGCCATCGTCAAACAGGACCAGCACGTCGGCGGATTCGGCAACGAGATCATCAGCCCGCGGGAGGGGGTCGATCCGATCGGTGCGCCGCAGGTGCTGGTCATCACCGACCGGCCCGCCCTGCACGAACTGGTGACCCGGCGCTGGCCGTGGTACTCCGGCGAGGACCGCCGCCGGGTCGTGATCGAACACTACGTTCCGGACTGCACGCCGGTGTACGTCGAAATGAGCATCACCGACGAAGGCGTCGCGTTGTTCGGGCACGGCGAAATGCTGACCAAGCCGATTTTCAACGGTCTCGTGATTCCCGCGCAATCCGCTTCCCATCCGGCGTGGCCGAGCTTTCTCGGCGCTGCCGAGAATCTGTGCCAGGCCATTCACGGAATGGGTTACCGAGGCCTGATCAGCATCGACGGAATCGTGTCCCCCGGCGGGGAGATCCTGCTCAACGAGGTGAACGGCAGGGTCGGCGGTTCGACTCACGTCACCCGGCTGACCCAGCACCTGGTGGGGCCGCGCTTCCTCGCCGAACGCGTGGTGATGCAACGGCATTTCTGGCCGGTTCCGTCGTTCGACCGCGCGCTGGCGGCGTTGCGGGCGAACGATCTCGCCTTCGACCGCGACCGGCGCACCGGTGTCGTCATCACCTCCGACGACGTGACCGGGGGAACGGTCGAATACTGCCTGATCGGCGAGGACTTCGAGCACGCGACCGAAATCGAGCACCGGATCGACGAGCTCACGTTTGGTTGACAGTCGACTACTGGAAGCTATCGTCGCTGGGGGACTCTTCAGCGGAGACGCACAAGGGAGGAGCGGACAGCAATGGGCTACCGGGGGCTCGCGAAGAAGTCGATCCTGGCCTGGGCACTCGTCGCGATCGTGGCACGGTTGCCCATCGCGATGGCGCCGCTCGGGCTGGTCTTCCTCGTCCGAGATCGCGCGGGCGGCTATTCACTCGGTGCGACACTCGCCGCCGCGTACGTGGTCGGTGAGGTCGTCGGCGCGCTGTTCATCGGAACGCGCCCGTTCAGCCGTCGCCGCGGCGCGATCTCGGCAGGGCTGGGCGTGGGGGCGGTGGCCTTCGGGCTGCTCGCGCTGGTGCCCTCGGCCCCCGATCCGCTGCTGGTCGTGCTGGCCGGGCTCGCCGGTGCGGCACCGGCGGCGAGCCCTGGCGGCATGCGGACGATGCTGACGCGCCTGGTCGACGAGTCGGTCGTGGCGAGCGCGCTGAGCGCCGAATCCACGTTGACCCAGGCGATCTGGGCGGTCGCGCCGGGGCTGGCGGTGTCGCTGGCGCTGTGGACCGGCGCGAGTTCCCCGATGGCGGTGGCCGCGGTGTGCATGGCGGTCGCCGCGCTGACCCTGCTGCTGCTCCGCGGCGACGGCCGGGCCGCCGAGACGGCGGCCAAGCCGTCGGCACGGGTTTCCGGACATGGCAGGGAACTGCTTGCCGCCTGGCCGATCTACCTGACCAGTGCGGCGTCCATGGCGTTGCTGTCGGCCGCGGAACTCATCCTCACGCCGTTGCTGGAGTTCCGGCACTTCCAGACCGGCTGGGCGGGCGTGCTGCTGACGGTCTTCTCGGTGTCCAGTGCTGCCGGCGCGTTCGTCTACGGCCTCCGGAAGTGGCCGGGCAGCGTGCGTGCGCAGAGCCTGGTGCTGCTGGTCGCCATGTCCGGCTGCGTGGCGCTGATCGCCGTCGCGCCGGGCCTGGCCGGGATCGCCGTCGTGCTGGTCATCGGTGGTCTCTGTCAGGCTGCGGTCGCCGTGACCCGCAACCTGACGCTGCGCGAAAGCCTGCCCGAGCCGGCGCACACCGCCGGGTATTCGGTCATGTACGCGGTCCAAGGCATCGGGTACACCCTCACCGCGACGCTGACCGCGCTGGTGCTGGCGTCGTTCACCCCGGTCACCGCGGTGGTCGGCGCGGCGGTGCTGACCCTGCTGCTGACCGTGGCCAGCGCACTCGCCGAACTGCGGACGCGCCGCGGCACCGGGAGTGAGCGGGAAGCCGAGCTGGCGGCGGCGCGGGCCGGGACGTGCGAAGACGGCGAAACGGCCTGATCCGGTCGCCCGTTGGCAGGCACTTGGGGTTGCCGCCCGGTTTCCTGCGGTAACCTCCCGAGGTAGGTGGAGACGTCACCGAACAGCCTTCTACCATGCCATTTGACAACGATGTCTAGCACAAGGACATGAGTGGTGAGTACCTCTACCGAGGTCCAGCAGGACACCAGGTTCTTCGGGCACCCACGAGGGCTCGCGAACCTGTTCGGCGTGGAGATGTGGGAGCGCTTCTCCTTCTACGGCATGCAGGGGATCCTCGCGATCTACCTGTACTACGAGGCCGCGCGAGGTGGTCTCGGCGTCGCGCAGGAAACCGCGCTGGGCATCGTGGGTGCCTACGGCGGTCTCGTCTACCTGTCGGCGGTGGTCGGCGCGTGGGTGGCCGACCGGCTGTTCGGTTCCGAACGGACGTTGTTCTACAGCGCGATCCTGGTCATGATCGGGCACATCAGCCTGGCGCTGTTGCCGGGCTTCGCTGGGATCGGCGTCGGCCTGGTCTGTGTCGCCGTCGGGAGTGGCGGGCTGAAGTCCAACGCGACGGCGATCGTCGGGACGCTCTACAGCGCCGACGACGAGCGCCGTGACGGCGGGTTCACCCTCTTCTACATGGGCATCAACATCGGTGCCTTCGTCGGGCCGCTGCTGACCGGGCTCGCCCAGAAGGAGGTCGGGTTCCACCTCGGCTTCGGCCTGGCGGCGATCGGGATGGCGCTGGGCCTGATCCAGTACACGATCGGTCGCAAGAACCTCGGCGAAAAGGCCAGGGAGATCCCCAATCCGCTGCCCGCCTCGCAGCGTGTCCTCGTCGCCGGCGCGGTGCTCGTGGTGGCCGCGCTGATCGTCGTGCTGGTGCTCACCGGCGTGATCCGGGCCGACAACCTCGCGAACATCGTGGTGTGGCTGGTCGGCGTCATCTCGGTGATCTACTTCGTCGTGATCCTGACCAGCAAGAAGATCACCGCGGACGAACGCAGCCGGGTGTACTCGTTCATCCCGATGTTCATCGCCAGCGCCGCGTTCTTCTCGCTGTACCAGCAGCAGTTCACCGTCGTGCAGGCCTACACCGACCAGCGGCTCGACCGGGACCTGTTCGGCTGGCAGATGCCGGTGGCCTGGGTCAACTCCATCGTCGCGGTGTTCGTCATCGTCTTCGCCCCGGTCTTCGCCGCGATCTGGACCAAGCTCGGTCCGCGTCAGCCGTCTTCGCCGATGAAGTTCGTGTTCGGCACGGTGCTGATGGGCGTGGCGTTCCTGCTGTTCCTGCCGATGGTCGGGACGGGGGCGAACGGCAGCCCGCTGCTCGCGCTGGTCGGCATTCTCTTCGTGTTCACCGCCGCCGAGCTGTTCCTTTCCCCGGTGGGGCTTTCGCTGTCCACGAAGCTGGCGCCGACGGCGTTCCGCACGCAGATGGTCGCGCTGAACTTCCTGTCCATCTCGTTCGGCACGGCGATGTCCGGCAAGCTCGCGGAGTACTACGACACCAAGAACGAAACGCCGTACTTCGGTGTCATCGGCGGGGTCGCGATCGCCATCGGTGTGCTGCTGTTCCTCGGCGCCCCCTTCATCCGCAAGCTGATGAAGGGCGTTCACTGAACGCTCGACACGCTGGACGGCGGGCATCCTTCGGGGGTGCCCGCCGTTTTCGTCCGGACGGGGATCAGCCGACGGTGGTGCCGAAGAGCACGCCGACGAAGTAGGTCACCAGCATCGTGAGCGCGCCGACGCCGACGTTGCGCGCGATCGCCCGGCCCACCCTGGCGTCGCCGAGCCGCGCGCTGATCCAGCCGGTGAGGGTGAGGCCGACGAGCACCGCGACGGCGCAGGCCCCGACCCGCAGGGAGACGCCGGCCCACGCGATGGCCAGCAGCGGCAGCAGCGCGCCGACGGTGAACGCGGCCAGCGAGGCCCACGCCGCCTGCCACGGGCTCGTCAGGTTGTCCGGGTCGATGCCGAGCTCGGCCTCCGCGTGCGCCTGCAGCGCGTCCTTTTCGGACAGTTCGCGGGCGACCTTCGCGGCGAGCTCCGGGGAGAGGCCCTTCCGCTCGTAGATCTGCGCGAGTTCGGCTTCCTCGGCCTCCGGCATGGTTTTCAGCTCTTGTTTCTCGAGCTGCAACATCGCCTTCTCGGTATCGCGCTGCGTGCTCACCGAGACGTATTCCCCGCCGGCCATCGAAAAGGCGCCCGCGACCAGCCCGGCAATTCCGGCGGTGAGGATCGCTATCCGGTCCGTTGTCGCGCCCGCGACGCCGACCACGATGCCCGCCACGGACACGATCCCGTCATTGGCGCCGAGAACCCCGGCGCGCAGCCAGTTCAGCTTGCCGCCGATGTCGTCGTGGTGCGGCTCGTCCGAGTGCGAGGACGTCTCGTCGTGGATCGTGTCGGTCACCAGTTCAGTGAAACACGAAAATCGGGCAGTGGCTAATCGTGTTCACATTTCCGTGATTAGGTGAAGAAAGGCAATCCTTACGCAGGATCGCCTTACCTTTTCGGTTCGCTCGACCGCATGAGTAAAACGCCCGGCGTCGCGGGATGCGACGCCGGGCGGGTGATACCTTGCCGGAACGGGGGCCGGACAACGCGGACCCCGCCTCGGCGGCCGGATGGTTCTCGGGTGTTCAGCTGTCCAGTTCGGCCAGCGCCTGCTTGGCGCGCTCCAGCTCGGCCTCGAGCTGGGCGACCTTGGCGGCCTGCGCCTCGCGGGCGGCGTTGATGACCTCGTCGATCGGGCCGGACAGGTCCTGGTGCAGCTCCTTGGCCGCGCGGGACACGGCGGCGGCGGGGATCTCGAGGCCCTTGGCCACCCACTTGCTGCCGTTCTTCAGCTCGGCCTGCCATTCACCGTCGGCGGTGCCGGTGACGGTGAGGGTCAGCTCGACCGTACGGGTCTTCTTGGCCGTGGTCTGCGCCTTCGGGCGGCCGCGCTTCGGCTTCGGCTCCTCGGCGGGCTTCTCGTCCGTCTCGGTCTTTTCGGCCGCTTCCGCCGCGGGGGCGCCGGCCTCGGTGGTGTCGTTCTCGGTCTTCGAGGTGTCGGCGGGCTGTGACGCCGGAGCCGCCGCAGCGTCGGCCGTCGCCGGTTCCTCTTCGTGCGTCAGGACATCCACGGTCATCGTTGGTGTCGTCTCCTTGCCCGGAACGGGGGTGGGTACAGCGGCACATCTTAGAACAGGCGTTCGACGTCCGCGATTCGGGGTGGTCGAACGCCGTGAAGGCCTCCTTCACAGCGCTCGAGGCTGTGAAGGAGGCCTTCACGGGACGTCGGTCAGTCCTCGGACTTGCCGGACTGCAGACCGGCGGAGATGAGGTCCATCACCGAGGAGTCGGCCAGCGTCGTGACGTCGCCGACCTGCCGGTTCTCCGCGACGTCGCGCAGCAGGCGGCGCATGATCTTGCCCGAACGCGTCTTCGGCAGCTCCGGGACGACCATGATCTGCCGCGGCTTCGCGATCGGCCCGATCTCCTTCGCGACGTGGTTGCGCAGCTCCTGGACAGCGGCGTCGCCGCCGTCGCTCGCGCTGCCGCGCAGGATCACGAACGCCACGATGCCCTGCCCGGTGGTCGGGTCGGTCGCGCCGACGACGGCGGCCTCGGCGACCGTCGGGTGCGAGACGAGCGCCGACTCGACCTCGGTGGTCGAGATCCGGTGCCCGGACACGTTCATGACGTCGTCGACGCGGCCCAGCAGCCAGATGTCGCCGTCGGCGTCGTACTTCGCGCCGTCACCGGCGAAGTAGAAGCCCTGCTCGGCGAAGCGCGACCAGTACGTCTCCTTGTAGCGCTCGTTGTCGCCCCAGATCCCGCGCAGCATGCCCGGCCACGGCTTGTCGAGCACCAGGTACCCGCCACCGCCGTGCGGGACCTCGACGCCCTGGTCGTCGACGACCTTCGCCGAGATGCCCGGCAGCGCGCGCTGCGCCGAACCCGGCTTCGCCGCGGTGACACCCGGCAGCGGCGAGATCATGATCGCCCCGGTTTCGGTCTGCCACCAGGTGTCCACGACGGGCGTGCGGCCGGCGCCGATGGTCTCCCGGTACCAGATCCACGCCTCCGGGTTGATCGGCTCGCCGACGCTGCCGAGCACGCGCAGCGAGGAGAGGTCGTACTTCTCCGGGATCTCCGCGCCCCACTTCATGAACGTGCGGATCAGCGTCGGGGCGGTGTAGTAGAGGGAGACCTTGTACTTCTGGACGATCTCCCAGTGCCGCCCCTCGTGCGGGGTGTTCGGCGTGCCCTCGTAGACGACCTGGGTGGCGCGGTTGGCCAGCGGCCCGTACACGATGTAGGTGTGCCCGGTGACCCAGCCGATGTCGGCGGTGCACCAGTAGACGTCCTCGCCCGCCTTGTGGTCGAAGACGTTGTGGTGGGTGTAGGCGGCCTGCGTCAGGTAGCCGCCCGAGGTGTGCAGGATGCCCTTCGGCCGTCCGGTGGTGCCCGAGGTGTAGAGGATGAACAGCGGGTGCTCGGCGTCGAACGCCTCGGGGGTGTGCTCGGCGGACTGGCCGTCGACCAGGTCGTGCCACCAGACGTCGCGGCCCTCGGCCATCGGTACGTCGTCACCGGTGCGCCGGATGACGATGACCTTCTCGACCGACTCCGCGCCGTCGAGCGCTTCGTCCACGTTGGTCTTCATCGCCACGGCCTTGCCGCGGCGGTACTGCCCGTCCGAGGTGATGACGACCTTCGCCGCCGCGTCGTCCACGCGTGACCGCAGCGCCGTCGGCGAGAAGCCGCCGAACACGACGCTGTGCAGCGCGCCGATCCGCGCGCAGGCGAGCATCGCGAAGATCGCCTCGGGGATCATCGGCAGCTGGATGGCGACCCGGTCGTTCGCGCCGACGCCGAGGGAGGTCAGGGCGTTGGCGGCCTTCGAGACCTCGTCCTTCAGCTGGGCGTACGTGATGTCCCGGGTGTCGCCCGGCTCGCCGACCCAGTGGATCGCGACCTGGTCGCCGTACCCGTCGGCGACGTGCCGGTCGGCGCAGTTGTAGGCGACGTTGAGCTTCCCGCCGACGAACCACTTCGCGAACGGGGCGTCGCTCCAGTCGAGGACCTGGGTCCACTTCGTGTCCCAATGCAGCCGTTCCGCCTGCTTCGCCCAGAACTGCTCGCGATCGGCGTCGCCATCGGCGTACAGCTCGGCTTTCGCGTTGGCCTGCGCGGAGAAATCCTCGCTGGGCGGGAAAGTACGGCTTTCGGTGAGCAGGTTGTCCAGTGCTGGGGACTGCTCGGTCATGGTGCAAGGCCTCCTGTTGTGCGAACCCGCGGCTCACGGCACGCTAGCGACGTTAGTGCGTGATGTAAAAGGATGCGTCCAGTTGCCCCACTGCTGGGGCAACACGGCCGGACCAGTGATCGTTCAGGTCCGGTAAGTGGCCATGAGAAATTATTCACTTCGAATCGTATCGAAAGACCACTTCGCCGTTGCTTATGCTCTCGTGAACGATTCGGGAGGGCAGGGCGATGGCCGAAGAGCGGGAAGAGCTCACCTGGGAGTTGTTCGGTTCGGCCAGCAGGGAGCTGGCGCAGACGATCGCGGACGACGGGTTCGAGCCGGATCTGATCCTGTCCATCGCACGCGGTGGGCTGTTCGTGGCCGGTGCGCTCGGGTACGCGCTGGACGTGAAGAACCTGCACGTCATGAACGTCGAGTTCTACACGGGCGTCGACCAACGTCTCGACCTCCCCGTCATGCTGCCGCCGGTGCCGAACGTCGTGGACCTGACGCAGAAGAAGGTCCTGGTCGCCGACGACGTGGCCGACACCGGCGCGACGCTGAAGCTCGTCCGCGACTTCTGCGCGGACCACGTCGCCGAGGTGCGTTGCGCGGTCGTCTACGAGAAGCCGCGGTCCGAGGTCAAATGCGAGTACGTCTGGCGGCACACCGACCGCTGGATCAACTTCCCGTGGTCGGTGCAGGCGCCGGTCGTGCGGCGAGTCGGGCAGGTGCTGGACGCATGAGCGAAGCTTGCGAGCGAATCATGGACATCGCATGAGTGATCCGTTGCGGCCGTTGCTCGACCTCGAAGGGGTCGCGGAAGCGGCGAAGTCCGCGCAGGACGCGGTGTTCGCGGTGCACCGGCTGCCCGCGAACCTGCGTGGTGGCGCCGAAACCGCCGCCGAGGCGTCCGTGCGCGCGGCCAGGGCGTCGGCGGGGATCGACGGCGCGAACCCCGAACTGCCCGCAGACGGCGCGGTCGCGGATCCGGCGCTGGCCGGGGCGCTGCGGGTCGCCGAGGCGCTGGAGCCGATCCTGCCCACCTGGCGCCGCGCGCCGCTACAGGCGCTGGCGCGGCTGCACGTCCTCGCCGCGGCCGATCTGGTGACCGACCCCGACGCGCTCGGCCGTCCCCGCACCGGCGGGCCCCGGCTGGAGCTGCTCGCCCAGCTCGTCACCGGGTCGACGTCGGTGCCGGGGCCGGTCCTGACCGCCGTCGTGCACGGGGAACTGCTGGCGCTACGGCCCTTCGGCACCGCGGACGGTGTCGTGGCGCGGGCGGCCGCGCGGCTGTCGATGATCGCGACCGGGCTCGACCCGAAGGCGCTGACCGTGCCCGAGGTGGCGTACTTCCGGCGGGTGCCGAAGTACCTGGAACTGGCCGAAGGATTCGCGGGCGGGACGCCCGAGGGCGTTCGCGCGTGGCTGTTGTTCTCGTGCGAGGCGTTCGAAGCGGGCGCGCGCGAGGCCAAGAGCATCTCGGCGGCCGCGGGCTGATTTCCCTTACGCCAGAACGGCGTCCAGAAGGCCGGGGAAGCGGGAATGGACGTCGTCGCGGCGTAGCTCGACCCACCGGGTGCGGCCGTTGACGAACGTCGTGGTCAACCCGGCTTCGCGCAGGATCCGCCAGTGGTGCGACAGCGTCGGCGCGGTGATGTCGACGTCGTACTCGTCGACACTGCACGGGCGAGGTTCGTCGTCCTTAGCGAGCGTGCGGACCAGTGCGAGACGCACGGGGTCGGCCAAAGCCTGAAGCACCGTCACGATCTCGATGGCGTCGGCGGCAGGCTGCGGCAGCGTGCGGGTCACGCGTTCTCCCGGATCGATAGATGGTTTGACAACAATCGAATAGTAACTCCATCATGACCTCATGACGATTCGACAGTCATCAAAGGATCGTCTCGGACTGGGGTCCCTCATCGCGCTCGCCGTGGGGACGTTCACGCTCGGGACGGACGCGATGGTCCTCAATGGACTGCTCCCGACGATCGCCACCGATCTGCACGTCTCCGAATCCGGCGCGGGCCAGCTCACCACGGTCTTCGCGCTGACGTATGCGATCTCCTCGCCGCTGATCGCCGCGTTCACCGGCGGCTGGGACCGCCGGATCCTGCTGGCGGGCGGGCTCGGGCTGTTCACCGTCGGCATGGCGGGGCAGGCGCTGGGGACGACGTTCGCGGTCGTCGCCGTCGCCCGCGCGCTCGCCGCGATCGGCGCCGCGGCGTTCCAGGCGAACGCCTACGCACTGGCCGGCGCGCTGTCCTCGGACGAACGGCGCGGCAGGGCATTGGCGACCGTCGCGGCGGGGATGAGCGTGTCGACGGTGCTCGGCGTCCCGATCGGTGTCCTCGCCGGGCACTGGATCGGCTGGCGCGCGGTGATGTGGGCGATCGCGGCGATCGGCGTCGCCGTGGCGGCGTATCTGCCGTTCCTGCCCGCCGTCCGGATCCCGGCGGCGAACCTGCGGACCCGGCTCGCGGTGGTGGCCCGGCCGCCGGTGGCGCGGGTGCTGCTGGTGACGGTCGTCGGCATGCTCGCCGGCGTCACCGTGTTCGTGTACCTCCCGGTGCTGGTGGAACCCGTCGCGACCGGTGTGACGCTGTCGTGGGTGCTCGTTGCTGCCGGAGCCGGACAGGTCATCGGAACGACCATCGCCGGGCGCTGGACCGACCGTTTCGGCTCCCGGCGGGTACTGGTGTGGGCGCTGGCCGGGACCGCGGTGGTGCTGGCGGCGATGGATGTCGCCGTGCTCGCGCTGCCCGCGTTGTTCGTCGCGGTGCTGGCGAGCGGGACCTTCGGCGGGATGCTCATGGTTCCGCAGCAGCACCGGCTGTTCTCGATCGCACCGGACGCGTCCACCGTGGCACTCGGGCTGAACGGTTCGGCGATCTACGTCGGCATCGCGCTCGGCTCGGCGCTGGGCGGGACGGTGCTGGCCGGTGCCGGGGCCGGCTGGCTCGGGCCGGTGGGCGCGGCGGCGGCCGTGGCCGCGCTGGTACTGGCCACGGCCCGCCGGCGTGCGGCACCGGTTGCGATACCCGAGCCCGTCAGCCCACGGTGATCTCGGGCTGGTCGTTCGTCCGCTCGAACAGCCTTCGTACCTTTGCTTCAGCGCCGGCAAGCCGGTGATGAATGGCGGGGAGGCGGTACTCGGGGTAAGCCGCCCTGGCCTTGCGCAGGTGCTCGCCCGCTCGGCGCAACAACTTCAGCGCCTTGTCGAGGGTGATGTCCCGACATCTCAAACCCACCCGGAGCAACAGCAGGTCGGCGCGGGCGGAAACCAGTCGTGAGGCGGCCAACCGCGTTGTGGTGGCGCGGATGGCATCGATCTCGGTGCGCACGTCCCCGAGTTCTTCGATAATCCAGTCAGGGGGCTGGCTGTCGCCGCCAGGCTCATGGACGACGGCCGACAGCCACTCCTCGGTCCGGACCGTTCGCGCCAAGGTCGAGTCCAGCCGGTAGATCGCGGTTTCGAACAGGTAATCCAGCTCGGCGTCGAGAGGACTGTCCGTCATCAGTTCGCCTCCTCGTGTCGAAGCCTGAGCGTTTCCTTGAGCGTGGCGCGCGCCCGGGCCGCCGACGCGCGGACCGCGGCCGGGGTGGTCGACAGTCCGGTGGCGATCTCCTGATGGGAGAAACCATCAATGCGCCAGGCGAGCACCATGCGCTGCTGAAAGGGCAACAAGGTCAGCAACTCCCAGAGAAGCCCGGCGGCCTCCGCCTGTACCGCGAAGTCGTCCGGTGCCACCAGCATCGGCCTGTCGGGCACGGTGCCGGTCACGATTTCCCGATGTCGCAAGGGGAAATGGCGCTGGTACTTTCGGGTGGCCACCGACCATACCCAGCACTCCGGCCTGGCTACGGCGTCCCACGACTCGTAGAGATCGAGCAGGACTTCCTGCGCGACGTCCTCCGCGTCGGCGGGAGACGCACCGAGCCGGATGACGAACCCCACCAGCCGCTCGGTGTGGGCGCGGCAGAAATCGCTGAACTCGCGGTACCCGTGTCTGTTCGATCCGTCATCGGTGCTCACGGCTCTCCCGCGGGTGCTCCACGAGCGTCCGGCCGTCCGGCTCCACGCCGGTCAACCGGCCGCCTTCCGGTAGACCATCGGATATTCGCGCCCACAGGGCGTACCGCCGTTCGCGGCGTCGTTCCCGCCGCGACTCGACGAGTACCTTCGTGCCGAGCAGAGCCAATGCGATCAGCACCCCGGCGATCCACCACGCCATATCGTCTCCTCACCAGAACCGTTGACGGTCGCCGGTAAGTGCCGTGATGACGCGGGATCGTGACTAACCGCAGGTCAGTCGGCTACGGGGGCGAGCCGCGCCGACCACTTCTCCTCGATGCGCCCGAAACGCCAGACCGCGAGCGCGACCAGCCATGTCACGACGAACAGGCCGACGACGGCGAACCCGACGTAGTTCAGGTCGAGCCCGGCGATCGCGGCGAGCGGTCCGGAGGTGATGCCGAGCTTCTCGGTGAGGATCGAGACCAGCTCGATGGTGCCGATGATCAGCGCGACGGCGACCGACAACGCGGTCACCGTGATGTTGTAGTAGATCTTGCGGACCGGTTTCGCGAGCGCCCAGCCGTAGGCGTAGTTCATGAAGAACCCGTCGAGCGCGTCGAACAGGCTCATGCCGGCGGCGAACAGCACCGGCAGGACCAGGATCGCGTACCAGGGCAGGGAAAACGTCGCCGCGCCCGCCGCGAGCACGAGCAGCGCGACCTCGGTCGCGGTGTCGAAACCGAGTCCGAAAAGGACACCGACGGGGTAGATGTGCCACGGTTTGCGCACGGCCTTCGTCGCGCCCTTGAGCAGCCGGTTCATGATGCCGCGGTTGTCGAGCTGCCGTTCGAGCGCGGCTTCGTCGAGCTCGCCGCCGCGCAGTTTCCGGAACACCTTCACGATCCCGGCCAGCACCACGAGGTTCATGATCGCGATGAGGTACAGGAACACCCCGGACACCGATGTCCCGATCAAACCGGTGGCCTGGTGCAACGTCGACGAGTCGTCCTCGACCTGACCGGCGAGCGCGCGTACGCCGAGCGAAAGCAACAGGCACAACGCGAAGACGATCGTCGAATGCCCCAGGGAAAACCAGAAACCGACCGAAAGCGGACGTTTGCCGTCGGCCATCAGTTTCCGCGTCGTGTTGTCGATGGCCGCGATGTGGTCGGCGTCGAACGCGTGCCGCATGCCGAGGGTGAACGCGGTGACGCCGAGGCCGATCCCGAACACCCCGGAGGCGCCGAGATCGTAGTGCCGCGGAGCGACGAACAGCACCAGCACGCCCCACCCGAAGAGGTTGAGCAGCAGGACGAAACCGGCCATTCCGGCTACGGACATCCTTTCGCGGCGCGAAAGTCCGCGCCGCGAAAGGGAAGTCTCGTTACCTCCGGTGGTCGGTACCGCGGTCATCGCCACCTCGCCTCTCGTCACGCAATATCTGAGAGGTTAGGCAGATGAAAAGGTGAACCGCAATACGCCGAGCTAGCTCGCCCGCACCCGCAACCGGTCCAGTGCCTTACGGACGTGCCCGCCGGACGCCTCCAGCGCCTCGGCCGAGGCGTGGACGTCCTGGCCGGACAGCAAGTGCACGAGTGCGGTCTTCAGGTCCCCGCCCGACTCGGTCAGCGCGTCCGAACAGTCCGCCATGGTCATGCCGGTGGCTTCCTGCAGGATCCGGATCGTCCGGCCGCGCAGCTTCGCGTTGGTCGCCCGCACGCTCACCATCAGGTTCGAGTACGTCCGCCCGAGTTTGATCATCGTCGCGGTGGAGAAGGCGGTCAGGATGATCTTCTGCGCCGTCCCCGCCTTCATCCGCGTCGAACCGGCGATGACCTCCGGGCCGGTGTCGACGGCGATGAGCACGTCCACGCCGGCCGGGGTCGCGGCGGCGGGATTCCCCGACACGAGCGCGGTGTGCGCGCCCTTGTGGCTCGACGCCTCCAACGCGCCGAGCACGTACGGCGTCCGGCCCGACGCCGTCAGGCCGAGCACGAAGTCGCCGGGCTCGACCGCCTCGGCCAACTCGGCCGCGCCGGTCTCCTTGTCGTCCTCGGCGTTTTCGACGGCGTGCCGCAGCGCCCGCGGCCCGCCGGCGTGGTGCGCGATGAACCAGTCCTCCGGCACGTTGAACGTCGGCACCAGCTCGGCCGCGTCGAGCGTGGCCAGCCTGCCGGACGTACCCGCACCGACGTAGTGCACGCGGTGCCCGGAACGCAGCGCTTCCACGGCGTAGTCCACCGCGCGGGCCAGTCGCGGCAGAACCGCCGCGACCGCGTCGGGCACCCGGCGGTCCTCGGCGTTGATCGCGCCGAGGATCGCCATGGTGGGCATCAGGTCGATGTCGGTGGTACGGGGATTGCGCTTTTCCGTTGGCGAATCGACGTGCACCACCTGACGTGGGACGGTCATCATGCGCCTCACTACTCTTTTTTCAGAGCGCTGTGCGCTCATTTGCCGGTTTCCCGCGGGCGGCGCCGTCCGTCGGGGCGTACCCCGAGCCGGTGCGAGCCAACCGCGTCCCTGGTCGCGTCCAACGCGCTGACCGAGGCTTCCATGTGCCGCTGCGCGACACCGATGAACAGGCAGTCGATGACGGTGAGCTGGGCGATCCTGCTCGCCGTGGCACCGGAGCGGAACGTGGTCTCGCGCGCGGCCGTGGTGAGCACGTGATCGGCGACCTCGGTGATCGGGGACCGCGGGAAGTTGGTCACCGCGACCGTGATCGCGCCGTGCTCACGGGCCACCCGCAGCGCCTCGACCGTGTCGGTGGTCGCGCCGGTGTGCGAGATACCCACCGCGACGTCACCGGGCGACAGCACGGCGGCGGAGGTGAGCATGATGTGCGTGTCGGACCAGGCGAAGCTGACCCGGCCGATGCGGTGCAGTTTCTGCTGCAGGTCCGCGGCGACGAACGCGCTCGCGCCCACGCCGTAGACGTCGACGCGGTTCGCCCCGGCCACCAGATCGATGACCTGCTGCAGCGTGGCCACCTCGAGCTGGTCCGCGGTCTCCTCCACGGCCCGCGCGTCGGCGAAGCTGACCTTGCCGATCACCGCGGCGAGGTCGTCGTTCGGGCCGATCTCCCCACCGAGGTTACGAGTCGTGCGGGCCTCGGTGCGCGCGGTGTCCGCGGCCAGCGCGATCCTTAACTGAGGGTAACCTCCGACGCCGACCGCTTTGCAGAACCGGGTGACGGTGGTTTCACTGGTGCTCGCCGCGAGCGCGACCTCGGTGATGCTGCGTCGCGCGACGGCGGCGGGGTCGTCGAGCACGACCTTCGCGACGCGTTGCTCGGCTCTGGCGAGCCCAGGGAGCAGCGACCGGATCCGCACCAGCGGGCTGGCGTCCGCGTCGCGCGCGGTCACCTGAACCGGGGCGACGTCGGACGGTGCTGCCACGATTACGGATTCGGCATCGCCGACCGTAGGAAATTTACTAACCGTTGGCATTTGCGACAAGGCTACCCACACCCTTCGGCAGGATCGCAACCCCACCCGCTTCTGCGGATGCAATTACGATTAATCGTTGACCAGAAAGTCGCTAACCAGGTCGACCTTGTTAACGAGCTCCAGCTAACGACTTGGCAACTTAGTGTCGCGGTGCAAGCGGCAAATTCCCGGTAAACGGGCCAGGTTGCTCGGCGCTCGGCGACCGGCCGGTCACCGAGCGCTCAACTGCCACCCCGAAGCGGAGAACGCGGCCGGATTCCGCTCACCGTCAAGAAGTACGCGGCCTCGTTCAGTGACTTTCACACCATCGACGGAAACACCGCGTCCCGTGTAATTCGCGTCCGTCGTGTAACGCCAGCGGACGGTCAGCCGGGGACTCCGGGGCAGATCCGCGCTCACTCGCCACCACGCACGGTGACCGTGTCCGGACAGTGCCGGAACGTCACCGTCCGGTGCGCCCCGGCCGTCCGCACACACTGGGACCGGCTGCCACGTCACGCCGTCCGTGCTGGCTTCCAGCGCGAGCGGATCGGCAGGGCCCTCGGTGTCGACGAACGCGTCGAATGTCACCCGCACGGGCCCACCACGGGTGTCCAGGGCAGGGCTGGTCAGCGTGGCTGTACTGGAGTTTCCGACGTCGCTGTACCAGGCGTCGCGGCCCGCGGCCGGACGGACGGCCATCGCCTTCGCCAACGACGTCGCCCAGACCTGGCGCGCCGGATTGATCGTGCCCCAGTTGCGCGTCGGGTGGACGCGGTTGGTCAGCAGCAGCGCGAACGAGCGGGATTCCGGGTCGATCACGAGCGTCGTCCCGGTGTAGCCGGTGTGACCCGCTGTGATCGGTGACGACAATGCGCCCATGTACCAGGGCTGGTCGAGTTCGAAACCCAACCCGTGCGCGTCGTCAGGGAATTGCCGGTTGTAGTTCGTCAGCATCGCCTTGACGGTGTCCTGGCGCAGGATCCGGTGCCCCCGGTAGCTGCCGCCGTTGAGGATTGCCTGGCACAGCACGGCCATGTCACCGGCGGTCGAGAACACTCCGGCGTGCCCGGAGACGCCACCGAGTGACCACGCGTTCTCGTCGTGGACCTGGCCGCGGACGAGGCCGCGGGGCGGCGTCGACTCGTACTCGGTCGCCGCGATCCGGCCCAGTTTCGACGCGGGCGGGTTGTACCCGGTGTCGCTCATGCCGAGCGGCTCGGTGATCCGGTCCCGCACCACCTGGTCGAGGCTCGCCCCGGTCAGCTTCTCGACGAGGAAACCGAGCGTCATCAGATTGATGTCGGAGTAGAGGTAGGCGGTGCCCGGCGGGTTCTTCAGCTTGCTGTCCAGCACGGCCTTGCGGCGAGACGGGATGTCCGGGTACCCCGACCACAGCGGTGGCTGGGGGTCGGCGTCGAACCCCGAGGTGTGCGTGAGCAACTGCTGGACGGTGACCGTTTCCTTGCCGTTGACGGCGAATTCGGGCAGGTACCGCGCCACCGGGGTGTCCAGCTCGACCTTCCCCTGCTCGACGAGCTGCAGCACGGCGATCGACGTGAACAGCTTCGAGATCGACGCCATGTCGAAGATCGTGTCGTTCCGCATCGGGACCTGCTGGTCGGGCGGCAGCTCCGTGCCTTTCGCGTCGGCGTAGCGCAGCGCGCCGCCGACGGCGTACTTGTCCACGACGACGCCGTCGTGCGCGAGAAGTCCCACCGCTCCGGAGAAGTGCGGATGGCCGGACGTGTCCGGCTTCGTCCAGTTCGCCACGAACTGCTCGGCCGCCTTGATCGGCGCCGGGTCGAGGCCGACGTCGGCTGGGGCGCCTGCCCGCAGGGTCGTCCACGGGGGCGCGAATCCGTGCTGGGGACGGTCGAACCGGCCGGTGGCCGCTCCCTCGTGTCCGGTGATGGCGTTCGCTCCCGCTGTACTCGACGTTGTTGCCATGACCAGCACACAAGCGGCCACGATCACGAACTTCCTAGCACGCATCTCGGTCCCCCTCAGCGGTAGAGCAGGTGACGCCGTCGCTTGCGGTCGAACTCGGCCAGCTCGGCTCGCCAGGACGCGGTGATCTCGTCGACGCCGGCGCCGGCGTCGACCTTGGTCCGTAGACGGTCCGAACCGGACAGCAGGTCGATGTAGTGATCGGGCCGCCAGCCGAACTTGTCCGGATGCAGCGCCCTTGCCGTGACGAACATGGCCACCGCCGTGCGGATCGCGTCGAACTCGCGCGAGTCGGTGACGGTCAGCTGCACTCCGCCGCAGGTCTGGTTGACGAACTTCCCGAATGTCGGGACGAAGTACGTCTCCCGGAAGCGGACACCGGGCAGCCCCAGCGAAGCCAGCTTCTCCCGCCAGCGCCAGTCGAGCCCCGGCGCGCCGAGGATTTCGAACGGCCTTGTCGTGCCGCGGCCTTCGGAGAACACGGTGCCCTCGAACATCCCGGTGCCGGGGTAGACGAGCGCGGTGTCCGGGGTCGGCATGTTGGGGCTCGGCGGCACCCAGTCCAGGCCGGTCCGCGCGAACACCGCGTCGCGCCGCCAGCCGCGGACCTCGACGACCTCGAGTTCGCCCGGTTTCACGCCTTCGCTGGGCAGGAACTCCGCGGCGAAGAACCGGGCGAGTTCACCGACGGTCATCCCGTGCTGCTGAGCGATCGGCTTCCGGCCGACGCCGGAGGCGAACTTCGGGTCGAGAACCGGACCGGAAACCTTGCCCCCCAACGGATTCGGCCGATCCAGTACGAGGAGCGCGGCGCCAACGCGGGCGGCGGCGACCTGCGCGGTGTAGAGCGACCAGATGTAGGTGTAGAAGCGCGCGCCGACGTCCGCGATGTCGAACACCACGGTGTCCACGCCCGCCTTGGTGAACATCCCAGCGAGCTTCGCGGCGTCGACGCCGTACGCGTCGTACACCGGTATTCCCGTGCGCGGATCGGTGTAGTCGCCCTCGGAACCGCCGGCCTGAGCGCTGCCACGGAACCCGTGCTCGGGCCCGAACGCGGCCACCGGCCGGATCCCGGCGGCGACCATCGAGTCGACGATGTGCTCGCCGCCCGCCAGCACCCCGGTCGGATTGGACAGCACCCCGACCCGTCGTCCGGCCAGCCGCCGCCAGCCCTGCGCGGCCAGTACCTCCGCGCCGGTGCGAAGCAAGGGACCTTTGCTCTCGCTTTCGGCCTCGGACGGGAGCGAGGGACCTTTGCTCCCGTTTTCCGCCGCGCTCGCCGACGACGTCGCCGCCAGCGCGGGAACGGCGAGCGCGCCGGTGGCGAGGAACTGACGCCGGTTCAGGTTCACCAGGTCAGTCCGTGCCCGAAGGGGTACTTCACGGTGTGCACGTCGGCACCCGCCGGGATGTCGACGGGCAGCTTCCCGCCCGGCTTCGTCTCGCCGAGGACGACCTTCGTCAACGCCTCCAGCGAGGGAGTGATGTAGCCGTACGTCGCCAGCCACGTCGGGATCGGGTTCGCGTACCCGGCGTCGTACGGGATCTGCGAAGCCACCGCGACGACCGGTTTGCCGGTAGCCGCCAGTGCCTGCAACAGGTTGCCCTGCAAGGGGAATCCGCCGAGGTTGTTGGTGAGCACGACGACCACGTCGACGTTCTTCGCCGCCGCGGCCGCCTGCGCGATCTGGTCCGCGGTCGGGGTCTGGCCGGTGGGCAGCGCGGTGGCCTTGGTGCCGTGCGCGGCGAACCTCGTCGCGAGGGTCTTCCCGGTGCTCTCGCCCCAGCCGGTGATCAACGCCGTCGACGGCTTCTGCTTGAGCGGCAGCACTCCCGCGTCGTTGGCGATCGCGGTGATCGACCGGTCGGCGATGTCCTGCGCGGTCGCCAGGTGCTCCGGCGTGCCGACCCGCGAGGTGACCTTCGCCGGGTTCACGAACGGCGAGAACATGATGCCGCGCTTGAACTTCAGCTTCAGGACCCGCAGGACGCTCTCGTCGACGCGCTGCTCGGTGAGTTCTCCGGAGCGGACCGCGGTCAGGACCGAGTTGATCGCGAGGTCGAGGTTCGCGGGCATGAGCAGCTGGTCGACGCCGGCCTTCAACGCCAGCACCGGGATCTCGGCGTCGCTGTGCCGTTCGCGGACCCCGTCCATCATCAGCGAGTCGGTGATGACGACGCCCTGGTAGCCGAGCTCGTCACGCAGTTTGCCGGTGAGGATCGGCTTCGACAGCGTCGCGGGTTCGCCGGACGGGTCCAGGCTCGGGAACTGGATGTGCGCGCTCATGATCGAATCGATGCCGGCCTTGATCGCGGCCTTGAACGGCGGTACGTCGGTCTCCCGCCACTGCTGTTCGGTGCGGTCGATCCGGGGCAGGCTGTGGTGGCTGTCCGTGGCGGCGTCGCCGTGGCCGGGGAAGTGCTTCGCGGTCGAGGAGACCGTCTCCGTGGGCCAGCCGGAATCCTGAAAACCCTTCACTTCGGCGGCGACGAACTGGCTCGCCAGGTCGGGCCGCCCGGAGAAGGAGCGCACGCCGATGACCGGGTTCGCCGGGTTCGAGTTGACGTCGGCGTCCGGGGCGTAGTCCTGGTTGATGCCGACCGCCCGCAGTTCGTGGCCGAGGATCGTCGCGGCGGCGGTGGCCTTGTCCGTGCTGCGCCCGGCGGAGATGGCCATCGCGTTCGGGAATTCCGTCGCGGGGGACCCCATCCGGGTGACCGTGCCGCCCTCTTGGTCGGTCCCGATCTGGAGTGGGATGTGGGCGCCACTGCTCAACGCCGCCCATTGCACGCCGTTGGACAGCTTCGCGACCTGGACGGGGTCGTCGAAGTTGTCGTGCGAGTCGTTGTTGAAGTAGATGACGCCGCCGAGGTGGTACCGCTGCACGACCTGCGCGGGGGTGTCGACGCCGAAGTCGGTGCGGTTCTGCGGGTTGACCTCGTCGGCGGACTTCCCGTTCACCCACGTGACGAACAACTGCCCGACCTTCTCCGCGAGGCTCATCCCGCGCAGCGTCTGCCGGGCTGCCGCCGTCGCCTGCGCGTCGGCGCTCACCTGCGGTGCCGCTGTCGCCGTGCCCGCGACGCCGAAGGCAAGGACGCCCGCGAGGGGCAGGGCGAGTGCATGCAGCCTCCGGAAACGGTTGTGCACGGTGCGGGTCTTCACTACGAGCCTCCCAGTGTTCGGGCACGCCGGGCGGAAAAATTCACCCAGGTGCGCCAGTAATCGGGAAGCTACCCACCGAGCCGGAGGTTGTCCATCAGCCATGCGCACGAACGGAAGCCTCGATGCCATAACGGCCCCGAACGGTCCACTCGCACCACCAACACCCCAAGACAACGCGAGAGCAGACCACCCCCAGACCGAAGATCCTGACCCCAGGAAGGTGACCGTGCTGGGTCGGCAACCGACCGCACCGTGGGGGTGTGGGGGCTCGGCCCCCACGCGTAAACAGCCTCGGCCCCCACATATGAAAAGGGACCGTGGGAGTAGGTCGAAGACCTACGAACACGGTCCCTCTCGCGCGGGCTACTCGGGCGACCAAGCGTGCAACTCTGGTCGTACCTACATGGACTCGGCGTGTGGCGTCCCACTACGCAGTCCCTAGACGACGAGCCTCCCGCGGCGCGCTGCGCGTGGGTACCCGGAGTCCGCGCACGGAGATTTGCCGGGGTGGAACAGGCTTCTCTTCTACCTGCTCCCTGGCCGACCAAACGTCCGCACCTACTTTCTACGCCGTGCGAGCGGTCACTTCAAGTGCGCGTATGGGTGCACCGGTACAGAGGCTCGATCTGGTGACATCGGCACGCTCGGCGACGGACAATTCCGGGCTGGGCTGGGAAAAGCCGGAGCCCGGGCCGCCGTGTGGGTGTTACCGGGCGGTCACTTGGACCGTCGGCGACGACTGAGCCCGTACCAGGTCGCTCCGGCCGCCACGGCGCCGACGCCGAACCCCAGCGCCACCAGCCCGGCGGACCGGGACGGAATCCGGCTTCGCAGCGACATCGGCCGTTCGAAGGTGAGCACCGGCCAGTCCCGCTCGGCCGCCTCGCGGCGCAAGAGCTTGTCGGGATTGACCGCGTGGGGATGACCCACGACTTCGAGCAGCGGGATGTCCGTGCTCGAGTCGGTGTAGGCGAAGCACTCGGCGAGGTTGTACCCGTACGTCGTCGCGAGCTGCTTCGCGGCGACGGCCTTGTTCTCGCCGTAGCAGTAGAAGTCGACTTCGCCGGAGTAGCAGCCGTCGACGATCTGCATCCGGGTGGCGACGCTTCGGGTCGCACCGAGCATCTCGGCGACCGGCGCGACGACCTCCTCGCCGGTCGCCGAAAGCACGATGACGTCGTGGCCGTCCGCGCGGTGCTTGGCGATCAGCTCCGTCGCCTCGACGTAGACGAGCGGGTCGACGACGTCGTGCAGTGTTTCGCGGACGATCGCCGACACCTGGGCGACGTCCCAGCCCGCGCAGAGCGCCGAGACCTCCGCGCGCATGCGCTCGGTCTTGTCCTCGTCGGCGCCGGCCAGTGAGAACACGAGCTGCGCGTAGGCGCTTCGCAACGCGGCGCGACGATTGATCAATCCCTCTCTGAGTAATGGTTTGCTGAACGCCAACGCACTCGACGAGGCGATGATCGTCTTGTCCAGATCGAAGAACGCGGCGACGGCGTTTTCCGTTGGGGTGGCAGGCGTCGGCGCACTGCTGCTGGGTTCGGGCACCTTGCCAGGATAGGAGAGTCCCGCCGGCAGGCCCGCGTTGATCGACAACATCGACGGTGTGTTGCCGGAAAATTCACGCCTGCGCGGCGCTTTCGGGGCGGTGCGCCGTTATCGAATTGTGGGTGCGGCTGAATGCGCCATCCGGCTGATGGCGGAGTTACAGTGAGAAAGCCCGGTGCGGAACCGGGCCGGTTCAGTCCGACCCCCCGGGGCTGAACCCCGCGGCCCCTGCCCCTCCCCCCTGGCAGGGGCCGCCCTTTTTTATTGCCTGCCAACGGAAGTTTCGACGAAGCGGGTCTCGCGCGCAGTCCGCCATTCGCCGTTGCGCACGGGCGGTGCGCATCCTGCCACAGAACGCCGACGAAACGTGGTGCCGAAGCCCGTTGCGGGCCAGGTTGTCCACAACACCCCGGTTGTCCACAGGAGAGGGTCGTCGGTGTTGTGCGCCGCCCGTGTCCGGGGCGACGGTGGAACTCCGGCCCGGTCACCCGGCCGGACGGCTCGACATCCAGCTCGATTTCAGGGGGAGAAACGCATGACCGAGGTACGCCCGCTCGTCGTCGCCACGGACGAGACCGTGCTCGAAGAAATACTGCGCGTCGCCGCGGTCGCCGGTTGCGAACCGGAATGCGCGCCGGATCTGGCGGCCGCCCGTGCGCGCTGGGCCCGTGCGCCACTCGTCGTTCTCGACCAGGCCGCCGTCCGGGCGGGGCCGGATCTTCCCCGCCGCGGGGGTGTCGTCCTGATCTGCAAGGGCGCGCCGGAGGGCGACGCGTGGCGGCATGCCTACAACTCCGGGGCCGATCGGATCATCGCGCTGCCCGACGAGGAATCGGCGCTCGCCGAGGCGTTCGCCGATGTCCTCGATGGACCCGCCGAGCGGGCCGGGCGGCTGATCGGTGTCATCGGCGGCAGCGGCGGCGCGGGCGCTTCGGTACTCGCCGGGGCGATCGCACTGGCGGCGGACGAGGATCCGGGCGGGGCGTTGCTCATCGACTGCGATCCGCTCGGCGGTGGTGTGGATCTGCTGCTCGGCTTGGAGAAGACGGAAGGCAGACGCTGGCCGGAGGTCCAGCTGACCGGGCGGGTGTCGTTGCCGGCACTGCTCGGTGACCTGCCCCAGCACCGGCACGACGGGGGTGGTCTCCCGGTGCTCTCGTGCGGGCGGGACGGGCCGGGGCCGTCGGCGGAGGCTCTCGCCGCGGTCCTCGCCGCCGGAAGACGCGCCGGTCGCACCGTGGTCTGTGACCTCCCCCGCGGCTTCGGTGAGGAAGAGGCCGTGGTGGTGGCCGACGCCGATCTCGTGGTGCTGGCCGTTCCGGTGGAAGCCCGTGCTTGCATGGCGGCGAAGCAGGTCATGCGCAGGCTCACCGCGTACACCGACCGGATCGGGATCGTCGCATGTGGACGGTCTCCGGTCGGCTTCACCCCGCAGGAGACGGCGGCGTTGCTGGGGCCGCCCCTGCTGGCGTTCATGCCACCCGAGCGCGGCCTCGCGGTTGCCGTGGAGAACGGCGAATTCCGGCTGAAGAACCGGGGGCCGCTGGCCAAGACAGCAGAGGCCGTGCTGGCGGCGGCGCGGTGCGAGGGTGGGGTGGCGCCACGATGAGCACCGAGTTCGTCGACCGCGTACGCCATCGGCTCGCGGGCGGTCACCGGGTGGCCGATCCGGTGGCGGTGGCGCAAGCGGTGCGGGCCGAGGCGGGTGGTGCGCTGGGGCATGACGCTGTGCTCGACGCGGTCCGGCTCGCCCGTGACGAGTTCGTCGGCGCCGGTCCGCTCGCTCCGCTGCTGGAGGATCCCGCGACGACCGACGTCCTCGTGACGGCGCCGGACGAGGTGTGGGCCGACGGCCCCACCGGGCTGGTTCGCACCGAGATCCGGTTCGCCGACGAGGAAGCGGTGCGCAGGCTCGCCCAGCGTCTCGCGCTCACGGCGGGCCGCAGGCTCGACGATGCACAGCCCTATGTGGACGGCTGGCTGCCGGGCACGGGGCCGCACGGGCGGGTCCGGATGCACGCGATCCTGCCGCCTGTCGCGGTCAACGGGACGTGTCTGTCACTGCGGGTGCTCCGGCCCGCCACTCATGATCTGGAGGCGTTGCGGGCACTGGGCGTCTTCGACGCGGCGGGTGCCGAGTTGCTGCGCCGGGTCGTTTCGCGACGGCTGGCGTTTCTCGTCACCGGCGGCACCGGGGCGGGTAAGACGACGCTGCTGGCCGCCTTGCTCGGCGCGGTGCCGCCCGGCGAGCGCATCGTGTGTGTCGAGGACGCGGGTGAGCTGCAGCCGGCGCATCCGCAGTTCGTCAGCCTCATCGCCCGTCCGCCCAATGTGGAGGGTGCGGGCGAGGTGAGCCTGCCCGAGCTGGTCCGCCAGGCCCTGCGCATGCGGCCCGACCGGCTGATCGTCGGTGAGGTCCGTGGTGCGGAGGTGTGTTCACTGCTCAACGCACTGAACACCGGGCACGACGGTGGCGCCTGCACGTTGCACGCCAATTCCCCGGCGGAGGTCCCGGCCCGCGTCGAGGCGCTGGCCGCGCTCGGCGGGCTCGGTCGTGAAGCCGTGCACAGCCAGCTGGTCGCGGCGATCCGGGTGGTCCTGCACATGCGGCGGGGCACCGGCGGCAGGCGCAGGCTGGCCGAGGTGGGTGTGCTGCGTGACGACCGCGGTCGCGCGAGGGTCCTGCCGGTGTGGCGGGCGGGGCGGTGGACCACCGATCGCCGCCTGCTCACTGATCTCGGTGCGCCTTCCGAGCTGGGCGGGGCGATCGCGTGCTGAGCCTCTTGATTCTCCAGTTTTCGTTGGCAGTCAAAGAAATCATGCTCGCGTTTCTGCCGAGGCCACGCCTTGCCGGCAGGGCGGTGCGACGATGACCACGGCATGGGGCCTGATCTTCGCGGGAGCGGGGTCGCTGTGCTGGCCGTCGGCTTCTTCGCGGCCGCGGATCGCACGTCGCCGAACCCGGAGCCGGCGCGTTCGCCTGCCCCGGGTGTGGCACCGCTGGAAGTGGCTGCTGCTCGCGGTCGTCGTCGCTCCGGTGGCAGGGCCAGGAGGTGTGGTCGCCGCCGGGTTGCTCACGCTGGCTTTCCGGCAGGAATGGCGTGACCGACGCCGGAGCACCGCTGCCGTGGTTTCCGGCGAGCGCATGGCGACGGTCATGCGGACGATGGTCGCGGAACTCCGTGCGGGCGCGCATCCGGTGTCGGCCGCGGAAGCGACCGCCGAGGTCGTGCCCGAACTCGCCGGGGAACTTCGCGCACTGGCTTCCTCTGCCAGGCTCGACGGCGAGCTGCGCTCGGCTTCGCTGCCCGAACTGGCCGATGTCTGGGCGCTGGCACGGAAATACGGCCTGCCGATGGCGGTTGTGCTCGACGCGGCACGCCGGGACGTCGAGGCGGGACTTTCGTTCGCGCGGCGGTTGCGCGCCAAGATGGCGGGGCCGAGGGCCAGCGCGGCGGTGCTCACCGGGCTCCCCGCGGTGTGCGTGGTGCTCGGCCAGTCGATGGGTGCGGACCCCCTGCATGTGCTGACCGCGACGGTGCCGGGCCAGCTTCTCCTGATCGCCGGCTGCGCGTTGATCTGGGCGGGCACCTCGTGGTGCCGTGCCCTGCTCGGCAAGGCGGGATTCCGATGAGCCCGCCCGTGACCGGGGCGGGGCTGATCCTTCTCGCCGGGGCGCTCGCGCTCTGGCCCGGTCACGCGTACGGACTCCAGTCGGCGGGAGTGGCCACGGCGAGGCCGGGCGGACAGCCGCGTCACCGCATCAGACTGATCCTCCATGCGGTGGCGGCTATGGCGGCCGGAGCCTCGGTGACGGCCTTGCTCGGCGGCGCCGCCGGGTTCGGGATCGGCGTCGCGGTCGCGGCGGGGAGCTGGTGGCTCCTGCGCAGGGAACCGCGGCGGGCCGGACGGGAAGACGGCGTGGCCGAGCGGCTTCGAGCCGCGGCGACGCTCGATCTGCTCGCGGCCGGTCTGCGGACCGGGCTGCCGGTACCGGTCGTGCTGGAGGCCGTGTCCGGGAGAGCGCCGCCGGGATCAGCGGACGCGTTGCGGTCCACGGCCGGCCTCCTCGCGCTGGGGGCCGAGCCCGCCGAAGCCTGGGCGGCCGTGCGGACGGCGCCTGGTTTGGGCGAGCTCGCCGCCGCCGCGATCCGGACGGCGCGTGCCGGGACGGCCCTCGCTTCGGCAGCCGCCGAGCTGGCCCAACGGCTCCGCGACGGCCTTGGCGCCGAGGCGGAGGAGCGGGCCGAGCGCGCGGGTGTCGTACTGGCGCTTCCGGTCGGCCTCTGTTTCCTGCCCGCGTTCTTCTGCCTCGGTGTGGTGCCGGTCGTGCTCGGCCTCGCCGCCAGGCTCGGCGGCGCGCTCTAACCATCCACAATGGACAGAAAGGTATCCTGATGCGTTACTTCTCCCGGTTCCGCCGTTCCGACACCGGAACCACCACGGCCGAGTACGCCATCGGCACGGTCGCGGCGGCGGCGTTCGCCGCTGTTCTCTACGGTCTGCTGACCGGGCAATCGGTGTTCGCGCTTTTGGGCGGCCTCGTCCAGCGGGCACTGACCGTGGCCTTCTGATGGACGTCGGCATCCGGCGTGCGGGCGATCGCGGTTACGTCACCGTGGAGTCGGCGATCGGTCTCGGCGGGCTGACCATCGTGCTCGCCTGCCTCCTCGCCGGGATCGGCACGGTGTCCGGTCAGCTGCGCTGCACCGACGCCGCGAGGGAAGCGGCCAGACTCCTCGCCAGAGGCCAGCCCGCCGAGGCCGAGTCCGCCGTCCACACCATCGCGCCCAGCGGCGCGCGGCTCGATGTCCGGCGGGCGGGCGACGGCATCACCGTCGAGGTCGGTGCCGAGGCACTGGGCGGTCTGCTGCCGGGTGTCCACCTCAGCGCGACGGCCTACGCGATGGCCGAGCCGGGGACGGAGGCCGGGCATGCGGGTCGTTGACCGGCACGGAAGAACCGACAGCGCCGATGCCGGGGTGGCGACCGTATGGACCGCGGCGGCGGTCGCCGCCCTGGTCAGCGTGGCGGCGCTGGTCTTTCTCCTCGGCGCGGCGACGACGTCCCGGCACCGGCTCGAAGCGGCCGCCGATCTGGGTGCCCTCGCCGCGGCCTCGTACGCGGCAGAGGGGCCCGCTCGCGCGTGCGAGCGCGCGCGTCGGGTGGCGGAGCACATGGCCGCCGCTGTGGTGAGCTGCCGGTGGGAGCGGCGCGACGCCCTGGTCGAGGTCCATTCGTCGGCGGCGGGGCATCCGGCCTGGTTTCCCTCGCCCTCCGCGCGGGCGAGGGCCGGACCGGTCGACCGTCCGCCATGACCGGCCACCGGTCACCGCTGAGCCGCCGGGCTGATCCGCCGGCCTGGACGGCGAGTGGAGGCCAGGCACGGGCAGCGGTCGCTGACTGTCGACGAGCGGTCAAAAGGCGCGGTTGGGTGGGCCGAACGGTCGCACCACGGCAACCACGCGGTCGTCCGGCGGGTGCCGGGGGCCGGGGATCCGGCTGCGACGAGCGGCCAGAGACCGGTCGTCGTCGGCCGATGATCGGCTTCGGGGATTCGGCTCGGCGGTTGAACTACCGGGCGTTCATCGCCCGGTAACCACCGGTTGTCGCGCGGGGGCTCCCCGCAAAGTGCAACTTGCCGTTTAGTGAGATGTGCGCCACCACGGCACCGGCCAACGGCCCCGGGTAGCGCGAGAACCGGAACTTGAAGGCAGGAAAGCAATGTTGGACGCGAATTGGCCGGACAGCTGGCGGGGCGCCTTCCGCATCGAACTGCGGGCGGAGGCGATCGGTCTCGCCTGGCGTGGCTGGCCGGTGTTGCCCGGGACGAGCCCGGCCCCGATCACCGGAGAGGGGGACGACCTCACCTGGCGCCGCCCGGTGCCCGTGCACGACAACTGGCGTGAACGGATCGGCACGCACGCCCACGAGGTCGCCACCTGGTTCTCCGACCGGACCCACAGCCTGCTGGTGGCCACCGGCACCGTCCTCGACGCGATCGAGGTGGACGACGAGCTGGGCAAGCGGGCCGCACGTCTGCTGCGTGCGCTCGGGCACCCCGCGCCGATCGTCGCGATGCCGAACGGCCGCTGGCTGTTCCTCACCACCGTGGCGGACCACGTCCCGGGCCAGCTCGCCACACGCGCCACGATCCAGTGGCACGGTGCCGGTAGCTGGATCCCGCTGCCCCCGTCGCCCTTCCAGCACGGTGTCGTGCACTGGCGGGTCAAGCCGGAGGTGTGCGGCTGGCAGCTGCCGGACGCCGCCGAGGTGCACGACGTACTGGTTCGCGCCCTGCGTGGCGAGGCCACGCCGAGTGCGCAGCTGGTCGAGTCCTCCGCCGCCTGACGGTCCCATCCCGGCAGACGGCAGCATCACGCAGTATCAGGTACCACCGTGGCCGCATTGGTCCCCGTGTTGACGTAAAGCCCCGAGCACGGCATCCAATACGGCCACTGCCCCCGCCTTGTCCAGCGGCTCGTTGCCGTTCCCGCACTTCGGCGACTGGACGCAGGACGGGCACCCCGTCGGGCACTCGCAGGAGACGATCGCCTCCCGCGTTGCGGCCAGCCACGGGACAATTGCGGCAAAACCGCGGTCGGCGAATCCCGCACCCCCGGGATGACCATCGTGCACGAACACCGTCGCCTCCCCGGTGTCTCCGTGCCACGCGGTAGAAACCCCGCCGATGTCCCAGCGGTCGCACGTAGCGAACAGCGGTAGCAGGCCGATCGCCGCGTGCTCGGCGGCATGCAGGGCACCGGGGACGCGCGCCGGAACCAATCCGGCGCCCCCCGGTGTTCTGCGCGAGTGGGCGAGCCCTGTTCGTGCCTGGCGGCACTCACCCGGCTCGCTCCGAGTGTCTTGTGGGGGTACTCGCTCGTGGGGGAGGTCTGCTCGCGGAGAGCGCTCGCTGGCCTCGCTCATCGTGTCTTGTGGGGGTGCAACCCCCACACCCCGCCCGGGGGCACGCCCCCGGACCCCCACCGTGGTTGCGTCTGTCAGATCGGTTGCCTGTTGGACGTGCTCGGCCTTGGTGTCTGTTGTTGTTGCGTTGTCAGGAGTTTCGGTCCCCGCCCGAGAGTCCTCGGTCCCCACCGGCGCGACAGTTTCGGGCTCCGGCCCCGAGACTCCGGTCCCCGCCTGAGAATCCTTGGTCCCCACCGGGTTCTCGGTAGGGCCGAGGAGGTCGGTGGAGATGGTGTACCAGACGGCGCGGGTTTGCAGGCGTTGCTCCGGCAGGTCGAGTGGCGTGTGGTCCAGCACTTCGCCGGAGGGGCGGCGTCGCAGGTAGCCCACCACCTGAGACGTCACGGCCACCTCGCCGAGGCAGACGCTTACCCCGCCGTGCACACAACGTTCCTGCGTGTTCAGTACCGAGATGTCGACCACCTCGCGCGGCGACGTGTTCCAATCCGGATCCTCGGCGTGCACCAGCGCCAGGCCCGTCTCCAGATCCAGTTCGTCCACCACGTACGACGAACCCTGATGCAGGTAGACCGCGCCCGGATGCACCGCGAAACACGCCGAACCCGGATCGACCGTGCCGAGCATCCGTCCCGAATCCGCCTCGACCACCGCGACCTGGTCACCACCCGAACCGCGAATGCCGACATCCGCGTGCGGGCGGTCCCGCGAGATCCAGTACCAGCCACTCGAACGGCGGCGCAGCAACCGGTCCGCCGTCAGCTCGGCCAGCACCTCGCGCGCGGCGTCACCGCCGAAGGCAGCCAGTTCCGGTTCGGTGAGCGGCAGTTCGGCGACCGCGCAGGCGAGCTGCGGCGCCAGCACGTACGGATTCGACGGGTCGAGCACCGCGGTCTCCACCGGCCGGTCGAGCAGCGCCGCCGGATGATGCACCAGGTACGTGTCCAGCGGATCGTCCCGCGCCACGAACAGCACGAGCGCCGCGTCGCCCGTGCGACCCGCCCGGCCTGCCTGCTGCCAGAACGACGCCAGCGTCCCCGGATATCCGGCGAGCACCACAGCGTCCAGTCCGGCGATGTCCACACCGAGTTCGAGCGCGTTCGTGGTCGCGACCCCCAGCAACCGCCCGGACAGCAACGACGCTTCCAGCTCCCGGCGCTCCTCCGGCAGGTACCCGGATCGGTAGGCGGCGACGGTGCCGACGAGCGCGGGGTCCACTTCGGACAGCAGCCGCCGCGCGCCCAGCGCGGTCAGTTCGGCGCCACGCCGGGAGCGGACGAACGCCAGCGATCGGGCGCCCTCGACCACCAGCTCGGTCAGGATCCGCGACGCCTCCGCCCCGGCCGAGCGACGTACCGGCGCCCCGTTTTCTCCCGACAGTTCCGGCAGCAACGGAGGCTCCCACAACGCCACCGTGCGCGCCCCGCGCGGCGACGCGTCCTCGGTGACCGCCGCGCAGTCGACCCCCGTCAGCCGAGTGGCGAATTCGGCGGGCGCGGCCGTCGTCGCCGAGGCGAGCACGAACACCGGCGAGGCGCCGTAGTGCGCGGCGACCCGCCGCAACCGGCGCAGCAGCAGCGCCACATGCGAACCGAACACCCCCCGGTAGCTGTGGCATTCGTCGACGACGACGTAGCGCAGGCGCCGGAAGAACTGCGCCCAGCGGCCGTGCGCCGAAAGGATTCCGCGGTGCAGCATGTCCGGGTTCGTGAACACCCAGTTCGCGTGCGCGCGTACCCAGTCGCGCTCGGCCATCGGGGTGTCCCCGTCGAACGCGGCGGCGCGCACTCCCTCGATGTCCAAAGAGGACACCGAACGCAACTGGTCGGCGCCGAGTGCCTTCGTCGGCGCCAGATACAGCGCGGTGCTCCGGCCGCCCTCGGAGATCTCCGTGAGCACCGGCAGCTGGTAGGCCAGCGACTTCCCCGAAGCCGTCCCCGTCGAGATCACCACATGCCGTCGCGAGAACGCGTGCTCGGCCGCCTCCGCCTGATGCGTCCACGGCCGCTCGACGCCGCACGCCCGCAACGCGTCGACCACCGGCGCCGCGGCCCAGCCCGGCCACGGTGCGTGCCCGGCGGGCCTGGCGGGCAGCTCGGCCACATGAGTGATCGGGTTCTCGCTGGCCGGGATGCCCGCCGTCACCCGCTCCAGTAACCGCCGCCCGCGTGCGCCCGCCCTGCCGTCCACCACGGCATCGAGCTTGGCACAGGGGTACGACAACCTGGCCGGGCACGGGCTTTGCGCTGCGCTGATCGATCCAGTGAGCAGTCTCACAAGGTCACGGATCGTATTGTGATCGGGACGCCTTGCCAGGCACTTTCTCACTACCAATACACTCCCGCAATCCACACTCTCTGTGGCGAGCGTCATGTGAGACGTGCGTCCCCGCACGGCTAGCGTGTCGATCGGTACAGATCCATGCCAGCGCCGGCACGCCGTGGATCGGCGGGTTCGTCGTTGGCGAACGGCGACGTCTCCAGGAGGACGAATGTCCCGGCAGTTCCTCGCGGAGGGCGGTCTGACGCTCTCCGGAGGTGGCTACACCATCGTCGGTGTGGTCGCCGCGGTCGCCCTTGCCGCACTGGTCATCGGCTACGTGCTGCTCAAGGAGGTGCTGGCCGCGGGCCAGGGCACCACCAAGATGCAGGACATCGCGAAGGCAGTGCAGGAAGGCGCGGCTGCCTATCTCAAACGGCAGCGCAACACCCTCGCGATCTTCGGCGTGATCGTGTTCCTGCTGTTGTTCGCGCTTCCCGCCGATGACTGGAACGAGCGGATCGGCCGGTCGATCTTCTTCCTCGTCGGCGCGGCGTTCTCGTTCAGCATCGGCTATCTCGGCATGTGGCTGGCCACGCAGGCGAACCTGCGCGTGGCGGCCGCGGCGAGGGAAGAGGGCGGCCGCGAGATCGCGATGCGGGTCGCGTTCCGCACCGGCGGCGTGGTCGGCATGATCACCGTCGGCCTCGGCCTCTTCGGTGCGGCCCTCGTCGTGCTCGTCTACACCGGCCAAGCGCCGAAGGTGCTGGAGGGCTTCGGTTTCGGTGCCGCGCTGATCGCGATGTTCATGCGTGTCGGCGGCGGTATCTTCACCAAGGCCGCCGACGTCGGCGCGGACCTGGTCGGCAAGGTGGAGCAGGGCATCCCGGAGGACGACCCGCGTAACGCGGCCACCATCGCCGACAACGTCGGTGACAACGTGGGCGACTGCGCCGGGATGGCGGCGGACCTGTTCGAGTCGTACGCGGTCATGCTGGTGGCGGCGTTGATCCTGGGCAGCACGGCGTTCGGCGTGCACGGCCTGATCTTCCCGCTCATCGTGCCCGCCATCGGCGTGATCACCGCGGTGATCGGCGTCTACATCACCAAGGCGCGCGCGGGCGAAGGCGGCCTCGTCACGATCAACCGCTCGTTCTACATCTCCGCGGCGATTTCCGCGGTGCTCTCGACAGTCGCGGCATTCGTCTACCTGCCGAGCTCGTTCTCCGAACTCACCGGCGGGAAGGTCGGCGAACCCGGCAACCCCGCGGTCATCGCGACCGTCGCGGTGATCATCGGCATCGTGCTCGCCGCGATCATCCTGCGGCTCACCGGGTACTACACCGGCACCGAGCACAAGCCGGTCAAGGACGTCGGCAAGACGTCGGAAACCGGTGCGGCCACGGTGATCCTGTCCGGTATCTCGGTCGGTTTCGAGTCCGCTGTGTACACCGCGCTGGTGATCGGCGCGGCCGTGTTCGGGG
Source organism: Amycolatopsis sp. NPDC058986 (assembly GCF_042741125.1). Lineage (NCBI taxonomy): Bacteria > Bacillati > Actinomycetota > Actinomycetes > Pseudonocardiales > Pseudonocardiaceae > Amycolatopsis > Amycolatopsis sp. NPDC058986. The sequence continues at coordinate 23,297 of NZ_JBHYJW010000030.1, read as the reverse complement.
CCTACCTGCTCGGTGGCGGCGTCGCGCTGTTCGCCGTGGCGCTGGCCGGTACCGGTCTGCTCACCACGGTCGGCGTCATCGTCGCGATGGACACCTTCGGCCCGGTCTCGGACAACGCGCAGGGCATCGCGGAGATGTCCGGTGACGTCGACGAAAAGGCCGCGCAGATCCTCACCGAGCTGGACGCGGTCGGCAACACCACCAAGGCCATCACCAAGGGCATCGCGATCGCCACGGCCGTGCTCGCGGCGACGGCGCTGTTCGGGTCCTACTCCGACGCGATCACCAAGGCGATCGGGGACGGCAAGGAGTTCATCGCCAACGTCGTCGGCCCGGCCACCCTGGTGGGTGTCATCGTCGGCGCGGCGGTCGTGTTCCTGTTCTCGGGTCTCGCGGTGAACGCGGTTTCGCGGGCGGCAGGCGCTGTTGTGTACGAGGTGCGCCGCCAGTTCCGTGACATCCCGGGGATCATGGAGGGCACCACGCGGCCCGAGTACGGCAAGGTGGTCGACATCGTCACCCGCGACTCGCTGCGTGAGCTGGCGACTCCGGGGCTGCTGGCGGTGTTCGCTCCGATCGCGGTCGGGTTCGGTCTCGGCACCGGCGCGCTCGCGGGTTACCTCGCGGGCGCGATCGCGACCGGCACGCTGATGGCGATCTTCCTCGCCAACTCCGGTGGTGCGTGGGACAACGCGAAGAAGCTCGTCGAGGACGGCAACCACGGTGGCAAGGGCTCGTCGGCGCACGAGGCGACGATCATCGGCGACACCGTCGGCGACCCGTTCAAGGACACCGCGGGCCCGGCGATCAACCCGCTGATCAAGGTGATGAACCTGGTCTCGGTGCTGGTCGCCCCCGCCGTCGTGCAGTTCTCGATCGGCGAGCACGCCAGCCCGGCGGTGCGGATCATCATCTCGCTCGTCGCGGTCGCGGTGATCATCGCGGCCATCGTGGTGTCCAAGCGACGGGGCACCGTCATCGCCGACACCCCGGCGGAAGCGAAAGTCTGATCCTTTTCCCGGACGCGGCCCGGTGTGCGAACTTCGCATGCCGGGCCGCGTCGCTCTGTAACCGATCACGCTCCGTGTGTGATCTCATCCCGGAAATCGCCCGGCGACTTGCGAAGCATGCTCGTGTCGGTACGGTCGGGGCTGCTGGACGTCGACGGGCAGGAGGTGTACGAGTGCGGCCGCGGTTGACCGTTCTTGCCGCGCTAGCAACAGGAATCGGGATCGGCCTCGCCGGATGCGGACAGCAGCCGGTGATCACTTCGCAGGCACGGGAGGAAAATCCCGTGAGTGCCGCGGAGCAGGCCGATCCGGCGGCCAGATGGGCGGACGGTTACTGCGGTGCGGTCACACACCTGGTGCGCACGCTGGCCGCGTTGCCCACCGTCGATCCCAGCACTCCCCAGCAGGCTTCGAAAACGTCGAGTGCGTTGCTGGGTTCCGTGGTCGGCGGGCTCGACCAGACCATCGACGGCCTCCAGCGTCTCGACGCGCCCCCGGCGCCCGCCGCGGACAAGGCAAGGCGGGACATGGTCGAGCGGTTCGGCGACATCCGGCAGCGCGCGCAGAACGTGCGGCAGCGCATCGACGACGCGCACGCCGAGCCCGCCGTGACCCGTGACGCCCTCGGTGACGCGCGGGCGACGCTCGACCAGATCGCCGGGCTCAACGTGCTCAAGGGTCTTCAGGACGTGCCGGACATGGACGCCGCGAGCAAGCGGACGCCCGGCTGTCAGCAGCTGACGGTGCCTGCCGCCCCCAAATAACCCTCCCCGCTGGACCTCGCCCGATTCGAACTTGTGTTCTAGTATACCCGGGTGGATCGGACGATCTCGTTCTTCTCCGCCGAGGCGAGCGGGCCGGGGCTGGCCGATCTGGCCGGACTGCTGTGCTGCCACGGCCAGATCACCGGGTTCGGCCGCACTGCCGCGCGCCTGTCGGTGGTCGTGGACGAGCCGTGGCGGGCTCGCGCGCTGGCGGGCGAATGCCGCAGGCGCGGTGCCGACGCGCAGGTCGGCACCGCGGACTGCGGCCAGCCCCAGGTGCGCACGTCGTTCCGGGTGGACCTGCTGCCGCTGGCGTCCCGCTGGCTGCGGGACGGCCGCACCGGTCCGGCGGAGGACGATTCGGGCAAGGCGGTGCCCGACGGGTTCCGGCTGAGTGGCGCGATGTTGCGCATGTGGGCGCTGGCGAGCGGCAGGCAGGGTGGCAGCGCCTATCTGCTCGCGCTCGACCCGCTGGCGCCCGGCACACACGCCAGGCTGGCCGCCGCGCTGGCACCGCTCGGCGTGCCCGCCCGGCTGCTCGGTCCCAAGGCGGACGTTCCCGCCGTACGGGTGACCGGACGCCGCAGATTGGAGAGCCTGCTGGAACTCATCGGCGAGCCGCCGATCGGGGCCGAGGCGGCCTGGCCGGAGGCGGCTCCGGCCAGGCGGGCGGGTTGAGTCTCAGGCGGCGATGTCGGTGGCGAGTGGCTTCGGCAGCGAACAGCCCGGCTTGGCCAGGTCGATCTCGTTGGCCGCGGTCAGGCAGGCGGGAATGCCGTAGGTCTCCTGGCCGTAGGGGGTGTCCTGGTGCACCGTGACGTTCCCGGATTCGTCTACCTCGCACGGGTTGTTCAGCGTGCAGCGCTGGCCGTCCTCGTTCCTGGTGTTGTTGACGCCGATGACCTTGCCGGTCGAGGTTTCGACGATCGGGGAGCCCGAGGTCCCGCCGATGGTCTGGCAGTCCGGCGTATAGCGGATCGAGTCCTTCCACACCCAGCCGTTCTCGCGCAGCTCGTGGACGAAGCCGTTGACCGTGCAGGAGTAGATCTGCTTCCAGTAGCCGGACACCACGTCCATGCGCACGCCGTCGGCCGGGTGTGCGTTGGAGAGTTCGAGCGCGGTTATTCCGTACTGCTGTTTGATCTGGGCGTAGGTCGTGCTCACCTGGTACAACGAGACGTCGGTGTCGGTCATGGTCCCGTACACGATCTTCTTCGCGCGCAGGGTCCCGACCGAGCGCCGCCCGTCCGCGGAAAGCAGGCTGAAGCTGCGTGACGAGGCCCTGTTGACGATGACCTGGCCGGGCTGCGGCATGCCGCTTTCGAGGCAGTGCCCGTTGGACATCACGATCGCGGGAGCGGTGTCCGGCGTGCCGGCGGGCTTGACCACGGAGCCCGAACAGTTGGACAGCGCGACGGTGCCCGCGAACGTGGTTGTCGCGGCCAGCGCCGGGGTGGTCCCCAGCACGGCGGTCGCCGTGGCCGCGACGGCTAGTGCGCCGAGGAGTCGTCGGATCATGGTGGGGTCCTTTCAGCTCGACGAGCTAGTAAGTCAAGCGACGACGCGTGACGCCCACCACCGTCGAACGGAGGGTATCCGGCCAGTTACTCTCGCACCCTGCACTGCGCGTGTCCGACATCACGTGCTAGGTGTGGAAAAGAAACATCGTCGAGGTCAATGGCGATGTGGTGGAGACTCCCGAAGCGGCGTGTTGTGCCACCTCGGCGCCGTTCGGGTGGTACGAGCGTGCACACTGACAGGTCGGAGACACGGGCGTGGCCCCGGCGTCGAGGGGCGGGCCGCCGCCGCGGCGGCCGGAGATGAGCGGAGAGCAGGCGAAGCGTGGCAGGAGCACGGACCAAGAAGAACGGCACCGGGACGGACGCCTCCGGGCGCCGGCGGCTGGTGATCGTCGAGTCGCCCACGAAGGCCCGCAAGATCGCCCCCTACCTGGGCGGGAACTACGTCGTCGAGTCCTCGGTCGGGCACATCCGCGACCTGCCGCGTGGTGCCGCCGACGTGCCGGCCCAGTACAAAGGAGAGGCGTGGGCGCGGCTGGGCGTCGACGTCGACAACGGCTTCAAGCCGCTCTACGTCGTCACCCCGGACAAGAAGTCCAAGGTCACCGAGCTGAAGGGCCTGTTGAAGGACGTCGACGAGCTCTACCTCGCCACCGACCCCGACCGCGAGGGCGAGGCGATCGCCTGGCATCTGCTGGAGACGCTCAAGCCCAAGGTGCCGGTCCGCCGGATGGTCTTCCACGAGGTCACCGAGCAGGCCATCCGCGCCGCCGCCGACAGCACCCGCGAGCTGGACGCCGACCTCGTCGACGCGCAGGAGACCCGGCGCATCCTCGACCGGCTCTACGGCTACGAGGTCTCGCCGGTGCTGTGGAAGAAGGTCATGCCGAAGCTGTCGGCGGGCCGGGTCCAGTCGGTGGCGACGCGGATCATCGTCGAGCGGGAGCGCGAGCGGATGCGCTTCACCTCGGCGTCGTACTGGGACATCTCGGCGACGATGGACGCGGGCGCCGACGCGACACCGCGGGCGTTCCCGGCGCGGCTCATCTCGATCGACGGCGCGAAGCTGGCCACCGGCCGCGACTTCGGTTCCGACGGGCAGCTCAAGTCGTCCTCGGCCGACGTGCGGATCCTCGCCGAGGCCGACGCGGTCCGGCTCGCGCAGGCGCTGAACCAGCGCGACTTCAAGGTCGCGAGTGTCGAAGAGAAGCCGTACACGCGGAAGCCGTACGCGCCGTTCATGACCTCGACGCTGCAGCAGGAGGCGGGCCGCAAGCTGCGGTTCTCCTCCGAGCGCACGATGCGGATCGCGCAGAAGCTGTACGAGAACGGGTACATCACCTATATGCGTACCGACTCGACGACGCTGTCGGAGTCGGCGCTCTCGGCCGCGCGTAGCCAGGCGACGCAGCTGTACGGCAAGGAGTACGTCTCGCCGTCGCCGCGGCAGTACACCCGCAAGGTCAAGAACGCGCAGGAAGCCCACGAGGCGATCCGGCCATCGGGTGAGGTGTTCCGGACGCCGGGGCAGGTCGCGAAGGAGCTGGACACCGACGAGTACCGGCTCTACGAGATGATCTGGCAGCGCACGATCGCCTCGCAGATGGCCGACGCCAAGGGCACCACGATGTCCGTGCGGATCGTCGGTACCGCCACCAGCGGCGAGGAGTGCACCTTCGCCGCGTCGGGCCGCACGATCACCTTCGCGGGCTTCCTCAAGGCGTACGTCGAGGCGGTCGACACCGAGACCGGCGGCGAGGCCGACGACAAGCAGAGCAGGCTGCCGCAGCTGGTCAAGGACCAGGCGCTGACCGCGACCGAGCTGTCCCCGGACGGGCACACCACTTCGCCGCCGGCGCGGTACTCGGAGCCGAGCCTGGTCAGCAAGCTCGAAGAGCTGGGCATCGGCCGTCCGTCGACCTACGCGTCGATCATCAAGACCATCCAGGACCGCGGCTACGTGTGGAAGAAGGGCTCCGCGCTGGTGCCCTCCTGGGTCGCGTTCGCCGTGATCGGCCTGATGGAGCGGCATTTCGAGCGGCTGGTCGACTACGGCTTCACGGCTGGCATGGAGGACGAGCTCGACCGCATCGCCGCCGGTGACGAGCACCGGACGGAGTGGCTGGGCAAGTTCTACTTCGGCGGCGACATGGGCGTCGACGGTTCGGTCGGCAGGCTCGGCGGGCTGAAGAAGCTCGTCGGCTCCAGCGTCGAGGACATCGACGCCCGCGAGATCAACTCGATCCCGCTGTTCAGCGACTCCGACGGTCACACCGTCGTCGTCCGCGTCGGCCGCTACGGCCCGTACCTGGAGCGCGAGGTCGACGGGACGTCGCAGCGGGCGAACCTGCCCGAGGACCTGCCGCCGGACGAGCTGACGCAGGCGATCGCGGAGAAGCTGTTCGCGACTCCGCAGGAGGGTCGCGTGCTGGGCACGGATCCGGTGTCGGGGCACGAGATCGTCGCGAAGGAAGGCCGCTTCGGGCCGTACGTCACGGAGATCCTGCCGGAGCCGGAGCCGCTGCCCGAGGGTGCGACGGCCGCGCAGAAGAAGGCCGCCAAGGCGAAGCAGCCGAAGCCGCGTACGGGCTCGTTGTTCAAGTCGATGTCCATCGAGACGATGACGCTGGACGACGCGCTCAAGCTGCTCTCGCTGCCGCGAGTGGTCGGCAAGGACCCCGAGTCGGGCGACGAGATCACCGCGCAGAACGGGCGTTACGGCCCGTACCTCAAGAAGGGCACGGATTCGCGCTCACTGTCCACTGAGGACCAGCTGTTCTCGATCACGCTCGAAGAGGCGCTGAAGATCTACTCGGAGCCGAAGCAGCGTGGCCGCTCGGCGACGGCGAAGCCGCCGCTCAAGGAACTGGGCGAGGACCCGGTGTCGGGTAAGCCGATGGTCGTCAAGGACGGCCGGTTCGGTCCGTACGTGACCGACGGCGAGTACAACGCGACGCTGCGGAAGACCGACAGTATCGAGGAACTGACCGCCGAGCGCGCTGCCGAGTTGCTGGCGGAGAAGCGCGCGAAGGGCCCGGCTCCGAAGCGCAAGGCTCCCGCCCGCAAGTCGACGTCGTCCACGTCGAAGTCCGGTACGGCGAAGTCCGGTACGGCGAAGTCGGGGACAGCGAAGTCGGGGACAGCGAAGTCGGGGACAGCGAAGTCGGGGACAGCGAAGTCGACCGGGACGAAGACGACCGCCGCGAAGAAGCGCACCACGACGGCGAAGTCGAAGTAGCCGCCCGCGCAGTCGTCGTCCAGGTCCGTGAAGGCCTCCTTCACAGCGTTGAGCGCTGTGAAGGAGGCCTTCACGGCTTTTCGGGGCTTGGTGGTCGCGCTGGGAGCCGGGGGCACGAGCGCTAGCAAAGGTCCCTCGCTCCCCGCTCCACCCGCCGGGCCGGAACCGAGGGACGCCCTGGGTGCGTTCACCGCACCGAGGGACGCCCCCGTTGCACCCAACGCGCCCAGGGACGCCCTTGTCGCACCCCGGGCCAGTGTGTTGAAGGGCGCCTTCGGTGCACTGGCGGTGCTGAAGGACGCCTTCGTTGCGCTCAACGCACTGAAGGCGCCCTTCAGCACGTCTGGCGGCAGCCACGGCCCCGGAACCCGTAGCGACAGTGCCTGGCTGGACACCGGCGCCGCGTCGGCGGGATCGGGTGCCCCGAGCGTTAGCAAAGGTCCCTTGCTCCGCCGTTAGCGCCGTGTGGCACCGAAGGCTGTCCCCGCGGCGCCCGAAACCCACCCCACGGACAGCGATCGGCCTGTCCCCGTCAAGCGCTGCGAAGCGGCCGAACGGCGTAGATACCCAGGGTGCGAAGCGACTCCGCAGCGTCACCGCGAAGGGGGTGAGAACCCCTTCGCAGCGTCATCGGAACCGCTCACCGAATACCGTCATCCACTCGAACCTTTGTTCGAGAAATTGTCGGTGCCAGGGTGTTCAATGCATGGGTGAGCAACTCAGCACTCGCCGTCTTCGACGTCATCGACGAAGTCATCGCCCCGCTCCGCGCCGAGGTGCCGGAGCGGCCTTCGGTGATGGAGTTCTACGACCCGCAGTTCGAGGTGCCACCCGTCCTCGCCGACACCGAACCGCCGCCCGGCCTCAGCCTGGCCGACGAGGTCGAGCAGTACACCCGGTTCGTCGCGGGCATGTCCGCCATCGGGCTCGCGCCCGACGGCGAGGTCACGCCTGAGGCCGTCGGGCTCTATCGGGCGCTGCGCGGCGGGTTCATCCGGGGTGTCGTCACCGGCGTGTTCCCCACCCGGCGGGAGCCGTGGGAGGTCCGCTTCTTCGGCGACGAGGACTACACCACGGTGGTGAACAAACTCGGGCACCGAGCGCGGTTGCGCTCGGGTTTCCTCAGCTCGCTGCCCGGCTGGGTGTTCGACGACCTGCCGGACCGGCCGCCGGGGCCCGGTGCGTCCGTGCGCATCCACACCGACGAGGGCGGGCTCATCCCTGCGGAATGCGCTCCGGAGCTGGCCGTCATCCGCGAGTGCGTTGCCCGGCCGCGGCTGGGTACCGTGCTGGTCGACCTCGCGGTGCGGGACGCCATTCTCGCCAAATATCCGCACGGCGCGTTCGGGCTGGTGGACAACGACCTCGGCCGGTACCAGTTCAGCGCGGCCGTCGGCCGGTCCGGCCGCTGGACGATCACCTGGGGGCCCGCCACCCGCAGCACCGCCGAGCAGTGGATCGTCAAGGCGGTGCAGAGCCATGCCTAACCGGACGGCGGTGCTGGAGCTGCTCGAGCTGGCGGCCGCACCGGTGCTGGAAGCCATGCCGGAACGCGATCCGGTCGATCGGCTGTACAACCCCGAGGTGACCGACGAGGAGATCCGCGTCCACGGCACGGTGTCCGACGATCCGGCCGATCTGGTCGCCGAGGTCGAGCGGCACGCGGCGTGGGCGGCCGCGCTCGAGGGCACGCCCTTCGGTGACGACGGCGAGCTGACCGAGGTCGGGTACGAGGTGGTGTCGCTGATCCTGCGCGGCTCCGTGCGCGCCGCCGTGAGCGGGGTGTTCGAGGACGGGCCGGAGACCGCGGACATCCGCTGCTACGCCGACGGTGAGCACGCGCTGGTGATGGCCTCCCTGCCCGACCGCACGGCCATCCACCTCGACGACTACGCCCGCCTGCCGGAGCTGGTCGTCGGATCGTTGCCGGACGCGCCGGAGGGGGAGTTCCGGCAGATCTGGCTCTCGGTCGACGAACACGGCCTGATCCACGGTCAGCACGAGGAGGTCGGGGCGTTGCGCGAGCTGCTGGCCCGGCCACGCAGCGGCACCGCGGTGCTCGACGTGTTCGCCTTCGGCGGGCTCTGCGCCGAGTTCCCCGAGCACGGGTTCGTCCTGCTCGACACGGACGTAGGCAGGCACGTCCTGTGCGCCATCCACCGTGGTGGCGGGCAGCGGCAGCTGGTGCTCGCGCCGTTCAGCAGGGACATGCTCATCGGGTGGTTCCGCGAGGTCGTCGACGCCGGGCCGGTGGAGCCGTCGTGACAGGCTCGTAGCCGCGTTGTGACCGGAATCACTACGATGTGTCACGAAGAGAGGTCGACCTTAGTTCCGGATGGCTGGACACTGCCTGTGAACGCGACAGACAGTGTGCAAGGCGTGACGGATATCTGGCCCATTGGGCGGATGCGCGCGACGCCCACGTCGCTACCCTGAAAGGCGAGGACATTCGACAGTGGAGTCGTCGCGAAACGGAGTCTCGGTGCGCTCACGGTTAGTGACTGTTCATGCGGAACGTGGGCACTTCCGCCGCGACACACACAGTGAGGTGGTCCCCCATGAGCAATAGCGGTGAGGTGCCCTTCTTCACCCCTCCGGAGCCCCCGGCGCGCGACGGCACGTTGTCCGGCGGGCAGGGCGATACGTTCGCCGATCCCCTTTCCGGGCTCGTGACCGCCGCGGACGTACCCCCGGCGGGCACTGGCAACGGGGCGGGGAACGGCGTGCCGAGGGTCGTGGTGCCGGGCCCGGTGCAGCACGATCCCGAAGTGGTGCGCCAGATGGTGGACGCAGCGCTCCGCGAGGACACGCAGCAGGGCGGCGCACCCCACGCGCCCGAAGCGATCCCCCCGGCGGGCACCGGCGGAACGGTCGGCGAGCAGGTGGCGCCACCACTCGGCGTGCTGCCCCGGCAGCGCACCTGGCCCGCCCGGCCGCCCCAGCTGCTGCGGCGAGCGAAACCGGCCCCGGCCCCGGACGTCGAAGACGAGCTCGACGAGGAGATCGAGGCAGCCACGCCGAAGAAGCGCGGGCTCCCGTCGATCAGCATGCCCAGCTTCGGGCGGCCCTCCTCCAGCACCGCGGGCGTCATGCTGGCGGTCGCGTTGTTGATCGTGTTCGGGATCGTGGCCATCCAGATGGTGTCGAGCCTGGTCAGCAGCGTGACGGGGCTGTTCCACTAACGCGTCCGCCGCCCGCTCGGACCGGCCCGCCGCCGCGCCCCACCTGTTACCAGGGTTACGCTGGCGGCACGGTCGGGGGACCCTGCCGGGTCGCCCGACGCCGTCGGGACGAGTGGGGTGGGCAGCATCAGCGAGGGCATGCGATCAGTACCCGGGGCAGGCCCGGGTGGATCGTCGGCTGCCGATGCGTCGACGATCCACCGGGTCCGGCGGGTACTGGCGATCAAACCGTTCCGCCGCCTCTGGGGCGTCACGTACCTGTGCAGCGTCGCCGACTGGCTGAACCTCCTCGCGCTGACCGGCCTGGCCACGAAGCTGCTCGACAACTACACCGCGCAGAACTTCGCGTTCGTCGCGGTCGTCCTCACCGCCTTGCTGCCGGGGCTGCTGTTCGCCCCGGTCGGCGGCCTGCTCGCCGACCGGTTCGACCGGCGCAAGGTGATGGTGCTGTGCGATCTGGGACGCTGCGGCTTCCTGCTGTCCATCGCGTTCGTCGGCGCGCCGTGGTGGCTGTTCGTCGGCAACTTCCTCGTCGGCTGCTGCTCGATGATGTGGATCCCGTCGAAGGACGCGGCGGTGCCGAACCTGCTGCGCCGCCCGGACCAGGTCGAGACCGCCAACCAGCTCGGCATGGTGATGACCTACGGCCTCGCGGTGATCACCGCGGCCGGTGCCAACGCCGTGCTCACCGGCATCAACACGACGTTCCACTTCTTCCCCGGCGGCAGTGCCGACCTCAACATCGCGAAGATGGTCGTCGTCATCAACGGCCTGCTGTACCTGACCAGCGCGATCCTGATCGCCACCCGGATTCCCGAGCTGTCGCTGCGCAACGTGCACGAGGCGCCGAAGGCGACGGTCAAGAAGGCGGACGAGGAGAAGCTCGGCATCGGCGCGATGCTGCGCGACGGCGTCAAGTTCGTCCGCAGCACGCCGCTCGTCCGCGGTCTGCTGATGGGCGCCTTCGGCGCGTTCGCGGCCGGTGGCGCGGTGATCGGCTCGGCGAAGCCGTACTCGTCGAGCCTGCTCGCCGGCGACGCCGCGTTCAACATGCTGGTGCTCTCGGTCTTCCTCGGGCTGGCGACGGGGATGGCGGTGGCGCCGAAGCTGGCCAGGCGGCTGGCGCACGACCGGCTGTTCGGCATTTCGATCGTGGCGGCCGGGCTGGCGCTGGCGGTGGTCGCGATGTCCCCGCATCTGGCCGTGTCGCTGGTCGCGGTGGCCGTGGTCGGCCTCGCGGCCGGAGCCGCGTTCCTCACCGGCGTGACGATCATCGGCTCCCGCGTCGAGGACGCCATCCGCGGCCGGATCAACGCGATCTACCAGTCGATGCTGAAGATCGTGGTGTTCGGGGCGACGATCACCGCACCACTGCTGATCGGCCTCGTCCAGCCCCGCCGGATCGACGTGTGGGGCAGTTCGCTCACCATCGACGGCACCCGGCCGGTCCTGCTCGGCGGGGCCGTGCTCGCGGTGCTGGCCGGTGTTTTCGCCTACCGGCAGATGGACGACCGCCGCACCGAACCGATCCTGAGCGACCTGCGCAACGCGCTGCGCCGCAACCCGCGCCGCGTCAACGGCTACCTCGTCGCGGTCGAGGGCACCACGGCGATCAACACCGCGCGCCAGGCCTCCGGCCTCGCCGACTGGCTGAGCACGGGCACCCGGCCCGTCGTGCTCGCCGCCGATCCCGCGCTCGACAACCAGCGTCTGGAAAAGCTGCTCTCCAGCGCGTCACTGACCGGTGCCCGCGCGCAGGCGCTCGCCGCCGCGGCGGTGCGGGCCGACATCGTCGAGCGGCACGTCCGGCCCGCGCTCGACGCCGGTTCGGTTGTCGTGATGGAGCGGTTCGTCGATTCGCCGCTCGCCCACCTTTCCGCCGTCGCGGGTCTCGACAGCGGCGAGCTGGAAGGGCTCGCGGACTGGGCGACCGGACGGCTCCGGCCGGACCTCACGGTCCTGCTCGACGCCGCACCCGGCGAGGAGCCGCGTGATCGCTCCGAGGCGATGAACGACCAGTGGCGGGTCCAGCACCTGCTCACCGAGATGGCCGCCGCGGATCCGGATCGCTATGTCGTGGTCGAGGCTGACGGCACCGATGAAGAGGTCGCGGAGCGGGTCCGCGAGGCTGTCCGCGCGGTGTTCGTCGGCCGGTTGTCCGGGCTCGCTCCGGTGGACGAGGCCGTTTCCCCTGCCGGGACGCCCGAGTCACCGGCTGAACCTGTTGATGCTCCGGCGGAGGCGAAGTGACAGAGCAGGTACGGATCGGCGTCTGGCGGCAGCTCGTCGGCCAGGAGCCGGCCGCGGAGACGCTCGCGTCGGCGGCCACGGCCGCGGCGAAGATCGTCGCGGGCGAACCCGTCGCCCCGGCGGCGATGACGCACGCGTGGCTGCTCACCGGCCCGCCCGGCTCCGGCCGCTCGACGGCGGCGCGGACGTTCGCCGCGGCGTTGCAGTGCAGCACCGGGACCGGCTGCGGTGAATGCCCCGGCTGCCGCACCACGATGGCGGGCACGCACGGCGACGTCCGGCTGGTCGTGCCGGAAGGACTGTCGATCTCGGTCGCCGAGATGCGCGCCCTCGTTCAGGCCGCCGCCCGCCGCCCGACGACGGGCAACTGGCGCGTCGTGATCATCGAGGACGCCGACAGGCTCACCGAAGGCGCCTCGAACGCGTTGCTCAAGGCGGTCGAAGAGCCGCCGGAGCGCACGGTTTTCCTGCTCTGCGCGCCCTCGGACCACCCCGAGGACGTGTCGGTGACGATCCGATCGCGCTGCCGTCTGGTGGCGCTGCGTACGCCACCCGCAGCCGCGATCGCGCAGGTGCTGATCGACCGCGACGGCGTCGAGCCGGATCGTGCGCAGTGGGCGGCATCGGTGTGCGGCGGACACGTCGGCCGCGCGCGGCGGCTCGCCACCGACGAGGCCGCCCGGCAGCGCCGCGCCACCGTGCTGCGGATTCCGCTGGGGCTGCGCCGCCCGTCGGACGTGTTCACCAGCGCCGATCAGCTCATCAGCGCAGCCGAAGCCGACGCGGGCGAGGCGAGCAAGGCACGTGACGAGAACGAGCGTGCCGAACTGCGGACGGCGATGGGCGGCGACGGCACGGGGAAGGGCGTCGCCGGTGCGAAGCGGGCCGCCGAGGCCGCGGTCAAGCAGTTGGAAAAGAAGCAGAAATCGCGGGCGACCCGTACTCAGCGGGACACGCTGGATCTGGCGCTCGTCGACCTCGCCGCGTTCTACCGCGACGTCCTGGTGACGACGACCGGGTCCGGCGCGACGCTCAACCACCCGGACCACGCCGAGCAGATCGCGACGGCGGCGGCGTCCTGGGGGCCCGAGTCGGCGCTACGACGGCTCGAAGCCGTTCTGGAATGCCGTGACGCCATCGGGCTCAACGTGAAGCCGCGGATCGCCGTCGAGGCCATGGTCACCACGTTGCGCCAAGGCTGAGCCACCGCGACACCCCGGACAAAGGACGGCCCTTCATCCCGGGCGGGATGAAGGGCCGTCCTTTGTGGATGGACGTCGGGCGCCTACTCCCGAGGGCGCGGCGACGGCTTGAACGGCTCCGGTGCCTCCGGTTCCTTCGCCGGGGTCAGCGTGAGCGCGGCCGGGCGACGGCGCCGGCTCGGCATCGCGGCCACCATGACCACGCCGAGCAGCAGCATCGCGGTTCCGGTCCAGAACATCGGCACAGTGTCGTACGCGCCGGTGTAGGCCAGGTTCTTCACCGGTCCCTTGGGCGCTTCGCCGCCACCGGGCGGAGGCGCCGGGGTCGTCGTCCCGCACACCACGCCACCGGTCGGCGCGTAGGACCGTGCGATCTGCTCACCCAGCGAGACCTGGGCCAGCGAGGACGGCAGGTTCTTCGCCGCGTCGCCGGGCAGCAGGTCCTTGAACTTGCTGGTGGGCAACAGCTGCAGGTCGAACATCCGGGCCGAGGCGCCGAGCTGGTAGCCGGAGAACGGGTCGTTCAGCTGCGCGCCCTTCTGGTCGAGCCCGGCGATGGACAGCCGCAGCACGCCGAGGTCGAGCACGGTGCCCGCGGTGTTGCCGACCTGCTGGAGGCCCTTGGTCATCGTCGAGACGAGCCCGCCGACGACGGGGATGTCGTTGACCTTGCCGAACTGGTCGCTCAGCCCCGACAGCGGCAGCCCGATCGGGATGTCCTTGGTCGGGTGCGCCGCGTCGAGCGTGTAGAGCACCTTTCCGCCCGCCTCGATGGTCAGCACCGGCGCGGTGTACTCCACTTTGGACGTTTTCTCGTCGCCGGTGGAGGTCACCTTCAGCGTCGGCTGGCTGGCCACCTTGATGCTCAGCGCGAGCGGGGTGCCCTTGAGGATCTCGATGTCGGCGCCCTGCAGTGTGGAGATCGACTGGACGGCCTTGTTCTTCGAGCCGGGGATGTCGACCAGCTTGACCTGCGAGCGGGAGGACAGCGTGTTCGGCAGGCTCAGCAGTGACCCGGTGCCGTTCGCGGCGGTCTGCCCGCCGCCCTGCAGGAGACCGCCGAGGCTCTGCAGCCCCTTGGTCAGGTCGAAGCCCTGGGCGAGGGTCTTCGGGTCGACGTTGAGCTTGTCCAGCCCGAGGCTCGGCATCGACGGGATGACGTTGAGCAGCGACAGGCTCGCCACCGACGTGCTGGCGTCGGAGATCGTGTCGACGCACGGCCCGAGCGTCGGGCTCCAGCGCGCGTGCGCGCTGCCGTTGAGCAGGCCGACGTTGAGCAGCGGGTTGGGCGGGCCGTTGAGGCCGCCGCTGATCGGCTGCGGGTTGTCCGGCAACGCCGTCTGCACGACGCTGCCCGGCGTCTGCGGGGCGTTGCCGCCCACCGACAGCCCGAACGGCGAGGCCTGCGCGATCGCCTTCTCGTAGCTCAGGTACGCCTCGGAGTTCGCCGACGCGCTCGAAAGGCCCATGCCCGCTTCGAGCGCCGACTGCTTCGGCAACTGCTTGTCGTAGCCGGGGATGATCGAACTGGTCGGTACCGCGTTCGGCAGCAGCCGCAGCACGCCGAGCGCCGAGCCCGCGTCGCCGACAGCATGGCCGAGTGGCTGGGGCCCCATCGGTGCGGTCGCGGGCGGCTGTCCCGGGTTCGCCGGTTCGGGGATCGGCGTGGTGGGGATCGTCTGGGCCGTCGCCGGAGCCGCGGTCAGCAGGAGCAGCGCCGCGGCGGCCGGCAGGGCCACCGAGCGGGGCAGTCTTCGCCGCATGTGCCAGGTCCTCCAGGAGGTAGGTCGATCGGGGAGTGAGATCGACGTCATAGGACCCTAACGACGACGCCCCGGGGAAGTGACGCGCGAGGGCTCCGCTACACTGGCTTTCGGCTCCGGGCGACAGTCCGGTGCTTGCCGCCTTAGCTCAGTCGGCCAGAGCGATTCACTCGTAATGAATAGGTCGCGGGTTCGATTCCCGCAGGCGGCTCCACTCTGACCAGGGACTTTCCGGATTCCGGAGGGTCCCTGCTCTGTTTCCGGGGAACTCGCTCAACTGTGAATTTCACTCGAACCGGTGCGGCCGCCGGAATCACGCGAACGGGCGACGGTGACGGCGGCTGAACGGCTCGACGGCGGCTGCGGTTCGGCTACTTTGTCGACATGTCTGCCGAAGCGCGTCGACGGTTCGCGGTGCCGGATCGGGTCCGGTGGGCGGTCGCGCTGCTCGATCCGGCGCCGGACGCCCGGCTGCTCGAAATCGGCTGCGGCCCCGGCGCGGCCGCCGAGCTGGTGTGCGCCAGGCTGGACGGCGGCAAGCTGACGGCGATCGACCGGTCGGCGACGGCGGCAGCCCGGACGACGGCGCGCAACCGTCAGCACATCGAAGCCGGACGGCTGGAAGTGCGGCACGGCGAACTCCCGCGGCTCGATCTGCCGTCCGGTGGTTACGACGCGGCGTTCGCCATCGACGTGAACCTCTTCTGGGTCCGGGACCCGGCGCCCGAACTCGCGGTGCTGCGGCACGTCCTGGCGCCCGGCGGAACGCTGTACATCGGCTACGGCGCGTCGGGGCCCACGACCGGCCACAAGGTGGTCGAGCCGATCACGCGAGCGCTCGGCGTCAACGGGTTCACCGAGCCGGAGATGAAACAGGGCGACGCCGGGTTCGCGCTCGTCACGCGCCCGGCGTCGCCCTGAAATGTCCACAAAGGACGGATCAGTCCCGCGGCGGGGTCAGCTTCACCACCGTCACGGTGATCTCCCCGCGCGGGGTGCGATAGGTGACCTTGTCGCCCTCCTTGGCGCCGACGAGCGCGAGCCCGAGCGGGCTGTCGGAGGTGACCGCGTCCGGGTCGTCGCCCGGCACGGTGACGACCTGGAGGGTCTCCTCGTCGCCGTCGTCGAACCGCAGGGACACCTTGGTGCCGTCGGGCACCAGCGAGCTGTCGGCCGCGCCGTGCTCCATCTTCGCGCTCAGGTCGGCGATCTGGCGGTCGAGCCGGGCAGCGGCCTCCGCGCGGTCGATCACGTCCGCCTGGTCCGCCGCGTCACCGGTGCGTTCGAGCTCACCCGGCTGCGGCGACAGCGCGGCTCGTTGCGCACGCAAGCTGTCCAGTTCCTTCTCCAGCTGGCGGCGGGTCGCCGCACTCAGCCCCTTGTCCCCTGAGATCACCATGCCGGGAATTGTCCGCTGTCTGGACCGGGGTGGCCAATCCGGTTTTTCGAGAGCCCGGTCACCCTCCGGGGCCGACTGGGACGTCTGCCCTAGACTTTGGGCCTGGCGTCCCGGAATTAGTAACGAGGATCACCGTGAGTGTCGTCCCCGGTCGCAGCGAACAGCTGTCGCCCAACCAGCTCCACAAGCAGCAGCAGATCGTCGAGGCGGCCCGCGTCGTCCTCGCGCGTGACGGTCTCGCAGGGTGCACGGTCCGCGCCATCGCCGAGGCCGGTCCGCTCACGAAGAGCGCCATCCACTATTACTTCGCCGATATCGACGTCCTTATCGACCGGGCGATGGCCGCGCACATCAACACCTTCGCCGCGGGACTGCGTGCGGTGGCCGAGCGGCACACCGATCCGCGCGAACGGCTGTTCAAGGTCACCGAGGCCTACCTCGACGAATTCGCCGACCGGCCCAACGCGGCCTTCCTGTGGTTCGAGTACTGGATCGCGGCCGGGCGCGCCCAGCACCCGCAGGCGATCGACGCGATGCTGACCTCGATCACCGAGCTGCTCGCCGAACTGCTGTCCCCGCTGGACGTCGACGATCCGCGGGCCCGTGCGCGCGCTCTGCTGTCCTACCTGCTCGGCGCCGTCGTCCAGCAGCGCGTACGGCCGCGGTCCTACGCCACGCTGCGCGGCGACATCGAGGCACTCTGTTTCGCGAACTACGGCTAGAAACGCGCATTAGATCCGTACCGCTACGGATTGTTCTCCCGCCTCCGCGCCCGCCAAGGTCGATCGAAGCCGAAGGCTGCCGAGAGAGCAGGAGGCGTGATGCTTGCGAACAAGCGCAAGAGACGGTGCGTGGCGGCGGCGTTGTCCGCCCTGGTGGTGCTGGCCAGTGGGTTCGCCGCGAGTCAGGCGGCGGCGGAACCCGCGCGGCAGCCCGACGGGCCGCAGATCTACGAGGTCCTCGGCACCGGAACCCCGCAGCTGCGCACCGAGGTCGCGCGCACGGGGGTCGACGTGCTCGGGACGTCCGGTGCCACGACGACGATCATCGCCAACCCCGGTGAAGCAGCTCAGTTGCGGGCGCTCGGGTTCACCCTCGAACCGCGCGGGCTGGTCGACCGGTCGCCGGGCACGAGCGCCGCGCCCGCGGAGTTCCCGCCCGGATACACCGGCTACCACACCTACGCCGAGGTGACGACCGAGCTGCAGAAGGCACAGGCGAACTACCCGGCGATCGCGAAGCTGTCGAGCGCGGGCACCTCGTACGAGGGCCGCACCCTCAACGTGCTCAAGATCAGCAAGAACGTCGAGGCCGACGAGAACGAGCCCGAGGTCCTGTTCACCTGCAACCAGCACGCCCGCGAACACCTGACGACCGAGATGTGCCTGCGCATCGTGCAGCGGTTCACCACCGGATACGCCACCGATCCCGCGATCAAGAAGATGGTCGACAGCACGGCGATCTTCGTGATCCCGAACATCAACCCGGACGGCTCGGAGTACGACATCTCCGGTGGCCGGTTCCACTCGTGGCGCAAGAACCGCCAGGGCCCCGGCACCGACACCAACCGCAACTGGGGCTACAAGTGGGGCTGCTGCGGCGGTTCGTCCGGCTCGCCGAGCAGTGAGACCTACCGTGGCACGGCGGCGTTTTCCGCGCCGGAGACCAAGGCCGTCTCGAACTGGGTGAACGCGCGCAAGGTCAACGGCGTCCAGCGGATCAAGACGCACATCGACTTCCACACCTACTCCGAGCTGGTGCTCTGGCCGTGGGGCTACACCTACGACGCCACCGGGCCGGGGATGACCCAGGCCGAAGCGACGAAGTTCCAGAACCTCGGCAGGCAGATGGCCGCGACGAACAGTTACACCCCGGAGCAGTCCAGCCAGCTGTACATCACCGACGGTTCGATGAACGACTGGATGTGGGCGACGAACAAGATCTGGAGCTACACCTTCGAGATGTACCCGCGGGGCGGCAGCCCGGGCTTCTACCCGCCCGACTCGGCGATCGTGCCGCAGACCACCCGCAACGACAAGGCGGTCGACATCATCATCAACGCGGCGATCACCGGCTGATCGCAGCGGTCCGTGAAGGCCTCCTCCGCAGCTCCATCCATGCCCCCGCCGCCGCCCTCAACGGACGCGCTGCGCGCGGCAGGATTGGATCCAACGCTGTGAAGGAGGCCTTCACGGCGCGTCCGGGGCGAGCGCGAGGTTAGGGTGCGGGCATGCCTTTGTTCTCCTTCGAGGGGCTCAGCCCGCAGATCCATCCGGACGCGTGGATCGCCCCCACCGCGACGCTGATCGGCGACGTCGTCATCGAAAAGGACGTCTCGATCTGGTACGGCGCGGTCATCCGCGCGGACTTCGGGAAGATCGTCATCCGTGCGGGGTCGAACATTCAGGACAACTCGGTCCTGCACGTCAACGACGGCGTGTGCGAGGTCGGGAAGAACGTCACCGTCGGGCACCAGTGCCTCGTCCACGACTGCACGATCGGCGAACAGGCCCTGATCGGCAACGGCTCGACCGTGCTGGACAAGGCGCAGATCGGCGAGCGGGCACTGGTCGCGGCGGGCGCCACCGTCACGCCGGGCACCGTCGTGCCCGCCGAGCACATCGCCATGGGCAGCCCGGCGAAGAAGTTCGTGCCGCTCACCGACAGCGCCAGGCTGTGGGTCGACCACAACGCGGAGGTCTACCGCGAGCTCGCGCGTCGGCACGCGGCCGGGATCAAGCCGATCGAAGGCTGAGTTTTCGGGTTTGACTCTCCGGTAAGTGGAGATTTTAGCGTCGCCGTATGGCACCGAAGAAGCAAACCCACCAGGTCACACTGCACCTCGACGCGGGCAACGCCCCGGTCGTCGACCTCGGCAAGATGCTGGGGCAGACCGGGGTCAACCTCGTCGAGGTCAAGAAGGCCTACGACGCGGCGACCGCGGCCCAGCGTGGCGACGTCGTCCCGGTCGTCGTGTCGGTGTTCGAGGACCGTTCCTTCGAGCTGCGGCTCAAGACGCCGCCGACGTCGTTCCTGATCCGGAAAGCCTTGGGTGACAAGGGTTCCGCGCGCCCGGGGCACGAGACGGCCGGGAAGCTGACCCGCGATCAGCTGCGCGAGATCGCCGAGCGCAAGCTGCCCGACCTCAACACCGCCGACCTCGACGCGGCCATGCGGACCGTCGCCGGGACGGCCCGCTCGATGGGCGTCGCGATCGTGGAGTGACGTGCGCAAGCACAGCGTCGCGCCGCCCTTCCGGGCGCTGGATCCCGAGCTGGACGTCACGGAAAGACTGCTGGCACAGGGGAATCCAGCGCTGCGCGCCGTCGTCGAGCTGCTCCCGGACGAGCACGCGGCGGCGCGTGCTCTTAACGACCTTCTCGACGAAACCGGTGCGCGGCCGCGGCTCGTCGACACGGGGAACGGCTGGCGCATCGTGTATGTGACGTCGCGGGCGGAAGCCGGCGAGCCGGCCGTGGGCGCGGCCGGTCTCGCCGAGCTCGTGACAGTCGGGGGCTGGCGACGGGTCAAACGCTGCGTAGCCTGCGGACGGCCGTTCTGCGATCGGACGTCCGGGTGTACTCGAAAGTGGTGTACGCCGCTTCGTTGTCACTCCGAGCCCCGCACCATCGCGGTGGACTAGGCTGGCTACGCAGCAGCGACTGGCGCCACCGAGGTGGAGCACCACCGGGAAGCGACGACGAGGCCGGCACCGCGCGCCTGGGTCCGGCCGTCACGGCAGGAGAAGGCCCTTGACGCATCAGCCAGCCCTTTCCGCGCTCGCCGCCGCGGACCCGCAGATCGCCGGGCTCGTGGAGGACGAGGCGAAGCGTCAGCACGACAAGATCCGGCTCATCGCGTCGGAGAACTACGTGTCGCAGGCCGTCCTCGAGGCGACCGGCACCGTGCTCACCAACAAGTACTCCGAGGGGTACGCGGGCAAGCGGTACTACGAAGGTCAGCAGCTCATCGACCAGGTCGAGACGCTGGCCATCGAGCGTGCGAAGGCCGTGTTCGGGGCCGGCCACGCGAACGTCCAGCCGTACTCCGGCTCCCCGGCGAACCTCGCGGCCTACCTCGCCTTCGCCAAGCCTGGCGACACCGTGCTCGGCATGGCGCTGCCGGACGGCGGGCACCTGACCCATGGCTGGGGCGTATCGGCGACCGGCAAGTGGTTCACCCCGGTGCGGTACGGCGTGGCCAAGGAGACCGGCCGGGTCGACCTCGACCAGGTTCGCGACCTGGCCCGCGAGCACCGGCCGAAGCTGATCTTCGCCGGTGGCACGGCGATCCCGCGCACGATCGACTTCCCGGCGTTCGCGGAGATCGCCCGCGAGGTCGACGCGGTGCTCGTCGCCGACATCGCGCACATCGCCGGGCTCGTCGCGGGCGGCGCGCACCCGTCGCCGGTCGGGCACGCGCAGGTCATCACCACGACCACGCACAAGACGCTGCGCGGCCCGCGTGGCGCGATGATCCTCTCCGACGCCGAGCACGCGAAGGCCGTCGACAAGGCGGTGTTCCCCGGTCTGCAGGGCGGTCCGCACAACCACACCACCGCCGCGATCGCGGTCGCACTCGGTGAGGCCCAGCAGCCTTCGTTCAGCGAGTACGCGCACACGATCGTCGCGAACGCCAAGGCGCTGGCGGCGGCGTTGCTCGAGAAGGGCTACGACCTGGTCTCCGGCGGCACGGACAACCACCTGCTGCTGATCGACCTGACGAACAAGGCCGTGCCCGGCAAGCCCGCCGCGCAGGCGCTGGACCGCGCGGGCATCGAGCTGAACTACAACACGGTGCCGTTCGACCCGCGCAAGCCGTTCGACCCGTCGGGCATCCGGCTCGGCACGTCGGCGATCACCACGCGCGGGCTCAGGCCGGAGCACCAGGTCCAGGTCGCCGACTGGATCGACCGCACGGTGACCGCGGCCGCCGCGCAGGAGGAGTCCTCTTTGGACACCATCGCCGCCGAGATCAGGGAGTTCCTGGCGCCCTTCCCGATCCCCGGCTACTCCGCCTGACCGACCCGGCGCAAGGTCTCTGAAGGCCACCTTGAGGGAACGCAAGTCCCTCAAGGTGGCCTTCAGCGGCTTCAGGGGAGGATCTCGACGCCGTCGCATCACGGAGCGACGAGCGTCACAGGAAATTTGATTGCTGAATACAAGCTTTCGGGGAACACTTGTCTTCGGCAAGTAGTTGAGGGGTACAAGCAACTACCGAAGACTGAGGGAGATCCCATGAGCACGACATCCACGGCGGAAGGAGAGACCGCTACGCAAGGCAAGCTCTCCCACCGGCAGATCCTGACGGTGCTGTCCGGGCTGATGCTCGGCATGTTCCTGGCGGCGCTGGACCAGACGATCGTGTCGTCGGCGATGAAGACGATCGCCGACGAGCTGCACGGCCAGAGCCTCCAGGCCTGGGCTACCACCGCGTACCTGATCACGGCGACGCTTTCGACGCCGCTGTACGGCAAGCTTTCCGACCTCTACGGCCGGAAACCCATGTATCTCACAGCGATTTCGCTGTTCCTCGCCGGCTCACTGGCCAGCGGGATGGCGGGCTCGATGTACGAGCTGGCCGCGTTCCGTGCGTTCCAGGGGCTCGGTGCCGGTGGCCTGATGTCGCTGGCACTGGCGATCATCACCGACATCACGTCGCCGCGGGAGCGCAGTCGCTACCAGGGTTACTTCATGGCGGTCTTCGGCGTTTCGAGCGTCGCGGGTCCGGTCGTCGGCGGGTTCTTCGCCGGTCTCGACTCCTTCGCGGGGATCACCGGCTGGCGCTGGGTGTTCCTGGTGAACGTGCCGATCGCGCTGGCCGCGCTGGTCGTGGTCAGCAAGGTGCTGAACGTGCCGCACACCCGCGTCGAGCAGCGGATCGACTACTGGGGCGCGGTGACGATGATCGTCGGCATGGTGCCGCTGCTGCTCGTGGCCGAGCAGGGCCGCGAGTGGGGCTGGGGCTCCCCGGCGTCGATCGCGATGTACGTCGTCGGCGCGCTGGGCGTGGCCGCGTTCGTCTGGCAGGAACGCCGGATGGGCGACGCCGCGTTGCTGCCGCTGCGGTTGTTCTCGCGGCCGGTGTTCCGGGTCGCCACGCTGGTCACGGTGATCCAGGGCGTCGGGATGTTCGGCGCGATGATGTCGCTCCCGCTGTACCTGCAGATCGTGAAGGGCGCGACGCCGACACAGGCGGGCCTGCAGATGCTGCCGCTGACGCTCGGGATCATGGTCGCGAGCATGGTGAGCGGTTCGGTGATCGGGCGGACCGGGCGGTACAAGGCGTTCGCGGTGGCCGGGCTCGGCGTGATGGCGGCGTCGGTGTTCGCGCTGGCGACGATCGGGGTGGACACGCCGATGGCGGTGGTCATGGCCGTCGCGTTCGCGATCGGGCTGGGACTGGGCGCCTCGATGCAGACGCTGCAGCTCGCCGCGACCAACGACGTGCCGCCGTCCGACATCGGCGTCGCGACCTCGTCGGCGACGTTCTTCCGGCAGATCGGCGGCACGGCGGGCACCGCGGTGTTCATGTCGATCCTGTTCGCCACGGTCGGCGACCGGATCGCGGCGGCGGTGCGCTCGGCGATGGCCTCGCCCGCCTACGCGGCGGCGCTGGCGCGGCACCCGGAGTTCGCGCAGCGGATGTCCGGTGGCGGGGTGGACATCAACGACACGTCATTCCTGTCCACTTTGGACCCGGTGCTGGCGCGGCCGATCCTCGACGGGTTCGCGAGCTCGATGAGCACGGTGTTCGTCGTCGGCGGGATCGTGCTGACGGTCGGCTTCGCGCTGGTGTGGCTGCTCAAGGAGAAGCCGCTCTCGGACAAGTCGGCGATGGAGCAGCGTGCCGACGCCGAGGCGGAAGCCGCGACCCCCGCACTGGCGATGGCGCACTGATCCGCTGACACGCTGAAAATGCCGTCAAGGCCACCTTATGGGCGTCCGACGCCCATAAGGCGGCCTTGAC
>NZ_JBHYJW010000029.1:0-112131 GCF_042741125.1 Amycolatopsis sp. NPDC058986 | reverse complement strand
GGTCGCCCCGCACACCCGGCCCCCCCACCTCGCCGCCTGATCTGCCGTTCCGGCCACCTTACAGGCGTCAGACGCCTGTAAGGTGGCCTTAACGGCAGGTCGGGTCAGCCGCGCTGGGTGCGGACTCCGAGGAGCACGTCCTCCCAGGACGGCACGATCGGATGATTCTTCTTCGCCTTGGCCCGCTGCGGCTGCTCGTCGGTCTCCCGGACGTCCTCGTCGCCCTCCGGCGGGACGCGCGGGATCTCCCGGGTGTCGTCCTCGGGGTCGTGCTCAGGTTCGGTTCGCGGCGCCTCGATCGCCTTGGCCTCGAGGGATTCCGCGGAGTCCAGCGTCGGCTGCACGGCGGGCTCGCGGGCCGGGTCCAGCGCGCGCACGGTGCGCGGCGCGCGGTAGGAGTTGGGGTTGAGCAGGCCCTCGGCGTTCTCGTCCAGCGCGTGCACGGTGCCGCCGTGCGCCCCCGGCGAGAACGACCAGTGCGCGCGGTTGTCCGAACGGCCCGCCTTCCATTGCAGCACGACGACCCAGCGGCCGTCGTCACCGCGCCAGGAGTCCCACTTGGCCTGCGTGTAGTCGTGACCACGGACCCCGAAGGCGTAGGCGATCACCTCGCCGAGCGTCTGCACGTCGGGGCCGTCCTCACGGACCGGGTGCGCGCTCTGGGCGAGTTCGGCGGTGCGGGACCGCTCCAGCAGCACGGGGTAGGCGAAGCGCTCGACGCGCTGCACCGGCACCCCGGCACTGCTCGCCACCTGCTCGACGGACTCACCGGCCCGGATTCGCGCCTGGATCTCGCGTGGCCGCATCTGGCTCTCCAACTCGATTTCGATCTGGCCCAGCCGGGTGATGTCACCCCTCGCCGCCGCGCGCAGTCTCTCATCGGCCGGGAGCAGAAAGCGCGTACGGCTCGCCGGGTCTTCGCACACGATGGACTTTCCGTCCTCGTGCAGCCCGACCACCCGTAGCGCGCGCATTGTTCGCCTCCCCGATTCTTCACCTTTGTGGGTGCTTACGTTAGAACGGCGCGTCGGCTTGACGTGCGAGGCGCGCCGAGCCTTGACCGACCTGTTTCACTCTTGATCTTTGTGTCACGCATCCTCTGTCACCGTAGCGAAACCGGTGTGTGTGACGCGCCGAATACTGTGCGTCACGATTGGGTGTACTTCGGTGGTCACCCGGGCAGCCGGACGTCGACGGTCAGGCCGCCGCGGGGATTCGCCCGCGCCGCGGCGGCGCCACCGTGTGCCTCGGCGACCGACCGCACGATCGACAGCCCCAGCCCGGCGTGCGCGGCCGAGCCGGTGCGTTCGGGGGTGCCGCGCCGGAATGGCTCGAACAGCTCCGCGGCGCTTTCCGCGGGCACCGGCCGGCCCGAGTTCCGCACGCTCAGCGCGGGTTCGCCGCTGACGTCGACGTGCACCCAGCCGCCACGGACGTTGTAGTCGATCGCGTTGCTCACCAGGTTCGTCACCAGCCGTTCGAGCAGCACCGGATCGCCCGCGACGGTCCTTGGCCGCAACCGCGTCTCCACCGTCACCCCGGCCGCCTCGGCCTGCGCCGACGTCGTCCGGACGACCGAGCGCACGACCTCGTCGAGCCGCACCGGCGCGCGGGCGGTCAGGCCACGATCGCTGCGTGCCAGTACCAGGAGGCCCTCGATCATCCGCTCGCTGCGCTCGTTGGTGTGCAGCAGATGGGCGCCGAGCTTGCGGAGTTCCGGGGTCACCTCCGGATCGGCGAGCGCGACCTCGATCAGGGTGCGCTGCACGGCCAGTGGTGTCCGCAGCTCGTGGGACGCGTTGGCGACGAACCGTTTCTGGCTGTCGAACGACTCGGCGA
The DNA here is from genome assembly GCF_042741125.1 of Amycolatopsis sp. NPDC058986. Classification (NCBI taxonomy): domain Bacteria; kingdom Bacillati; phylum Actinomycetota; class Actinomycetes; order Pseudonocardiales; family Pseudonocardiaceae; genus Amycolatopsis; species Amycolatopsis sp. NPDC058986. Next base: position 110,292 of record NZ_JBHYJW010000029.1, on the reverse strand, counting down.
GCCGGTCGAGCATGCCGTCGAAGGTGTCCGCGAGATCCTTGAGCTCGTCGTGCGGGCCGTCGTGGTTGATGCGCCGGTCGAGTTTGCCCGCCTCCAGCTTCCGCGCGGTCGAGGTGATGTCGTGCAGCGGACGCAGCGCCCTGCTCGCCATCAGCCAGCCGAAGAGCACCGCGAGCGCGGCCGCGACCAGCAGCGCCACCGCGGAGCCGAGTACCAAAGTGGACAGTGTCGAGCTGCGGTAGCCGTCGACGACGTCGGTTGCCACGCCCGCGACCACCCCGGCTTGGCTGACCTCCAGCGTCGTCGACGGCGGGAGCGTCTCGGCCAGAGGCAGGCGGGCCGCCACGGCGGTGCTCGCGTATTTCGCAGGCTCGGGCAGGGAGCTGTCGACCAGCAGGTAGTTGATCACCAGCAGGGCCACGCCCGCCAGCAGGAACAGGCCGCCGTAGAGCGCGGTGAGCCGGGTGCGCACCGACAGCCGGACGCGCTTCACCGTGCCCCTCCGAACCGGTAGCCCGCGCCCGGCACGGTCTCGATGACCGGGGGTTCGCCCAGCTTGCGCCGCAGCGTCATCACGGCGACCCGGACGGCGTTGGTGAACGGGTCCGCGTGCTCGTCCCACGCCTTTTCCAGCAGATCCTCCGGGCTGACCACCGTGCCGCTCGCGCGCATGAGTACCTCCAGCACCGCGAACTCCTTCGGCGACAACGGCAGGAAACGGCCGTCGCGGGAGGCCTGGTGCCGGGGCAGGTCGAGCACGACGCCGTCGCTTTCCAGCACCGGCGGCAGGGCGGGGCGGGCGCGCCGGGCCAGTGCCTGGACCCGGGCGACCAGCTCGGCGAAGGCGAACGGCTTGGTGAGGTAGTCGTCCGCGCCGAGACCGAGGCCGCGGACCCGGTCGGTGACCTCGGCGGCCGCGGTGAGCATCAGCACCCGTGCCTCGCCGCCCGCCGCGACCACCGCCGAGCAGACGTCGTCGCCGTGCACCTTGGGCAGGTCGCGGTCGAGGACGACGACGTCGTAGCCGTGTACGCCGACGCGTTCCAGCGCCTGTTCGCCGTCGTAGCAGACGTCGACCGCCATCGAATAACGGCGCAGTCCTTCGGCGATCGAATCCGCGAGCAGCAGCTCGTCCTCCACAACCAGCACACGCACACCGGTCAGTCTGCACCGCGGGGACATAAGCACCGGATAAACAACTTCGCTTAACGCGCGGAAATCACCCGGCCCGTAGAAATCCGGGCCGAGGCGGGTCCGGTTCGTCGGGGGCCGGACCCGCCCTTCGACCGAAAGGGAGATGCGGATGAAAACGCGGATGGCGATCCTCGGTGCCGGGGTGGCACTGGCCGTTTTGGCCGGCTGTTCGTCCGGTGACGGCGGCTCGAAGGTCGCTTCGATTTCGACGCCGCCGAAAAGCGGGAGCCAGGCGCCCGCGGCGGGCGGCAATGGGCAGACCGACAAAGCCGCGGATATGGACGCGATGCGCTCCTACGCGAAGTGTATGCGCGAACACGGCGTCGACATGCCCGACCCGACGGACGGCGGGATGATGTCGCTCCCCGCGATGACGCCGGGCGACACGAAGCTGGAAGGCGCGACCGCGGCCTGTAAGAAGCTGCTGCCCAACGGCGGCGAGGTCAAGAAGCCGACGCCCGAGGAGCTGGACAAACAGCGGCAGCAGGCCAAGTGCATGCGTGAGCACGGCGTGAACATGTCCGACCCGACCACCGACGGTGACAGCCAGGGCATCACGATCGACGGGGGCGACGGCTCGAAGTTCGAAGAGGCGGCGAAGGCGTGTGGCCTCGGGATCGGGATGTCGGCGCGGAAATGAACCAGCACAGGACACGGCGACGGACGCGATGGTTCATCGCGGCGGCGGCCGCGATCGTGGTACTCGGCACCACCTCCGTGGTGATCATGACCCAGGTCGCCTCCGGCAGCCCGAGCGCGACGCCGCCACCGAAACCCGTCGCTACCGCCGAAGTGGTCAAGACCGACTTGAGCGAGGAACAGGACGTCGACGGGCAACTCGGGTACGGCAAGGAAAATCCCGTGTCGGGCAGAAAGAACGGCACGGTCACCGCGTTACCGTCCACAGGGGACACCATCGGCAGGGGAAAGCCGGTGTACCACGTGGACGCCAAGCCGGTGCCGTTGTTCTACGGGAGCCTGCCCTTCTATCGGGACCTCTCCGACGGGGTGGACAAGGGGCCGGATGTCAAGGAGCTGGAGGAAAACCTGCAGGCGCTGGGTTTCGGCGGCTTCGGTGCTCCGGACGAGAAGTTCACGGCGGCCACGGCCGCGGCGGTGAAGCGGTGGCAGAAATCGCTCGGGCTCGAGCAGACCGGGACGTTCGGCCAGGGCGACGTCGTCCTCGCGCCGGGCGAGATTCGCGTGGCGTCGGTGTCGGCGCAGCTCGGCGGCCCCGCCGCGGGTGACGTGCTCAAGTACAGCGGTACCGGGCGCGTCGTGGAGGTCAAACTCGATGTCGCGAAGCAGAGCCTCGCAGCACGGGGCGCGAAGGTCAACGTCGTGGTGAACGGTCGCACGTCGACCGGCACGGTCGCCGAAGTCGGCCGGGCCGCCGAGAACGGCAAGGACGCGCAGGGGCAGGACGACGGCAAGCCGAAGATCGTCGTCCGGGTCACGTTGGACGATCCCGGAGTCGCGGGTTCCCTCGATACCGCCCCGGCGACCGTCCGGTTCACGAAGAGTGTCCACAAAGGAGTCTTCACGGTGCCGGTCGGTGCGTTGCTCGCGCTCGCGGAAGGCGGCTACGCCGTCGAGGTGGACGAAAACGGGCAACGCAGGCTGATCGGGGTCAAGACCGGATCGTTCAGCGGCGGCAAGGTCGAGGTCAGCGGGGACGGATTGCGCGAGGGTATGCGGGTGGTGGTCACGTCGTGACGCCGGTACTCGCCGTGCACGAGGTGTCGCGTACGTATCCCGGCGGGGTCACCGCGCTGCGTGACGTCTCACTGTCCTTATCGGACGGTGAGATGGTCGCGATCGTCGGACCTTCCGGCTCCGGGAAGTCCACCCTGCTGCAGCTGATGGGCACACTCGACCGGCCGAGTACCGGCCGGATCGAGATCCGCGGGAACGACGTCGCGGAGTTGCCCGACCGGAAGCTCTCGGCGCTGCGCTCGCGGTGGATCGGGTTCGTGTTCCAGCAGTTCTTCCTCAGCGAGGGTGTCAGCGCGGTGGACAACGTGTGCACGGGCCTGCTCTACAGCGGTGTGCCGAAACGGAAACGGCGGGAGAAAGCGCTTGCCGCACTCGACAGGGTCGGGCTGGCACACCGGTCCTCGCACTTCCCCGGGGAGTTGTCCGGCGGGGAGCGGCAGCGGGTCGCGATCGCGCGTGCCGTCGTGAACACTCCGCCGATTCTGCTCGCGGACGAGCCGACCGGGAACCTCGACACCGGCAACGGCGCGGCGGTGCTCGGCCTGCTGGGGCAGCTGAGTTCCGACGGCACCACGATCGTGATCATCACGCACGACCGCGAGATCGCCGCCGGCTTGCCGAGACGGATCGAGATCCTGGACGGGGCGGTGCGGCTCGACACCGGTTCGATGACCGGGCCGATGGCCGGTTCGAGGACCGGGGTGCCGCGGTGAGCGCGCCGGTCGCCCCGCCGCCGCCCGTGCGGCTCAGGCCGTCGGACGTGGTTTCCCTTGGCGCGCATGGGATGCGCACCCGGCCGGTGCGGGCGATGCTGTCGGCGCTTGGCATCGCGATCGGCGTCGCGGCGATGGTCGCCGTGCTCGCGGTCCCGGCGTCGGCGGCGCAGGCGTTGCAGGACAGGCTGGCCGCGATGGGCACGAACCTGCTCAAGGCGGGACCGGGGCAGACGTTGTTCGGGAAGAAGGCGACGCTCCCGGACGGTGTCATCCCGATGGTCCGGCGGATCAGCCCGGTCACCGGGGCGGTCGAGACCGGCAGGGTCGACGCGAAGGTGCGGCGCAACGACCACATCCCGAAGGACGACACGTCCGGGCTCGCGGTGTTCGCCGCGCGTCCGGACCTGCTGTCGGTGCTCGGCGGCAAGGTGCGGGCAGGGCAGTTCCTGAACGCGGCGAACCAGCGGTACCCGGTGACCGTGCTCGGTTCCGAGGCCGCCGCGCGGCTCGGGGTCGACCACGTGGATCCCGAGCGGCCGCCGCAGGTGCTGATCGGCGACGTCTGGTTCACCGTGGCGGGGGTGCTCGACCCGATGCCGCTCGCGCCGGAGGTAGAGCGGTCGGTGCTGGTCGGCTGGGACGCCGCGAAGGCGTTGCTCGGCTTCGACGGGCACCCCGGCACCGTGTACGTCCGGGCGAGTGAGTCCGAAGTGGACAGTGTGCGGTCGGTGCTCGGCGCGACGCTGAACCCGGCCGCGCCCAACGAGGTCGAGGTGCAGCGGCCGTCCGACGCGCTCGCCGCGCAGCAGCTGACCAGGACCACCTACGACGCGCTGTTCCTCGGCCTCGGCGGGGTGGCGCTGCTCGTCGGCGGGGTCGGGGTGGCCAACACGATGGTGATCTCGGTGCTGGAACGCCGTCGCGAGATCGGGCTGCGGCGGGCGTTGGGCGCGACGAAGCGTCAGGTGCGGGGTCAGTTCCTCGCCGAATCGGTGCTGCTGTCCGGCCTCGGCGGGCTCGTCGGCGTACTGCTCGGCGTCGCGGTCACGGCAGGGTACGCGCTGAGTCAGGGCTGGCCCGCCGTGCTTCCGCCCGTCGCGCTGGTCGGCGGGGTCGCGGTGTCCGCCGCCGTCGGCGCCATCGCCGGTGCCTATCCCGCCATGCGGGCCGCCCGCCTGCCGCCCACCCAGGCCCTCGCCTGACGTTCCGAGGGGCCTCGCCGTGAGGCCCCTCGGAGCTTGCGCAGTTCCGCACGAGGGAAGGCGTGCGGGCGATTCAGCACGATAGAAGAACCCACGCCCCCTGCAAGCCCGGTTCAATGGGCGCAGGGATCATGCTGAAGGGTGGCCTGTGGTGGCGTGCGAGGTGGGCAGGCGTGACTTCCTGCGCTGGCTGGCGATGAGTGGAGCCGGACTCGCGGCGGCGGGCCTCGCGCCTGCCGTGTTCGCGCAGGAAGCCGCGGCGGCGGGTTCCGACGTCGTGGTGCTGACGCCGGTGACGGTGATCGACGCGACCGGTGCCCCGGCCCGCTCCGACGTCGCGATCGTGCTGGTCGGCGACCGCGTCGCCTGGATCGGGCCGCCCGCCGACCTGCCGCCGGCCGAGGGCGCCCGGGTGCTCGACGGTCGCGGCAGGTACGTCATCCCCGGCCTGTGCGACATGCACACCCACGGCGCCGACATGGTCGCGGTCCCGGAGCTGCACGTGGTCAACGGCGTGACCACGATCCGCGAGATGTGGGGTTATCCCGAGAACCGGGTCGTCCGGGACCGGATCGAACGCGGTGAGCTGCTGGGCCCCCGGATGGTGCTGGCCAGCGGCATCATCGACGGACCGGTGTCCCTGCTGGAGCCCCCGGTCGTCCGGGTGTCCACAGAGGACGAAGCGAGGGCGGCCGTACGCACCGCGAAGGCCGAGGGCGCCGAGTTCGTCAAGGTCTATTCGTACCTGGGCCGGGACACCTTCGCCGCGGTCGCCGACGAGTGCGCGCGGCAGGGCCTCCCGTTCGGCGGGCACTGGCCGTACCGCGTCACCATTCCCGAGGCCAGTGCCGCGGGCCAGCGGAGTTTCGAGCACCTGTACGGCATGGGAATCCACACCTCGACCCGGCGGGATGAATTCCTCGCGCGGCTCGCGGGCCAGCCGTTCGACCCGGCCGCGCCGCGCGCGTTCTACAACCTGGTCGCCGAGCTCGATCGCCAGGGCACGCTCAGCCACAGCCCCGCCCGCGCACAGGCGTTGTTCGAGTTGCTGGTCCACAATGGATCGTGGCTGTCCCCGACGCTGATCGTGAACCGCGTCATTTCCGCGCCCGCGGAGACCTACGCGCACGATCCCCGGTTGCGGTACGTACCGCCGTCACTGCGGGATTACTGGAAGGAACGCATCAAGGTCTTCGCGCCGGTCACCCCGCGAGAGATCGCCGAGCGGGAGGCGTATTTCCAGGCGCTGCTCGGATTGCTGGGCGACGCGTACCGCGCGGGTGTCGGCGTCATCGGCGGCACCGACTGCCCGAATCCGTACTCGTTCCCCGGGTTCGGCCTGCACGACGATCTCGAATTTCTCGTCAAGGCGGGATTGTCGCCGATGCAGGCCCTGCAGACGGTGACCCGCGACGCGGCACGCTACCTGGGCAGGCAGGACACCGCGGGGACGGTCACCGTGGGCAAGGTCGCCGATCTCGTGGTGCTCGACGCGAATCCGCTCGACGGCATCGGTGCGGTGCGCCGGATCGACACGGTGATCAGCCGTGGCAGGATCCTCGACCGCGCGAAGCGGGCGAAGGTGCTCGCCGACGTCGAAAGGGCCGTACAGACCAGTGCCCCGGTCGTGAGGACCGGGGCACCGAAGCGGGACTGCTGCTGAGGGTCAGGACAGCCGCTCGACGACGTACTCGACGCTCTGCGTGAGCTTGCTGATGTCGTCCGGGTCGATGGCCGGGAACAGGCCGACGCGCAGCTGGTTGCGGCCCAGCTTGCGGTACGGCTCGGTGTCGACGATCCCGTTGGCGCGCAACACCTTCGCCACCGCCGAGGCATCCACCTCGTCGGCGAAGTCGATGGTGCCGACGACCTGCGAGCGCAGTGCCGGATCGGTCACGAACGGCGTGGTGTAGGCGGTCTTCTCGCCCCATTCGTACAGCCGGGTCGAGGATTCCTTGGTGCGGGCCGTCGTCCAGTCGAGGCCGCCCTGGCCGAGCATCCACTCGATCTGGTCGGCCAGCAGGAACAGCGTCGACACCGCCGGGGTGTTGTACGTCTGGTCCTTGCGCGAGTTGTCCAGCGCGGTGGTCAGCGACAGGAACTCCGGCACCCAGCGGTCGCTCGCGCCGATCTCGCCGATCCGCTCGACCGCGGCGGGCGAGGCCAGCGCGATCCACAGCCCGCCGTCCGAGGCGAACGACTTCTGCGGCGCGAAGTAGTAGACGTCGAAGTCCTCGGCCTTGACCGGCAGGCCGCCGGCGCCGGACGTCGCGTCGATCGCGACGAGCGCGCCTTCACTGCCCTCCGGACGGCGGACCGGCACCGCGACGCCGGTCGAGGTCTCGTTGTGCGCCCAGCCGACCAGGTCGGCGCCGGACTGGTAGGCGATCTCGGGCGCGCTGCCCGGGTCGGCCTTGACCACGATCGGGTCGGCGAGGAAGGGGGCGCCCTTGGTCACGGTGGCGAACTTCGAGGAGAACTCGCCGTAGGTGAAGTGCTGGGCCCGCTCGCGCACGAGGCCGAACGCGGCGGCGTCCCAGAACGCGGTCGTGCCGCCGTTGCCGAGGATCACCTCGTAGCCCTCGGGCAGGGAGAACAGCTCGGTCAGGCCCGCGCGGACGCGCCCGACGAGGGACTTGACCGGCTTCTGGCGGTGGGACGTGCCCAGGTAGGTGGAGCCGGAGGCCGCCAGCGCGCTCAGCTGCTCGCCGCGGACCTTCGACGGTCCGCAGCCGAAGCGGCCGTCGGCCGGCTTGAGCTCTGCGGGGATGGTCAACTCAGCTGCGTCGGTCATGTGCGCAGTCTCTCAGGCCGGGACGCCCCAGCTCCCTCCGGTACCGCACTGCCCACCATCTGGAACACTCAGCGCCAGCCGTCGGGGTCGACGCCGCCGGGGATCGGGGCGGCCGGGTCGTACGGCGTACGGGTGAAGATGAACGTCGCCAGGTCGAGGTGGTTCGGGACGCCGTCGGCGTCGCGGCCGACGGTGAGCGTCTCGCCCGCGTAGTAGGCGTCGAGGCCGAGCCAGGTGTCGCTGTCGACCGGCCGGAACCGCGACGCGCGGCCGACGCCGTCGGCCGGGTACAGCGAGAAGCAGCCGTCGGGCAGCAGCCGCAGGTGATACGGCGTCGGACCCCAGTGCCAGAGCCCGGTCAGCTCCAGCAGTTTCGGGTCCACAGTGGACGGAAGCCACTCCGCGGGGAACGCGGGTTCGAGCTCGTCGCTCGTCGTGATCAGGTCGAGGCACAGCTGGGTGATGCCGACGCCGCCGGTCGAGTTCGTCAGCACCAGCGCGCCGGTGCCGGTGGCCGGGTCGCTCAGCGTGACCGCCAGGAAGCCGGGCATCGACCCGGTGTGCCCGGTCAGCCTGCGTCCCTGGTAGCGCAGTGCCATCAGGCCCAGCCCGAACCCGGTGGTCCAGTTGTCGGCGTCGTCGACGGTGACCATGGTTCGCATCTCGGCGAGCGTGTCCTCGCTCAGGACGTCGCCGCTGCCCTGTCCGCCGAGGAACGCCGTCCAGCGGCCGAGGTCGGTGACCGTCGACCACAGCTGCCCGGCCGGGGCCATGGCGCCCGCGTCCGGTGACGGCTCCGGCAGCAGCAGGTCCGCGAACGGGTGCACGGCGAAACCCTCCGCGTGCGCGCCCTCGGGATGCGGCGTGGTGCGGGACATGCCCAGCGGGCCGAGGATCTCCGTACGCAGCACGGTGAGCCAATCGCTCCCGCGCTTGCGCGCGATCAGCTCGCCGAGCACGCCGTAGCCGACGTTCGAGTAGTGGAACTTCGCACCGGGACGAAGCTTCGTCGCGCCGGTCGCCAGGCTCCCGACGAGGGCCTCCCAGTCCGCGCCCGGCGTGCGTTCCCACCACAGGCCTGGGGATTCGGAAGTCAGCCCGGAGGTGTGCGAGAGCAGCTGCGCGATGGTCGCGCCGCCGAACGCGGTGCCCGGCAGATGCTGTTCGAGCGGGTCGTTGAGGTCAAGTGCGCCCTCGTCACGCAGCCGCATGACGGCGGTGGCGACCATCGTCTTGGTGATCGAGCCCAGCCGGTACTGCGTGTCGTCGTCCGGGCGCGCGTCGCCAACCTGCCCGCGAGCCCCGGACCAGACGACCTGCCCGTCCCGCACAACAGCGGCGACCAGGGACGGAGCACGGCAAACGGCCTGCTCGTGCGCCACTCGGCGCAGCAGGGCGAGTTCGGTCGAAGCAAGCATGAAGAGCATTCTGCCCCTAGTACCTTCTATCCGATCACGCGAGTTCTCCATCCAGACACGCGAGATCGCCGCCCAATCACGCGAGTGCGCCGCCTAATCACATCAGCCGAGGAGGCCCCGCTCCATCGCCGTGGTCACCGCCGCGGTCCGGTCGGACACGCCGAGCTTCCCGAACACCCGCAGCAGATGCGTCTTCACCGTGGCCTCGCTGATGTGCAGTGCCCGTCCGATGTCCGCGTTCGTCCCGCCCTTCGCGACGAGCCGCAGCACCTCCGCCTCCCGCGCCGACAACGGCGGCGACTCCGGGTTCCGCACGCGCTTCACCAGCTTCCCGGCCACCGACGGCGCCAGTACCGTCTCGCCCCGTGCCGCCGCCCGGATCGCCCCGGCCAGCTCGGCCCGCGACGCGTCCTTGAGCAGGTACCCGGACGCACCGGCCTCGACGGCACGCAGGATGTCCGCGTCCGTTTCGTAGGTGGTCAGCACGACAATCCGCCGACCCGGCGTCTGCCGCAGGATCTTCCTGGTCGCACCGACACCGTCGAGGCCGGGCATCCGCAGGTCCATCAGGATGACGTCGGGCTGCTTGACGCTGTCGAGTGCGACGGCCTCGTCGCCGGAGCCCGCCTCACCGACGACGCTGAAGTCCGCTTCGGACTCCAGCATCCCGCGCAGTCCCTCGCGTACCACGGGGTGATCGTCGACCAGCATGATCCGGATCACGCGGGCACCTCCACTGTCAGTTCCGTCCCGCCGGTACGTCCACTGCGGACGGTCAGCCGCCCGCCTACCTGCTCGGCCCGCGACCGCATCCCTGGCAGGCCGAACCCGTCCGACGGGTCATCCGGATCGAATCCGACGCCGTTGTCCCGCACCAGCAACCGTACCGAATCGTCCACAACGGACACTTGGACGGACACCGTCGACGCGGCCGCGTGCTTGCGTATGTTCGTCAACGCCTCCTGCGCCGCCCGCAAAAGGACCACTTCGGCCGCCATCGGCAGCGGTGGCACCGCACCGTCCACTTCGTACGAAGCCTCGACGCCGGTCTCATCGGCCAGCCGTTCGACCTGACGTCGCAAGGCATCGTCCAGCGAACCCGTGGTGAGCTCGGCCGGGGCGAGCGCCGCTACCATCGTCCGAGCCTCGTCCAGGTTCTCGCGCGCGGTGCGGGCCGCGAGTTCGAGGTGCCGCCTCGCCGCCGCCGGGTCGGTGTCCATTTCGGACTCGATCGCCTGGGTGAGGGTGACGATGCTGGTGAACCCCTGCGCCAGCGTGTCGTGGATCTCGCGGGCGAGCCGTTCCCGTTCGGCGGCCGTGCCCGCCTCCCGGGAGAGGCGGGCCACCTCGGCCTGGCTGGCCTCCAGCCGCTCGATCAGCTCGGCGCGGGCGCTGCTCTCCTCGATGATCCGGGTGATGTACCGCCCGATCAGCATGCTGAACACGATCATGATCGCGAGCATCGGCACCAGGAACCGCAGTATCGCGCTGTCCAGCCCGTCGTGGACGATCGAGGACACCGGGCTCAGCACTATCGCCGTGGTGGTGAGCACGGCGGCCGGTTTGAAGTCCAGCGTGATGTACACCAGCGGGCAGACGATGAACAGGCCGAAGCTCGCCGTGGAGTCGGCGAACATCGCGACGGCGATGAGGACCAGCAGGACACCGGCGAACAGCCACCGCTGGGGGTCGCTGTCCTCGGCGAAGAGAACGCGACGACCCTGCAGCAGGTAGGCGAGCGCGATCCCGGTCAGCGCGAGGACGGCGACCAGTTTCGCTGCCGGCTCCGCGTTGTCGGTCAGGATGTACGCGGCCGTGCCGAGGTACGCGACGCCGAACACCACGTCCCACAGCCAGTGGAACCGGTCCCAGGCGTCCCGCCTCGGGGGTTTCACCGGCTCTCGTTCGTCCAGCGGAACGTCAGCTTCGCCAGCAACAGCCCCGCCACGCACCAGGCGCCGAGCACCAGCGCCACCATCGGAAGTTCCCATGTCCCCGCCATCTCCTGAGCCGCGGCCTCCGGGGGCAGGAACACCGAACGGAACCCCTGGCACACCCACTTCAGCGGAAAGACCGACGCGACGTAGACCATAACCTTCGGCAGATGCGTGATGGGCGTGACGAACACCCCGGACATGAACTGCAGCACCAAATACACCAGGTTGACCAACGCGACCACGCCGTTCGTCGAGCGCACCGCCGAGCTGATCACGATGCCGAGCAGCGTGCAGGACACGATTCCCAGCGCGAACACCCAGAACAGCGTCAGCCACTGAATGGGGTCGGCGGGCAGATGCAACTTGAACAACAGCACGGCCACCGCGATCATCAACACCGACTGGGCCGCGCTGGTCACCGCCACCAGCACCATCTTGCCGATGAAGTACGACCCGGCGGACATCGGTGTCCCGCGAAGGCGTTTGAGCGCACCGGTCTCGCGGTCGGCGGCCAGCCCGATGCCCATGCTGTTGAACGACGTCGAGACGATGCCCGCGCCGATCATGCCCGCGGCGAGCAGCTGGCCCGAGCTGACCGACGCCTGCGCGGTCGGACCGTCCAGAATGGACCCGAGCAGGATCATCAGTATCGCGGGCAGGGAGAAGGTGAAGATCACCTGTTCCTTGTTGCGGAAGAACTGGCGCAGTTCCGCGCCGCCGCGGAGCAGCCCCAGCGAGAACGTGCCGGGCAGGGCGAGCGTGGTCATTCCGTGTCTCCGATCAGGTCAAGGTAGACGTCCTCCAGGCTCGGCCTGGTCACGGTCAGCTCACCGAGCTCCCCACCCCCAGTGGAGAGCTCGGTGATGAGCTTGGTCGGGTACGCGGTGCGCTCGACGTGTTCGCCGCGCTGGTCGACCCAGCGCACGGTGGCCTCCGCTCCGGCCCTGCCGCCGAGGTCCCGTGGAGTGTCCTCGGCGACGATGCGGCCGCGGGCGATCACCGCGACCCGGTCGGCGAGGGCCTCGGCCTCGTCGAGGTAATGCGTGGTGAGCAGGATCGTCGTGCCTTCCTCGGCGAGCCCGGCGATCAGGGCCCAGAACTGGCGACGCGCTTCGGGATCGAATCCGGTCGTCGGCTCGTCGAGGAAGAGCAGTTCGGGACGGCCGACGATGCCCAGCGCGACGTCCACCCGACGGCGTTGCCCACCGGACAACGACTTCACCCGCGCTCCCGCCTTCTCGGTCAGCCCGACCTTGTCGATCACTTCCTCGGGATCCCGGGGATTCGGGTAGTACTTCGCGAAGTGCCGCACGGTTTCGGCGACGGACAGCTCGGCCGCGTCGGTCGCGGTCTGCAGGACGATGCCCAGCCGCGCCCGCCAGGCCCTGCCCGCGCGTCCGGGATCCTCGCCGAGCACGCTGACCTCACCGGCCGTCCGGTCGCGGTGCCCCTCCAGGATCTCGACGGTCGTCGTCTTCCCCGCGCCGTTCGGCCCGAGCAGCGCGAACACCTCGCCGCGCCGGATGTCGAGATCGAGCCCGGCCACGGCGACGTGCCCCGGATACTCCTTGCACAAGCCGCGCACGCTCACTGCTGTGGTCATGGCTCGAGTCTGCTGCCGTCGGGGGCGCCTCAGGGACGTCCGGGAAGTGGAATCCGGTTGTCCACCGATCGACGGACACGGGCTCAGCGAGGAGTCAGCAGCTCACGCAGCGCGAGGGTGAGCGAGGCTTGGAGCGCGTGCGGATCCTCGCAGGTCAGCATGCGGTGGGCGAATCCGTCGCCCAGCGCGATCACGACGTCGGCGAGCTGGCCGGTCGGCAGGTCGGTCCGGATGTGTCCGGCGTCGCGGGCGGTGTCGAGGAAGTCCACGGTCATGTCGTGGAGTTCGTCGTAGCCTTCGCGGACGAAGTCCGTCCACGAGGGACGCACCGCCGCGCGGGCGGTGAAGGCGCTGATGACGATCGACTCGGCACGGCGCTGCTCGTCGAGCGGCAGCGTCTCGCCGACCAGCCGGATCAGCACCTCCAGAAGGTTCCCGGTGTAGTCGATCCGCGTCCAGCGCTGCTCCACGAACTCGCCGGTGAGGTCGAGTGCGAACCGGAACAGTTCTTCCTTGGTGGAGAAGTACTTCTGTACCGCGCCCGCGGACACCCCGGCCTCGGCGGCCACGGATCGCACGCTCACCGCCTCGACGCCGCCCGCGGCGACCAGGCGCAGCAGCGCGTCGGCGATTTCCCGGCGGCGCTCGGCCCGGTCCACGATCTTCGGCACTGGCGCATCCTACTTTCGGCGGAGGTGGTGTGCCCGTGACGGTTTTAGGATACGCTCGTATCTCGAAAGGGGGGAGGGTGGCCGAACAGGGGGTGCGCCGCCGCGAGGAGAACGAGCTCGCGGCGGCGCTGGTCAAAGGGCCGGCCGAGGTGCTGGATTTCTTCCTGCCGTTGTGGGTGGGGATCCAGCTGGGCGCCTCGGCGGCGGAGGTCGGCGCGCTGACCGCGCTGGAGACGCTGGTTTCGTTCCTGGTACGGCCGCTGGCCGGGGTGCTGGCCGACCGCGCCGATCGGGGTCGGGTCGCCGCGATCGGTGCTGTCCTCTATGGACTGTCCTTTGTGGCGTACGGGGTGACGCCGGGCATCGGTGTCGCCTACGCGGGCGCGGTACTCGGCGGCGCGGGTGGCGCGTTGTTCTGGGTGGCACTGCGCGCGAGAGTCGGCGAGGGACTGTCCACGGACGACAGTGTGTTCAGCAGGCTGTTCGCCGCCGAGGGTGGCGGGACGTGGATCGCGTTCGTCGTCGCGATGACGCTGGTCAAGTGGCTCGACTACCGGGGCGTTTTCGCGCTCGGCGCGGTCGCCTGCGTGGTCGCCGCGGTGTTGCTGGGCTTCTCGCGGGTGAAACGTGCCGAGCCTGTTCCCGAAGCGCCACGCCTCGGGCAGGTGAGCAGGCGGCTGCGGCCGATGCTCGGCCTGGTGGCGCTGACGGCGCTCGCGGAAGGCGGCGTCGCGTTGTTGCTCCTGCTGCATCTGCAGCGCGGTCATCACCTGGAACTGGGCCGGATCGCCGCCGTGTTCCTGCCCGGGTTCATCGTCTACAGCGTGCTGCCGGGGTACCTGCACGGGTTCGTCCGGCGGCTCGGCCGGACGCGGGTCCTCGCGCTGGCGATGCTGGCGAGCGCCGTCTTCGCGGCCGGGCTCGCGTTCGCGCCGGATCCGGTGACGATCGCGGTGATGTGGATCCTCTCGGCCGCCGCGTTCGCCGCCGCCGTGCCGGTGGAACAGGCCGTGGTGGCCGAAGCGGCCGGGGGCAGCCTCGGCCGGGGCATGGGGATCTACGAGAGCGCGACGTTACTCGGAGCGACCATCGGCACCTTTGCGGCCGGGCAGCTCTATGGTTCCGGGGACGCCGGCTGGCGGATCGCGTGCTTCGGTGCGGCGGGTCTGCTCGTGCTCGGCGCGCTCGTCGTCCGGGGTGCGGTGCGGCGGATCGGAGTCGCGGAGTTTCCCGTGGAACAGGCGAAAACGCCGTCACAAAAGGAAAAACCGGCCTCTGAACCCGTTGTCATGGTGCCCGGAGTGATCGACGTCCGGCCACAAGAGGCCAACCCGGTGAAGCGCGAAACGAACACTCGCGCGAAGCCGCTCGCGAACTGGGGCGTGCACTTGGCCGTGTTCGTCCTCGTGCAGGGCGTGCTGGCGTTCGCTGGGTACAGCTGGCCGGTCGAAGCGGTCTTCGGCGGCCCGCACGACGCGGGCTGGTTCTGGAACTGGAGTGGTCACTGGCTGTTGAACGCGGGCCGGATCTGGACCGCCCTTCTGCTGCTCGACACGGTGTGGACCTGGGGCCGGTTCGCGCTGCGCTCGCGCGCTTGTTGACAAACTGTCTAACATGACAGAATGTCTCACAAGTGGGTGACCGCCAGCGACGGTGTCCGCCTCTCGGTCCAGGTGACCGGCAACGAGGACGGACCCACGGTCGTGCTTGTGCACGGCTATCCGGACAACGGCTCGATGTGGGACGGCGTGGCCGCCGAGCTGGACGCCCGCTACCGCGTCGTGGTCTACGACGTGCGGGGCGCGGGTCAGTCGGACAAACCGTCAGGACGCCGGTCCTATCGGCTGGACCAGCTGGCCAGTGACCTCAAGGCCGTCGTCGACGCGGTCGCGCCGACCGGCAGGGTCCACCTGATCGCCCACGACTGGGGCTCGATCCAGGCCTGGCACGCGGTGACCGGCGACGAGCTGCGCGGGCGGCTCGCCTCGTACACGTCGATTTCCGGGCCGAGCCTCGATCACGCGGGCGCGTGGTTCCGCGCGCAGGTCGCGAAGCCGACGCCGCGGCGGCTTCGGCATGCGCTGGGTCAGGGCCTGCACTCCTGGTACATCGGCTTCTTCCAGATCCCGCTGCTGCCGCAGCTGTTGTGGCGCGTCGGGGCGATGCGCGCGATCATCCGGCGGATGGAGCCGGCGGAGGCCGCGCCGGAGACCGCCGACGGCGTGCACGGCCTCAACCTCTACCGCGCGAACATGCTTCCTCGGCTGTCCCGGCCCGCGCCGCGTGCCGCCGAGATCCCGGTGCAGGTGCTCGCACCCAGCGGCGATTCGTTCGTCACCACGCCGTTGCAGACCGAGATCTCGCGCTGGGTCCCGGATCTGCGGGTCCGGCGGATCATCGGCACGCACTGGGTCGCGCGCAGCAAGCCGAAGGTCATCGCCGGCGCCGCGGCCGAGCTGATCGACCATGTCGAGGGTGGCGAGGAAACCCGTGCGCTCAAACGGGCCCGGGTGTCTGAATTGAACACAGTGGACACTGTGTCTGATGTGCAAGCAGGGGGCCGGTTCGCGAACAAGCTCGTCGTGATCACCGGTGCGGGCAGCGGGATCGGCAGGGCGACCGCGCTGGCCTTCGCAGGCGAGGGCGCCGACGTCGTCATCACCGACATCGACGCGAACGCCGCCGCCGAGACAGCGAAGCTGTTGCTGGACAAGGGTGCGAACGTCGGTGAGTACACAGTGGACTCCTCGGACGGCGAGGCGGTGGCGCGGTTCGCGGAGCTCGTCCGTGCCGACTTCGGAGTCCCGGACATCGTGATCAACAACGCCGGGATCGGCATGTCCGGCTCCTTCCTCGACACGTCCGAAAAGGACTGGGAGAAGGTCGTCGACGTCAATCTGTGGGGTGTCATCCACGGGTGCCGCGCGTTCGCCGCGCAGATGGTCGAGCGGTCCGAGGGCGGCCAGATCGTGAACCTGGCCTCGCTGGCGGCCTACCTGCCGTCGAAGATCCTTTCCGCCTACGCCACCACGAAGTCCGCCGTGCTGACGCTTTCGGTGTGCCTGCGCGCGGAACTGGCTGCCGAAGGGATCGGGGTCACCGCGATCTGTCCCGGCATCGTGAAGACCAACATCACCGACACGACGCGGTTCGTCGGGGTGGACGCCGAGGAGCAGCGACGGCTCCAGCGGGCCAGCTCGAAGCTCTACGCGCGGCGTGGGTTCGGGCCGGAGAAGGTGGCGCGCGACATTCTGAAGGCCGTCGAGCGGAACACCGCGATCGCGCCGTCGACGCCGGAGGCCAAGGCGGCGCTGGTCCTTTCGCGACTGACCCCCGGACTCCTCCGCGCGGCGGCGAAACTGGACGTCACTCCGTGAGCAAGCCCCGGCGCATGTCGCCGCAGGCACGCCGGGACGACCTCATCCGGGCGGCGCTGGACCTCTTCGGCAGCCGTGCGCCGGAACTGGTCACCGTCGACGACATCGTCGCGCGCTCGGAGGTTTCGCGGCCGCTGTTCTACCGGTACTTCTCCAGCCTGCGCGAGCTGCAGGTGGAGGCGTTGCGGACGGTCACCGACGGCCTGATCGACCGGCTCGCCGGCCTGGAGGAGGGCCCGCCGCCGGAACGGTTGCGGGCCGCAGTGCGCGGGCTCATCGACGTCGCGGATTCTTACCGCGCCGGGTACATCGCCTTGCTGCGCAGCGGTTCGGTGATCGCGACGTCCGAGACGAACGCGGCGATCGACCACGTCCGCAACCGCGCGGTGGAGCTGATCCTGGACGCGCTGGGCGTCGGCGAGCCGTCGCCGATGCTGCTGCTGACGCTGCGCTGCTGGACCGCGGTCGTCGAAGGCGCCTTGCTGAGCTGGCTGCAGGAACGCACGGTGGCGCGGGAGGACCTCGACGGCTGGCTCGTCGACCAGCTCGCCGCCATGCTCTCGGCCACCGCCGCCCACGACCCGACCGTGCCGGTCGTGGCGCGGGCACAATGACCGGGTGCACAACGTCAAGCGTCCCGCTGAGGGCGGTCCGCACGCCTGTCCGTGCTGCGGCTATCTCACGCTCGAAGAGCGGGGCGGGCACCAGATCTGCCCGGTCTGTTTCTGGGAGGACGACGGCCAGGACGTCCACGACGCCGACGAGGTACGTGGCGGCCCGAACGGCGCCTTGAGCCTCGCCCAGGCACGGGCGAACTTCGAGCGCTTCGGTGCCTGCCGGGATCGCGACCTCGCGCACGTCCGCCCGCCTCGCGACGACGAACACCCGTTGCGGCCCCGGGATTGAGCCCAAGCGCCCCAATGCGGCATTGGGGCGCTTGGGCCGCGGAACTCAGTGGCCGATCGACGCCCAGCCCTCGACCTCTTCCGGACGACGCGGGCCGGGGCCGATGTACTTGGCCGACGGGCGCACGAGGCGTCCGGTCCGCTTCTGCTCCAGGATGTGCGCGGCCCAGCCTGCGGTGCGGGCCGAGCTGAACATCGCGGGCATCATGTGCGGCGGCACCTGGGCGAAGTCCAGGATGACCGCGGCCCAGAACTCGACGTTGGTCTCGATCGGGTGATCCGGGCGCCGGTCGCGCAGCTCGGCGAGCGCGGCCTGCTCCAGCGCCGCGGCGACCTCGTACCGTTCGGCGCCCAGCTCCTGGCAGGTCCGCCGCAGCACGCGAGCTCGCGGGTCCTCCGCGCGGTACACGCGGTGCCCGAAGCCCATCAGCCGCTCCTTGCGGTCGAGGATGCCCTTGACCAGGCCGGCCGCGTCGCCCGTCTTCTCGACCTCGGCGATCATCGGCAGCACCCGCGCCGGCGCGCCGCCGTGCAGCGGGCCCGACATCGCGCCGATCGCGCCGGACATCGCCGCCGCGACGTCGGCGCCGGTGGAGGCGATGACGCGCGCGGTGAACGTCGAGGCGTTCAGGCCGTGCTCCGCGGCCGAGACCCAGTAGGCGTCCAGTGCCTTGACGTGCGCGGGATCGGGCTCGCCGCGCCAGCGGATCAGGAACCGCTCGGTGATCGACTTCGCCTCGTCGACCCGGTCCTGCGGGACGGCGGGCTGCCCTATTCCGCGCGCGGACTGCGCAACGTAGGACAGCGCCATGACCGAGGCGCGGGCGAGCTGGTCGCGTGCCTGTTCGTCGGTGATGTCCAGCAGCGGCTGGTAGCCCCAGATCGGCGCGAGCATCGCGAGCGCGGCCTGGACGTCGACGCGGACGTCCCCGGTGTGCACCGGAAGGGGGAACGGCTCGGCGGGCGGGAGGCCGTGGCCGAAGCGGCCGTCGACGAGAAGGCCCCAGACGTCACCGAAGGTCACCTTGCCGGCGAGGTCTTCGATGTCGACGCCGCGGTAGCGCAGCGCACCGCCGTCCCGGTCGGGTTCGGCGATCTCGGTGTGGAAGGCGACGACGCCCTCCAGGCCAGGACGGAAGCCGTCGTCGGGTTGTCCGGACGGCTGTGGCTTGCTGATCGTGGATGTCACTTTCGCGAAACCTTTCGGTGCGCAATTTCCCCGGCTAGGTGTTCTGTCGCGCAGACGGGATACACGCAGCGAACGCGCGCCTCATCGCACGGATGGACAAACCTTCCTCCTCCGGCCGACGGCTGGCAATCGAAAGAAGCGGTGGTTTCGGTCACGATTACGAGAACGATTCAGTCCTGGTAGGGGTCTCATCCGAAAACCTTTCACTTCGAGGTGTGACATCGCCGTGCACGGGCGGTGGCCGACAGGCGGCGCGACACGTAAATCCTGTGTTGCCGAAACCGGCGGCAGGGGGTGCCGGGTGATAGACCTGAGGGCATGCACCTGAGCCCGCAGGAGCGCGACAAGCTCCTGATCCACGTAGCGGCGGACATAGCGCGCAAACGTTTGCAACGTGGGGTTTTGCTCAATTACCCCGAATCGGTCGCGTTGATCACCGAGCACGTGCTGGAGGGCGCCCGCGACGGCCGCACGGTCAGCGAGCTGGTCGCGAGTGGACGGACGGTGCTCTCGCGGGCGCAGGTGCTCGACGGGGTGCCCGAGATGGTCGACTCCGTTCAGGTCGAGGCCACCTTCCCGGACGGGACGAAGCTCGTCACCGTGCACGACCCGATCGTCTGAAGGGGAGCCCAGTGCGTCCAGGCGAGATCCTTCCCGGCGACGAGCCGGTCGAGCTGAACCCTGGCCGCGCCCGGGTACGGCTGTTCGTGCGCAACGTCGGCGACCGGCCGGTGCAGGTCGGCTCGCACTACCACTTCGCGGCGGTCAACCCCGGCCTCGAGTTCGACCGCGAGGCCGCGCGCGGACACCGGCTCGACGTCCCGGCCGGGACGTCCGTCCGTTTCGAACCGGGCGTCGAGCGCGAAGTCGACCTCGTCCCGCTCGCCGGGAACCGGCGCGTGCCGGGCTTGCGGTCCGAATTCTCCGGGGAGTTCTGATGACCTCGATCGATCGTGAGCGGTACGCCGAGCTGTTCGGCCCGACCGTCGGCGACCGGGTCCGGCTCGCCGACACCGACCTGCTGATAGAGATCACCGAAGACCGCAGCCGTGGTGCGGGCAGCGGCGACGAGGTGCTCTTCGGTGGCGGCAAGGTGATCCGCGAGTCGATGGGCCAGGGCATGGCGACCCGTGCCGAGGGCGCGCCGGACCTGGTCATCACCGGCGCGGTGATCCTCGACCACTGGGGTGTGGTCAAGGCCGACGTCGGGGTGCGGGACGGCCGGATCGTGGGGATCGGCAAGGCGGGCAATCCGGACACCATGGACGGTGTAGATCCGGCGCTGGTGATCGGCCCGTCCACCGAGGTGCTCTCGGGCAACGGGAAGATCCTCACCGCGGGCGGGATCGACTGCCACGTCCACTTCATCTGCCCGCAGCTGGTCGACACCGCGCTCGCCGCCGGACTGACCACTTTGGTCGGTGGCGGCACCGGGCCCGCCGAGGGCACCAAGGCCACCACGGTCACCCCCGGCGCGTGGAACCTCGGCCGGATGCTGTCCGCGATGGACGGATATCCGGTCAACGTCCTCTTGCTGGGCAAGGGGAATACCGTCCGGCACGACGCGCTGCGTGAGCAGCTCGCCGCCGGGGCGGGCGGATTCAAGCTGCACGAGGACTGGGGCTCGACACCCGCCGCGATCGACGCCTGCCTGACCGTGGCCGACGAATCCGGTGTGCAGGTCGCGATCCACACCGACACGCTCAACGAGGCCGGGTTCCTGGAGTCCACTGTGGACGCCATCGGCGGCCGGTCGATCAACGCGTACCACACCGAGGGCGCGGGCGGCGGGCACGCGCCGGACATCATCCAGGTCGTCGGCCTGCCGCACATCCTGCCCTCCTCGACCAACCCGACCCGGCCGCACACCGCGAACACGCTCGACGAGCACCTCGACATGCTCATGGTGTGCCATCACCTCAACCCGTCGGTGCCCGAGGACCTGGCGTTCGCCGAAAGCCGGATCCGGCCGACGACGATCGCCGCCGAGGACGTGCTCCACGACATGGGCGCGATCTCGATGATGAGCTCGGACGCCCAGGCGATGGGCCGGATCGGCGAGGTGATCATCCGGACCTGGCAGACCGCGCACGTGATGAAGGGCCGCCGCGGCACGCTGCCCGGCGACGGCGCCGCCGACAACCTGCGGGCGCGTCGTTATGTCGCCAAGTACACGATCAATCCGGCCATCGCGCACGGGATGGAGGCGGAGATCGGCTCGGTCGAGGTGGGCAAGCTCGCCGATCTGGTGTTGTGGGAGCCGAAGTTCTTCGGTGTCCGCCCGCACGTCGTACTGAAGGGCGGGTTCATCGCGTGGGCCGCGATGGGCGACGCGAACGCGTCGATCCCGACGCCGCAGCCGGTGCTCGCGCGGCCCATGTTCGGCGCGGTTCCCTCGGTCGCGGCGGCGAGCAGTGTCCACTTTGTAGCGCCTGAGGCGTTGGAAAGCGCTGTCGCGGACCAGTTCGGTATCACCCGCCGGCTCGCGCCGGTGTCGAACATGCGGCGGCGGACCAAGGCGGACATGGTGCTCAACGACGCGACGCCGGACGTCCGGGTCGACCCGGACAGCTTCGCGGTGCATGTGGACGGTGACCTGATCGAACCCCGGCCGGTGGCGGAACTGCCGATGGCACAACGATATTTCTTGTTTTGATGGAGCTTGTTCTGATGGACCTCTCCGCGCTCATCCTCGCCGACTCCCGCTTCCCCGGCGGCGGCCATGTCCACTCGGGCGGGCTGGAAGAGGTCATCGCGCGCAAGCTGGTCACGCACGAACGGGATCTGCCGGGGTTCCTGAGTGGACGGTTGCGCACGGCCGGTCTGCTGGCGGCGGTGTTCGCCGCCGCGTCCGCGCACGCCGCTGCTCGCGATGTCCACAAGGGACACTGGCTGCGGCTGGACATCGAGCTGGACGCGCGGACGCCGTCGCTCGCGCAGCGGGAGGCGTCGCGGGCGCAGGGCAGAGGGACGGCGCGTGCGGGCCGGGTCGCGTGGCCGTCGTCGGTGTTGTCGGCGTTGCTCGCCGAAACGCCGAGGCCGCATCATCCCGTGGTGCTCGGCGCGCTCGTCGGTGTCGCGGGCGGTTCGCCGTTCGACGCCGCGATGGCGGTGGCGTATCTCGCGATCAGCGGCCCGGCGAGCGCGGCCGTACGGCTGCTGGGGCTCGATCCGTTCGCGGTCAACGCCGTCGTCGCGCGGCTGGCGGCCGAGGTCCGGTACGTGTCGTCGCGAGCCGCCGCCGTCGCGGGGGGCGATCCCGCCGAGCTTCCCTCGCCGGGGTCTCCGGCGCTGGACCTGTTCGCCGAGGCCCACGCCCGGCATCACGAGGAAGAGGTGCGTCTCTTTGCCAGCTGAGCACAGCCACGGTCATGGCCACGGGCACGTGCACCCGGTCAACTTCGATCCGACGGTCGCGGAGCCGGATCACTACGACGCCGCCCCGACGGCCGGGCGGGCGTACCGGATCGGGATCGGTGGCCCGGTCGGCAGCGGCAAGACGGCGCTGACCGCCGCGCTGTGCCGCGCGCTCGGCGACGAGCTGAACCTCGCGGTGGTCACCAACGACATCTACACCACCGAGGACGCCGACTTCCTGCGCCGGGCGGGGGTGCTCGATCCGGCGCGGATCGAGGCGGTGCAGACCGGCGCGTGCCCGCACACCGCGATCCGGGACGACATCACCGCGAACCTCGACGCCGTCGAGCGGCTCGAGGAGAAGTTCCCCGGGCTGGACCTGGTGATCATCGAAAGCGGGGGCGACAACCTGACCGCGGTGTTCAGCCGGGGACTCGCGGACAGTCAGGTGTTCGTCGTCGACGTCGCGGGCGGGGACAAGGTGCCGCGCAAGGGTGGCCCCGGTGTCACGACCGCCGATCTGCTGGTGATCAACAAGATCGACATCGCGCACCTGGTCGGCGCGGACATGGACGTGATGACCTCGGACGCGCACCGCATGCGCGGCGAGCTTCCGGTGATCGCGCAGTCCCTTGTGGACACTCCGGACGCACCGGCCGTCGCCGATTGGGTTCGTTCGCTCGTGCCGGTCCGCGCGGGGTGAAGGCACACGCCCGGCTGGTCGTCTGCCGCGACGGGGAACGCACGATCCTGCGTGAGCTGTGTTCTGTCGCGCCGCTCATGCTGTATCCCCGCCGGGGTTCCGGCGCCGCGGCGGTCGTCCATCTGGTCAACTCGGCGACGTCCCCGCTGGGCGGCGACGAGCTGACGCTCACCGTGCACGTCGGTCCCGGCGCGGCGCTCCGGCTTTCCGGGGTCGCCGCGACACTCGCGTTGCCCGGACCGCGCGGCGAGCGTAGTCACTCCACTGTGGACATCGAGGTGGCGGCCGGTGGCGTGCTGGAGTACCTGCCCGAGCCGACGGTGGTCACCGCGCGGGCGCGGCACACCGCGGTGCTGCGTGCGTCCGTCGCGCCCGGAGGGTACTTCCACACCCGGGAGGTGCTGGTGCTCGGCCGCGCGGGGGAACGTCCCGGCGAGCTGACGACGTCGCAACACGTGACGCGCGGGGCGGTGCCGGTGTTGCACCAGACTCTGACCATCGGTGATTCCACTTTGGACAGCAGCCTGGCGCAGCTGGCGGGGAACCGGGTGCTCGCCACGGATCTCGTCG
Source organism: Amycolatopsis sp. NPDC058986 (assembly GCF_042741125.1). Lineage (NCBI taxonomy): Bacteria > Bacillati > Actinomycetota > Actinomycetes > Pseudonocardiales > Pseudonocardiaceae > Amycolatopsis > Amycolatopsis sp. NPDC058986. The sequence continues at coordinate 86,940 of NZ_JBHYJW010000029.1, read as the reverse complement.
TCGGCGGCCCCGAGCTCCCCGCCGCCTCGGGTGAGTGGTGGTCCCGCAGCCCCCTCGCCGCGGGCGGCACCCTCACCACGTCACTGGCCCCCGATGCCGTCACCGCGCTGCGTCACCTCGGGCACGCGAGTCCGTGAATGCCACATTGAGGGACTCTGACTCCCTCAATGTGGCATTCACGGACCTCTCAGAACTTGGTGCCCAGCCAGGTCATCGCGACGGGGCCACCCACGGCGACGCCGCCGATGTGTTCCAGCAGCGGGAATTCCTGCCAGGTGACGTTCGCGCCGAGTGCCTTGTAGCGGTCCCGCAGGCCGGTGCCGATCGAGAGCGGGATCAGCTCGTCGGCCGACGCGTGGTACAGGAACACCGGAGCCTTCGGCTTGACGCGGCCGAGGTAGTTCTGGTCGAGCCGGGCCTGCCAGCGCGGGTCGGCGGCGGGGTCGGGCACCGTGGTGTAGTCGGACAGATGCCCGAACGGTGCCGCGAGGGCGAGCTGGACGGTGCACATCTCCTTGACCTTCGGCACCAGGGCCTTGCCGCGGGCGTTGAGGATGTCGTTGAACGGCAGCTCGGGATACGCGGCGGCGTATCCGGTGGCGGCACCGAGCACGAGGCTGAAGCCGGCGTTGCCGTCGTTGAACTTCATGACCTGCTTGAGATCCGCGGGCACCCCGCCCTCGGCGACGCCGACGAGGTTCAGCTCCGGCGCGTAGGTCGCCTGGAGTTCACCGGCGGCTGCCGCGGCCTGCCCACCCTGCGAGTAGCCGAAGACACCGACCGGCCCGGACGTCGAAAGCCCGGCGCCCGGCACGCGCGCGGCCGCGCGGGCGGCGTCGAGCACGGCTCGGCCTTCGGACTGCGCGACGGCATAGGTGTGATCGCCGGGGGTGCCGAGGCCCTCGTAGTCGGTCAGGACCACGGCCCAGCCTTGGGACAGCGCCTGCCCGATGAGGGCGACCTCGTTTTCGATGCCGTTGGCGAGCAGGTTCGACGGCGCGCACTGGTCGCCGAGCCCGTGGGTCCCGACGGCGTAGCTGACCAGCGGGCGCGGCCCCTTCGTCCACGGGACAGGCGGGACGAGCAGGGTGCCGGAGACGGCGTTGGCGGCGCCGGTCGCCGAGGTCGAGCGGTAGAGCAGGTGCCAGGCCTGCACGGGTGCCGGGAAGACGGCGACCTTGACGGTGACGGGGCGCTGTTCGAGGAGGTCGCCGGGCGCGGGCGCGGTCCCGGCGCGAGCGGTGGGCGCGGCCACGAGCGCGGCGGTGAGGATGGTACTGAGGACGGAAACCAGGACCCGGCGAAGCATCGTTGCCTCCGGTATTTTGGTAATTAGGATTTTCACAAAGTAGGCCCGTGGCTACGATCTGGCAATACCGGAGAGCGGAGAGGGGGACTGATGGCCCGGAACTACGGCGGCGTGACGCCGGAGCGACGTCGCGCGGAGCGTCGTGAGCGACTGCTCGCCGCGGCGCTGGAGCTGTTCACCTCGACCGGGTTCCGGCAGGCCAAGATCACCGATCTGTGTACCAGGGCGGGAGTGTCCACTCGCAACTTCTACGAGGAGTTCGGCGGCAAGGAGGAAGTACTCCGCACGCTGCACGACCACATCAACAGCCTCGCCATGACGCACGTGACCGCCGCGCTCGACCAGGTCGAGGGCGTGGACGCGGTCGAGCGGATCTCGACGCTGCTCGACGTCTTCGTGGCGACCGTGACGGCGGATCCGCGGATGCCGCGGCTGAACTACGTCGAGGCGGTCGGGGTCAGCGCCGAACTGGAGGCGCAGCACCAGGTGTGGGTCGACCGGTGGGCGACGTTCATCGAGCAGGAGGCGCTGCGCGCCGCGCGGGACGGCGCGGCGCCACGCCGTGACTACCGGCTGACCGCGATCGCGCTGGTCGGCGCGGCGACCGGGTTGCTGCGGGAGTGGCAGGCGCATGATCCGCCGCTGCCGGTGGCCGAGGTCTCCGCCGAACTGCGTGCCATGATGCTGTCGGCGATCCTGCGCCCGGCGTGAGCTGAAGGGGACTTTCCTCGCATGCCATGCGACGAAAGTCCCCTTCAGCGCGTCTTACGCGACGAACGTCCCCTTCAGCTCACGCGGGCGGTGGGCATCGGGAGGGGGACGGGGCCGGTGGTCTGGCATACGTCGTGGCAGGAGTTGTCGAGGGTGCAGCACAGCGAGCAGATCGGCCCCTGCCGTTTCGCGCAGTCCGCGATGTCCGGCAGCTCGTACGGGTCGCCGCATTCCGAGCAGGTGTGCGTGGCGCGGAGGTCCGCCGTGACGCCGGGGCCCGCGACGGTGTTCGGCCTTGCCAGGTAGTACTTGCCCTTCGTGAGGATCGCGAGCGCGGGCACCAGGACGAGCGCGATGACCATCGCCAGCAGCGGGCTGAACGCCGCCAGGAACTGTCCGAACGCGCCGAAGTACGCCACGATCGAGACCGCCGACGCGATCACCATCGAACCGAACCCGACCGGGTTGATCTTGTGCAGATAGGCCCGTTTGAACTCGATGTAGCGGGGTGAAAGCCCCAGCGGTTTCGCGATCACCAGGTCCGCGCAGACCGCGCCGATCCAGGCGATCGCGACGTTGGAGTAGAAGCCGAGAATCTTGTTCAGGAATGTGAACGCGCCGAATTCCATTAGTGCCAGCGCAATCCCGCAGTTCACCAGGACGTACCAGACGCGGCCGGGGTGCCGGTGCAGCACGCGGGAGAAGAAGTTCGCGAACGACAGCGAGCCGGAGTACGCGTTCGTCGTGTTGATCTTGATCTGGGAGACGACGACGAACAGCGCGGCGAACGTCAGCGCCACCGGGCCGAGCGCGGGTTTCACGGCTTCGAGGTACGGCGCGATCGGCTCCAGCGCGTGTGTCTTGCCGACGACGCCGAGAGCGAGGAACGCCAGCAGCGCGCCGCCGATCTGCTTCGCTGCGCCGAGCACGACCCAGCCGGGGCCGGCCGCGAGCACCGCGCCCCACCAGGCCCGTTTGTTCGAGGCAGTTTTCTCGGGCATGAATCGCAGGTAGTCGGCCTGCTCGCCGATCTGGCCGATCAGCGACAGCGCCACACCCATGCCGAAGCCGAAGCCGATCGCGGAGAAGCCGGACCCGGCGCCCTCGTTGCCGCCGAACGACGCGAATTCGGCGAACTTGCCGGGCTCGCGGATCGCGACCACGACGAAGGGGAGGACGAGGCCCGCGATCCAGAGCGGCTGCGTCCAGGTCTGCATCTTCGCGACCGCGCCCATGCCGTAGAGCGCGAACGGCAGCACGATCAGGGTCGCGAGCAGGTACCCGATGGGCAGCGGCAGTCCGACGGCGAGTTCGAAGGCCTGCGCCATGATCGAACCCTCGAGAGAGAAGAAGATGACGGTGAAGCTCGCGTACACCAGCGACGTCAGCGTCGATCCGAAGTAGCCGAAGCCGGCGCCTCGGGTCAGCAGGTCCATGTCCACACCGGACTTCGCGCAGGCCGACGCGATCGGGACGCCGGTCACGAAGATGACCACGGCGGCCGCGAGGATCGCGAGTACCCCGGACGTGAACCCGTAGGACAGGACGATGCTGGCGCCGATGGCGAAGTCGGCGAGGTAGGCGATGCCGCCCAAAGCGGTGGTCGCGACTACGAAGGGTGACCAGCGGCGGAACGAGTGCGCGGCGAAGCGGAGGGAGTAGTCTTCGCGGTTCTCGTTGGCCGCGAGCGGGGCGTAGCGCCGGCGGGGTGGAGCAGGGGATTCCTGCTGGCCGGACAGGGTGTCGGTCATACCTGCCTCCGAGTCGGTGGGGAACGGCTGGCGGAGCAGGCCGACGGTAGATCGCTCCTTTATCGATCAGGGTCCGCGCGGTAAACCCCGCGTTACGGCTTGTCGCCCTGCGGTTACCAGGTGATGGCGGCGACGGGGTGGCAGGAGTCACCGTTCAGTGGGTTTCGCCGCAGCTCGCGAGGCAATAACGTCGGCGGATAGCCGAAGTGACAGATGCCCCGACCGGGTGTGGAGGTTTGGCGATGACGCCGGAGATCGACGACGTTGACGTAGCGGACGCCGTTGTGCGGCTGCCCGGGATGCGGGTCGCCTATGACGGGCGCCCGTTCGACGAGTCCGCGCTGGCGGCCACCTGGACCGAACAGTTGCAGGCCTGGCTGAACGACGCCGACTCGGCGGGTGTCCCCGAACCCAACGCGATGGTGCTGGCGACCGCGGACAGTGAGGGCCGTCCGTCCTCCCGCACGGTCCTGTGCAAGGGGCTCGACGAGCGTGGGGTGGTGTTCTACACGAACTACACCTCGAACAAGAGCCACGATCTGATCGCGACGCGCTACGCCTCGGTCACCTTCCCCTGGTACGGCCTGCACCGGCAGGTGTCGGTGCGCGGCGAGGTCGAGAAGGTCGGTCCGAAGGAGACCGCGGAGTACTGGGCGCAGCGGCCGCGGGGTTCGCAGCTGGGCGCGTGGGCGTCGCCGCAGTCCCGCGTCGTCGACGGGCGCCGTGCGCTCGACAACGCCCTGCACGGCATCGAACGCCGCTTCGCCGACGTCGAGAACATCCCGGCGCCGCCGCACTGGGGTGGCTGGCGGATCCGCCCCGACGTCGTCGAGTTCTGGCAGGGCCGCGCCGACCGCATGCACGACCGGCTCCGCTACGTCCGTACCGACGACGGCTGGCACATCGAACGCGTCGCCCCCTGATCTTCGCCGCGATGTCGTTAAGGCCACCTTATGGGCGTCTGACGCCCGCAAGGTGGCCTTAACGGCATTGGGGCTCGGGGATCCCGGACCTCTGGCTTGGCCCCGTCGGCTCCTGTTGGCCGCTGGGAGGCGGGGTCACTTCTCGCCACCGGGTTTTGTCGGACCTCGCTCGTAGGCTTTTTGGTAGGGGCGCTCAGGGTGTTCTGAATCTTCCGTTCATTCCTTCAGCGGTGTCGCGAATGCGACATTGGCGACGTTCAACGTCCCCAATGTCCCATTCGCGACACCGGACGATGCTGGCGGCCGTGCGCGGGGGAAGTCCGAGGGACGCCCTGGGTGCATCCACCGCACCGAGGGACGCCCCCGTAGCACCCAACGCACCCAGCGACGCTCTTGTCGCACTCACAAGCCCGGCGGACCGAAGGTGCTCCAGCACAAACGCGCAGTGCCCACGACTGCGGAGCCCTCAGCGAACAACCTCATCGGGGCACCCGCCCCACCCCCGAACCCGCGCGAGGAAAATCACCTGCGCCCAGATAGTTAGCACAGCTAACCTGGTCGGTTGTGAGTGGTGATACGGGGACGCTGCCGCCCCGAACCGGGGTACGCAAGCTGCTCGGTCGCATCGTCGTCGACATCCGCCCGCTGAAGATCCCGGCCTTCCGCAGGCTGTGGTCGTCCACAGTGGTCACCGCGATCGGCACGCAGCTGACAGCCGTCGCGGTGCCGAAACAGGTCTTCGATCTGACCGGTTCGTCCGGGTATGTCGGGCTCACCGGCGCCGTCGCGCTGGTGCCGCTGCTGGTGTTCGGGCTGTGGGGTGGCGCGGTCGCGGACGCCGTGGACAGGCGCAAGCTGCTCCTCGTCACCAACGTCGGCGTCGCCGTGACCTCGGCGCTCCTGTGGCTGCAAGCGTTCGCGGGCTTCGGCTCGGTGTGGCTCGTGCTCACCCTGCTCGCGATCAACCAGGCGTTCTTCGCGATCAACATGCCCACCCGCGGCGCCGTCATCGCCCGCCTCGTCCCGCCCGAACTGCTGCCCTCGGCGAACGCGCTGAACGCGACGATGTCCACCTTCGGCGCGGTGTTCGGGCCGCTGCTGGCCGGTGCGCTGATCCCGGTCATCGGACTGTCCACTTTGTACCTGGTCGACGTCGTCGCGCTCACCATCACGCTGTTCGCGGTCTGGCGGCTGCCGTCGATTCCGCCGCTGGGCGACCAGAAACGGCGCGCGGGCGTCAGTGACGTCATCGACGGCTTCCGTTACCTCGCGACGCAGAAGGTGCTGCTCGCGTCGTTCGTGGTCGACATCATCGCGATGGTCGCCGGAATGCCCCGCGCCCTCATTCCCGAAATGGCCGAACGCACCTTCGGTGATCCGCCCGGCGGCGGTCCCGCGCTGGGCTGGTTGTACGCGGCGATCCCGGCGGGGGCGATGCTGATCGGCCTGTTCTCCGGCTGGCTGACGCGAGTGCGCCGCCAGGGCGTCGCGGTCGTGGTCGCGATCTGCGCGTGGGGTGCAGCGGTGGCAGCGTTCGGGATCGCGCATTCGCTGTGGCTCGGTGTCCTGTTCATGGCCCTCGCCGGCGCCGCGGACATGGTCAGCGCGATCTACCGGATGGCGATCCTCCAGGTCGCGACGACCGACGAAATGCGCGGACGGCTCCAGGGCGTGTTCACGGTCGTGGTCGCGGGCGGGCCGCGCATCGCCGATGTCACGCACGGGTGGGCGGCCGCCGGCTTCGGCACCGCCGTCGCCGCGTCGGGCGGTGGCCTGCTGGTGATCGTCCTGGTGCTGGCCTCGATGCTGCTGCTCCCGGCGTTCTGGCGGTATCTCGCGCCGACGGCTTGATCCGTTCAGCGTAGGTACAGTGTCTGGTATGCGAACTTTCCGCGCCCTTTCCGTACTCACCGTGGTCGGCGGGCTCGCCGCCGTCACCGTCGCCTGTTCCTCACCCGCGCCTGCCCCGCATCGCCCGCCTTCCTCGGCGCCCGCCGCGTCGAAGGCCGCGGAACTCAAGGACCCGTGCACGCTGCTGTCCGCTGAGGAGGTCGGCAAGGCGATCTCCAAGCAGGGCGTGACGACGAAGGCCGGACAGGTCGAGAACGCGGCCAACGGCGGCAAATCGCGTGCGTGCCAGTATCTCGTCGAGGGCAAACCCGCCGGTGAGCTGAAGGTGACGCAGTACGCGAGCAAGGCCAAGCCGTCCGAAATGATCGCGGGGATCAAGAAGGACAAGGTCGGCGCGCAGGACGTCAGCGGCTTCTCCGACGGCGCGGTGTACTACACCGAAGGCCAGAAGACCGCGTTCTTGGTCGCCGGGAAGGTTTCGAACGGCGTGCCGACGCTGATCGACTACGCGGGCCCGACGAAGATGACCGCCGAGATGATGGCCCCGCTGGTGAAGACGGCGCTCGCGGCGAACTGAGCCGTAATAGGCGCTATCGGACTTTCCGTTCGTAGCGGGACGAGGCAGACTGTGCCCGCATGACGGACGTGCGCACGGAAGCGAAGGCGGGCGAACCGGCACTGCGACGGGTCATGGGCCCGAAGCTGCTGCTGTTCTTCGTCGCGGGGGACATCATCGGCACCGGCGTCTACGCGCTGACGGGGCAGGTCGCGGGCCGGGTCGGCGGCGCGTTGTGGCTGCCGTTCCTGCTCGCGTTCGTCGTCGCGTTCATGACGGCGTTCAGCTATCTCGAGCTGGTCGGGAAATACCCGAAGGCCGCGGGCGCGGCGCTGTACACCCACCGTGCCTTCGGGATCCCGTTCCTCACGTTCATGGTCGCGTTCGCGGTCATGTGTTCGGGGATCACGTCGGCGTCGTCGGCCGCCGTCGCGTTCGGCGCGACGTACCTGGCCGCGTTCGTGAAACTGCCGACGGTGCTGGTCGCGATCGTGTTCGTCGCCGGGCTCGCGGTGATCAACTTCCGCGGCGTCGGCGAGTCGGTCAAGGCCAACGTCGTGCTCACCTGCATCGAGATCTCCGGGCTGCTGATCATCATCGGCGTCGGGGTGTGGGCGGTGCTGAACGGCAATGGTGACGCCTCGCGGCTGGTGCAGATCGACACCGCGGACCGGACGTGGCTGGTCGCGATCACCTCGGCGACGTCGCTGGCCTTCTTCGCGATGGTCGGTTTCGAGGACTCGGTCAACATGGCCGAGGAATGCCACGACCCGGTGCGGATCTTCCCGAAGGCGATGCTGTGGGGCATGGTCGTCGCGGCCACGATCTACGTGCTCGTCTCGATCACGTCGTCGTTGCTCGTCCCGGCAGGCGACCTGGCGGCGGCGAAGAGCGACGCCCTGCTGAAGGTGCTTGACGTCGGTGCTCCCGGCTTCCCGCGCGAGGTCTTCTCGGCGATCGGCCTGTTCGCCGTCATCAACTCGGCACTGATCAACATGCTGATGGCGAGCAGGCTCCTGTACGGGATGGCGAACGAGGGCATCATCCCGCGCCGGTTCGGCCGGGTGCATCCCCGGCGCCGGACGCCGTGGGTGGCGATCGTCTTCACCAGCCTGATCGCGATCGGCTTGGTGTCCACTGTGGACATCAGCGTGCTCGGCGGGACGACGGCGTTGCTGCTGCTGGCGGTGTTCGCCATCGTCAACGTCGCCGTGCTGGTGCTGCGCCGCGATCATGTGCCGCATCACCATTTCCGGGCGCCGACGGTGATTCCGGCGCTGGCGGCGGTCTTCTGCGTGTATCTGGCGAGTCCGCTGTCCGGGCGTCCCGCGCGTGACTACGTCGTCGCCGGGATCCTGCTCGCCGTCGGCCTGCTGCTGTGGGCGGTGAACTGGGCGCTGATGCGCCGTAACCGCGCGACGGTTGCGTGACGGTGCGGATCTTGGCAGGGTCGGCGTCGTGGAGCTGACCGAAGTATTCGAATGGCGGGGGCGTCGAGTTCGCTGGGGGCGGGCGGGTTCCGGTCCGGATGTCGTTTTCTGCCACGGGACGCCGTGGTCCTCGCAGCTGTGGCGCCCCTACGCCGAGGCGCTGGCCGAGGAGTTCACCGTGCACCTGTGGGACATGCCCGGCTACGGGAGTTCCTCCAAGGACGCGGAACACCGGGTGTCCCTGGATGTCCAAAGTGAACTCTTCGCGGACCTGCTGGCGCACTGGGATTTGCGGTCGCCGCACGTGGTGGCGCACGACTACGGCGGCGCGGTGTCGCTGCGGACGCATCTGCTGCACGGCCGGGCCTACGCGTCACTGGCCCTGGTCGACGTCGTCGCGCTCGCGCCGTGGGGCTCGGAGTTCTTCCGGCTGGTCAGGGAGAACGCCGGCGTCTTCGCCGCGGTTCCGGAAGCGATGCACGAGGGCATGCTGCGGGCCTACATTTCCGGAGCGAGTGCTCGCGGCCTGACAGCGGAACACCTCGAAATGCTCGTCGTGCCCTGGCGTGGTGATGAGGGGCGAGCCGCCTTCTACCGCCAGATCGCGCAAGCCGATCAGGTCTACACCGACGAGGTCGAGGGTTTGTATCCGAAGGTGGATCTGCCGGTTCTTGTTGTGTGGGGCGAAAACGACACATGGATACCGGTGGATCGCGCGCACCGGCTGGCTTCGCTGATCCCGGACGCGCGTCTTCGCCTGATCGGCAACGCCGGTCACCTCATCCAGCTCGACCAGCCGGTCGCCCTGGCCTCGACGTTGCACCAGTGGCTGACGTCCCGCTGAATCGCCGGTCCGTGAAGGCCTCCTTACCGGCGCTGAGTGCCGGTAAGGAGGCCTTCACGGCAGGACCTGGGTCACGCCGGGCAAGCTGGTGAGCGCCTGCTTCACGGCGTCGGCCGCGCTGGCGTTCGCTACGCGTACCACAAGTGCCCCGGTCACGGAGTCGGACGTGAGTGGTGGACCGTAGCCGGGTTTTCCGGCGGTCAGCCGTTGGTAGCGCTCATACGCCTGTTGCCCGGCCGAGTACCGGACGGCCAGCACGCTCTGCGTCTTGGCAGCTCTGCGCTGCATTGCGGCAACCACTTCGGGAGTGGCCGCTTTACCGAGGAAGGCTGACACTTCGGTCTCCGGTTGCGGTTGGGCCGCACCTTCCACCGTGCTGCCGCACCCGGCGAGAGCGAGGACGGCGAGGAGCGTGAGGAGCAGTCGTCGGGCCACCAGCCGACCATAGGTGACCGGCGGGCTCCGGCGGACGGTGTGGCTTCGACCGGACACGGACGACGAAAAATGCCCTGGGAGCCACTGGTTCCCAGGGCATTTTCGTTGTGGTGCGGCCGTTATTCGCCGCGGCGGACGGCGCCGACGTAGGTGCCGGGGTGGGTGGCGCCGTCCTGCTTGACCAGGCCGATGGGGTTCACCCAGGGCAGGGTCTGGGTGTTGGTGCTGTTGGGCGGGGTGATCGACACGCTGGCGACGTGCCAGCCGGAGGGGTCACCGCCGCCCGATCCCGTCTCCGGGTTGAGCGCGACGGCGGTGGAGTAGGTGACGTCGGCGGTGGCGCGCTCGCCTGGGCCGAGCTGGACCGGGGTGATGGCGTCGTTGGTGCGGACCAGATCCCAGGTGGTGCCGTCCTCGCCGTTGAGGCGGACGCCGGGGAAGCCTCGCACGACGCAGGTCGTGTTGGTCTTGTTGGTCAGGACGATCGGGAGCTTCCACTGCGTGCTTTCACTGTTGAGCGGGTTCGGGTTCAACCACGCCACATTCAGGTTCAGGCAGTTGGCCGGAGTGCCCGGGGTGCTCTTGCCCGCGCCGGTCCGCTGTGAGCCGGTGGCGCCGTCCGCGCCGCCCTGCGCGCTGGTGTCCTTGGCCGTCCCGGCGTTCGGCGCGGCGCCGATCCCGCCCCCGGTGCCGCCGGAGCCCTGCGGTGCCGGTGCGGCGTTGCCGGTCGAGCACGCCCCCAGCGCGCCGACCGCCGCCACCGCGGCGATCGCCATCGTGGCCCGCTGAATCGTCTTCTTGGTGATGTTCATAATCAGCCCCTCGAAATGGAGATCGCGTATTTGCTGGTGTGTTTGTGTCTTCGCAAATAGAGATGTCCGAGACTTCGAAAGGGTGCGTGACTGTGATCTGGAACACTGGCGGGCAACGTCGTTATCGGAGAGCGGATAGGAATTACTTCCCCTGGTCAACGGCGTGCGCGCCTGATCGATTGCCCTTTTTTGTGTTCGTGCGAGCCCGAAAAGGCAGCCGCGGCCGCGCTCAGCCGCGGCGTAGGGCCTGGAGTTCGACGGGGCTGTGCGCGGAGAAGACCTTGATCTCGTCCTGATGGTCTCGCGTCAATTCCTGCAGGCGCGCGACGTTCTCCAGCCGGGCGCGACGGTCCATCTGCAGCATGCTCTGGTAAGCGCTCGAAACGCGCGGGCAGTGCGGCCCCGCCGGGTCCAGTTGACCGTGGAAAAGATACGAGTCGCCGGCGTGCAGGAGCCAGCCGTCGCCCACGCGGACCGCGACGCCGCTGTGCCCGTGGGTGTGGCCGCTCAGCGGCACAAGCAGGATTTCCGGCGGCAGGCCTTTCAGCGAGCGGACGGCTTGGAAGCCGAACCAATCGTCGCCGGCCTCGTCGTAGGTGCTCCACAGTGGACGGTGGCTGAACTGGACGGCGCGGTAGCGGTTCTTCTCGGCGAGGTTGCTCGGCGACGTCGCCATGTCGTGTTCCTTGGTGCGCAGGTGTACGACGGCGTTCGGGAAATCGGCGAGGCCACCCGCGTGGTCGACGTCGAGATGCGTGACGACGATGTGCCGGACGTCGGCGGGGTCGAGGCCGAGCGCCTTGATCTGCGCGACGGCGGTTTCCTCGGCTACTGTCCGCGGGCCGGTCATCGCGAGGAACATCCTGCCGAGCCATTCGGCGGGGCGCGCGACGCCCTGGGTGCCGAAACCGGTGTCGACCAGGACCAGGCCTTCGCCGGTTTCGATCAGCAGGCAGTGGCACACGATCGGGGAACGCCGGAACAGCCCCGGCTGCCCGTCCAGCAGGCGACCGCCGCGCGGCAGCATGGTCCCGCAGTTCAGGTGGTGCACCTTCATACCCTGCTCCTCCCGCTCAGCCGCTCGAATTCCACGGAGTTGTGCGCGGAGAACACCGTGACCTCGTCCCCGTGCTCCTTCACAAGCTGGCGCAACCGGTGCTGGTTGTCCAGTCTGGGGCCTTTCACCGTCTGCATGAATCCCTCGAACAGGGCAAGCGCCGGTGGGCAGTTCGGCTCCGGATCCAGCTCGCCGGGGAAGAAGTAACTGTCACCCGCGTTGAGCAGCCAGCCGTTACCGGTGTCGACGGCGACGCCCGCGTGGCCTCTGGTGTGCCCGGCGAGTGGGATCAGGAGGATCTCCGGTGGCAGGCCCTCCAGCTCGCGGACGGCGTCGAAACCGAACCACGGATCCCCGGAGTCCGAATAGGACTTCCACAGTGGACCGTGGGCGAATTGGACGCGCCGGTAACGGTTTCGCTCCTGGCGGTCGTGTGGTGCTTGCAGGGCACGGAGTTCCTCGGCGTAGACGTGCACGCGCGCGTGCGGGAAGTCGACGAGCCCGCCCGCGTGATCGAGGTCGAGGTGGGTCAGCACGATGTCGCGGACGTCGGCGGGATCGAAGCCGAGTTCGCGGATCTGGTGGACCGCGGTCAGTTCCGGGTCGGCGACCGCGCCGGTTAGCCGGACGAACGCCGAGCCGAGCCAGCCCGCGGGGTTTTCGACGGCAGGGGTGCCGGTGCCGGTCTCGACGAGGACGAGCCCGGTGCCGGTCTCCAGCAGCAGGCAGTGGCAAACCATGGTGGCGCGGCGGAACAAGCCCGGCTCGCCGTCGATGAGGCGCCCGCCCGGTGGGCGCATGGTTCCGCAGTTCAGGTGGTGGACGCGCATCAGGGCAACTCCCGTTCGATGGTGTTGTGCAGGTGACCGGCGACAGCGCGCAACGGCGCGACGTCGCGCTGGGTCTTGGCGAGCAACATGCCGCCCTCGATGGACGCGAGGACGACAGTGGCGAGATCCTGCGCTCGATGGTGCGGGAATCCTTGATCTACAAGGTAATCGGCGAGCAAGGTCTGCCAGGACGTGTAGCCGTCGGTGCACGCCTCGCGGATGGTTTCGCTCTCCTGAGCGGCGTCGAGTGCGACTGTCGCGAGTGGGCACCCGCGCTGGAAGTTCGAAGCCTGCAGGATTTCGGCGATGGCGTCGACGACGCGATCGATCGCGGTCGCAGCGTCCGGTGCCTGCTCGACGATGGTCTGGAGTGCCTCGCGCAGTCGTTCGCTGGACAGGCGCAGCGCCTCGGCGGCGAGTTGTTCCTTGCCACCGGGGAAGTGGAAGTAGAGCGAGCCCTTCGGTGCGCCGCCCACGGTGGTGAGCTGGGTGAGGCCGGTGGCGTGGTAGCCCTGGGCGTGGAACAGGTCGGCGGCGGTGTCGAGCATCCGCTGCCGGGTATCGGTGCGACGAACCATGTGCTCGACTGTAACCCAAACTATGACGACCGGTCTAGTAACTTCGGGCGCGGTGCCGGACGTGCCGAGGGACGCCTTCGGTGCGCTCGATGCACCGAGGGACGCCCTTGTCGCACTCAACGCACCCAGGGCGTCCCTCGGCACCCGGCCCCGGCGCGTACGGCGAGGTCTCGGCTGGGTGTCCTTTGTGGACCTGGAGGTAGTGAAGGCCTCCTTACCGGTGCTCAACGCCGGTAAGGAGGCCTTCACGGCTTGGGCAGGGTTCAGGAGCGGGCCTCGCCGGTTACGAACTGGCCGATCTCGTCGGGGTCGTGCGCGGCCAGCAGATCGTCGGCCCCGCCTTCGAGCCGCTGGGCTGTTTCGATCGAGCGCGGGAGCATCGTCTTCTCGTAGGCGTGCACCGCGTCGTCGATGGTGGCGGAGCGGGCAAGCGCGAGCGCGAGTTCGCTGGCGTCGAGCATGGCCAGGTTGACGCCGACGCCGAGCGGCGGCATGAGGTGCGCGGCGTCTCCCAGGAGCGTCAGGCTGGGCGAGTGCTCCCAGGTGTGCGGCACCGGCAGGGCGAAGAGCGGGCGATCGACGTAGGGACCGTCGTTGTCGGTGACCAGCCGGCGCACCTCCGGCGACCAGGTCGCGAACTCGTTCCGCAGGTACGCGCGGATGCCGTCGGTGTCCTCGGGACGAAGCCCGTTCGCCGCGATCCAGTCCGCCGGGACGCGCTGCATGATGTAGACCCGCATGTGGCCGCCGCTGTTGCGCTGCGGGAAAAGTCCGCGCTCGCCGTCGGCGATGTGGGCGCCGCCCTCCCCGACCAGTTCGGCGAGTTCGGGGTGGGCGGTCTCCATGTCGTCGAACCACGCTTCGAGGCAGCTGATCCCGACGTACTGTGGCGTCGCGGACGACACCGCTGCGCGGACGCGGGAGAAGGCACCGTCCGCGCCGATCACGAGATCCGTCTCGACGGTCGTTCCGTCGGCGAAGGTCAGCGTTCGCGACCCGTCGGACGGTCCGCTCACCGATTCGAGGGTGCGTCCCCAATGGACCGTTCCTGGGGCGAGTGAACGCAGCAGGAGATCGCGAAGCTGGCCGCGGTCGATCTCGGGGGCGATCATCTCGCCCTCCTCCGGCAGGTGGCGGGCCAGGACGCGCCCAGTCGTGTCGAGCATGCGCATTTCCTGTCCCTCGAACCTGGCGAGCGCGAAGAACTCGTCCAGCAGGCCCGCTTCGCGGAGTGCGAGCTGACCGTCTTCTTCGTGGAGGTCGAGGGAGCCGCCCTGGTTGCGGGAGATCGCGTCCGGATCCCGGTCGTACACGGTCACCGGGATGCCGTGCCGCTGCAGGATGCGCGCGCAGGTGAGGCCGCCCGGCCCGGCGCCGATGATGCTGATGCTCACGGTGGTTCCTTCCGTCGGTCGAGGACACCAGTGAATCAGTAGTCAGTTCATAAGTGCAATGAGTTTACTTTTTGTGTCACTTCGCGTTTATGGTGGGATTCCCGGATTGTCGGTCCCAGGTGGCAGCATCCGGTGATCATTCATGTACGGGAGGTAATGGATGGCCGGATGGACGAGTCCCGTGCTGGCCAAGCAGCGGCTGGGGCGACGGCTTCGGAGGTTGCGTCTGCATGCGCGGATGAGCTTGGACGAGGCGGCCGTCTTGCTCGACACTCCTCGAAGCTCGTTGCAGCGGATGGAGACCGGGGTGGCTTACGCCAACGTGCACTTCGTGCGTTCGGCGATGGATGTCTGCGACTGTCGCGATGACGAGCTGATCGACCTCGCCCGGCGAGCGAAGCAACGGGGCTGGTGGCAGGACTACGGGCTCAAAGGGCTGGGCTACACCGCTCTGGAAACCGAGGCTGCCGAGGCGCACAACTGGGAAGTCATGTATGTGCCGGGGCTTCTGCAGATCGAGTCCTACATGCGCGCACTCTTCCGGGGTGGGCATCCGCGTTCCGAGGAGAGCATCCGCAACGATGTGACCGTGCGATTGCGCCGTCAGGAGCGCCTTGCCGACATGGAGAGGCCGCTTCGGCTGACTGCGATCGTCGACGAAGCTGTCCTTCGGAGGCCGGTGGGTGGCGTCGACGTGATGCGCGCCCAGTTGGACTACTTGCGGGAGATCGTGGAGCTGCCGACGGTCGGCCTGCAGGTGGTGCCGTATGACCGTGGTGAGCATCAGGGGATGCGGGGTGCCTTCACGATCTTGCGATTCGAGCATGACGAGGATCCGGACATGCTTTATATGGGCAAGGTCGTGGGTTCTTCGCAGACAGAGAACGCCGAGGAGGTGAAGGAGGCTACCCTGGTATTCGACCGCTTGCGTTTGGTTGCGTTGTCGTCCGAGGAGACGATCGCGTTCATCGGACGCCTGTAGCCGAAGGTGGAGGGCGACCGGTGTCTACTGTGGACTTCTCGACTGTGGCTTGGCGGAAGAGCAGTTACAGCGAAGACGGTACGGGTGGCAACTGCGTCGAGGTGGCCTCGGCCGTGGGGTGGCGTAAGAGCAGTTACAGCAGTGATGGCACCGGCGGGAACTGTGTCGAGGTAGCCGCGTCTCCCCAGGTCGTCGGGGTCCGCGACTCCAAAGCGCCTGTCTCGAACCTGTCCGTCTCCGCCGCCGCGTGGATCGCGTTCCTGGAGTCCGCCCGCCGGTAGGGTCGTCCGCATGGGCAACCCGACCGGAGAGCAGTTCGAGATCACCCGCGGCAACGCACGCGCCGTCGTCACCGAGATCGGCGCGGGCCTGCGCGCGTTCGAGGTCAACGGCGTCCCGTACGTCGAAGAGTTCCCCGAGGACGAGAAGCCGCCGAAGGCTGCCGGTCAGGTCCTCCTCCCGTGGCCCAACCGCACCAAGGGCGGCAAATGGACCTTTCAGGGCGAGGAGCAGCAGCTCGAGATCACCGAAGAGGCCAGGGGCAACGCCATCCACGGCCTGACCCGCCGCAAGGAGTGGGAACTCCTCGAACACGCCGAATCGTCGATCACCCTCGCGATCGACGTCGAGGTCCAGCCCGGCTGGCCGGTGCCGCTGCGCGCGACGATCACCTACGAGATCGCGCCGCGCGAACTCACCATCACGCACGAGATCCGCAACGAGGGCGAGCAGCCGATCGGCGTCGGCGTCGGGACGCATCCGTACTTCCGCATCGGTGACGTGCCGACCGACGAGCTCACACTGACACTGTCCGCGACCCGGGTCCGGCCTTATCTCGGCGACGAGCAGATGCCGTACGGCGAAGAGCAAGACGTCGAGGGCACCGAGTACGACTTCCGCTACGGCAAACCGCTGCGGGGCGTCGATCTCGACACAGCGTTCGGCGGGCTGGACTTCGCCGAGGACGGGCAGTACCACCACGTCCTCAGTCACGACGACAAGCATCTCGTCGTCTGGGCCGGACGCGATTTCCGCTGGGCGCAGGTGTTC
This sequence comes from Amycolatopsis sp. NPDC058986, assembly GCF_042741125.1. Lineage (NCBI taxonomy): Bacteria > Bacillati > Actinomycetota > Actinomycetes > Pseudonocardiales > Pseudonocardiaceae > Amycolatopsis > Amycolatopsis sp. NPDC058986. The sequence continues at coordinate 70,427 of NZ_JBHYJW010000029.1, read as the reverse complement.
ACGCCGGATGACCTCGTCGGGCGCGGCCGGGCGGTCGCGATCGAGCCGATGACCTGTCCGGCCGACGCGCTCAACACCGGCACCGACCTGATCGAACTCGAGCCCGCGTCCTCCTGGACGGGGAGCTGGGGGATCCGGGTCCCGTGACGCCCGTCCGGCTGACCGTCGCCGACGCGGGTGAACTCCTGACGTTGCAACGGGCCGCGTACCTGGACGAGGTCCGGATTTATCGCGATGTCGACTTACCGCCAGTGCGCGACACGCTCGAGGACACCCGCGCGGCGCTGGCGGATCCCGCCTCGACCACCTGGGGTGTGCGTGACGACGGGCGGCTGATCGCGAGTATCCGGGCGGTGGTCGACGGGGTGGAGTGCCGGCTATACCGGCTCGTCGTCGCGCCTGATCGCCAGGGCGAGGGGCTGGGTAGCGCGCTGCTGCTCGCCGCCGAGGTCGCCGCGCCGCCGGAGGTGACGACGTTCCGGCTGAACACCGGGTCGAAGAGCGGCGGGCCGCTGTACCTCTACCCGAGGTTGGGATATCGCGAGACACATCGGACACCCGAGAACGATCACGAGCTGGTCCATTTCGCGAAGCCGCGTGCGTGACGGCGCCTCGGTTCGTTAGCGTGTCACTGTATTGATGGGTTCTCGGCGGGAAAGAGTACTTCGAACCTATGTCAGCTAAGGCGATTGTGGGGGGCTACGTCGTCCCCATCGACGGTAATCCGATCGACGACGGCATCGTGCTCATCGAGGACGGCCGGATCGTCGCCGTGGGGGCGGAGGCCGACGTCGACGTCCCGGACGACGCGGAGATCATCGACGCGGCCGGGACGTGGGTGCTGCCCGGCTTCATCGACGCGCACGCGCACCTCGGCGTCCACGAGGACGGCGAAGGCTGGTCCGGCAACGACACCAACGAGATGACCGATCCGAACGGGGCGCGGTTCCGCGCGATCGACGGTATCGATCCGTACGAGCCCGGGTTCGACGACGCGCTGTCCGGCGGCGTCACGAGCGTGGTGATCAAGCCTGGGTCGGGGAACCCGATCGGCGGCCAGACGATCGGCGTCAAGACCTGGGGCCGCAGCATTCTGGACATGACGTTCGCCGAGCACGTGAGCGTCAAGAGCGCGCTCGGCGAGAACCCGAAGCGGGTGTACGGCGAGAAGAACCAGACGCCGTCGACCCGGCTGGGGGTCGCGGCGATCCTGCGTGAGGCGTTCACCAAGGCTCGCAACTACCAGGCGCAGCGGGACTACGCGCACGACGAGGGCAAGCCGTTCGACGTCGACCTGACGAAGGAGACGCTCGCCAGGGTGCTGGCCGGCGAGCTGTACTGGGACCAGCACGTGCACCGCGCGGACGACATGGTGACCGCGATCCGGCTGGCCGACGAGTTCGGCTACAAGCTGGTGATCAACCACGGCACCGAGGGCCATCTCATCGCCGACCTGCTGGCCGAGCGGGACGTGCCGATCATCCTCGGCCCGCTGTTCACCACGAAGTCCAAAGTGGAGCTTCGCAACCGGACACTGCGGGGGCCGGGCATCCTCGCGCGGGCCGGGGTGAAGTTCGCGATCACCACCGACCACCCGGTCATCCCGATCAACTTCCTTGTCTACCAAGCGGCTCTGGCCGTCAAGGACGGGCTCGACCCGGTGACGGCGCTGCGCTCGCTCACCGCGCACCCGGCGGAGATTCTCGGCCTCGACGACCGGATCGGCACGCTCAAGCCGGGCTTGGACGCCGACGTCGTGCTGTGGTCGGGCGACCCGCTGGACGTCATGAACCGGGCGTTGCGGGTGTTCGTGCGGGGTGACGAGGTGTACCACTTCGACGAGTCGCAGGGGGCCGGTGTCGCGAAGGACCGGCGGTATCGCGAGTGACCCAGCCGTGGGCACTGCGTGCGGCGCGGCTGTTCGACGGAGCCGCGCTGCACCACGGCTCGCCGCTGGTGGTGATCCGCGAGGGCTCGGTCGTGGCGGTGGACCTCTCCGGCGCTCACCCCGCGCACGATCTCCCGGTGGTCGACCTGGGCGAGGCGACCTTGTTGCCCGGTTTGGTCGACGCGCACACGCACCTGGGTTTCGAACCGGGCGCGCTGGATCCCCGGCCGCTGCGCGCGGATGACGTCGAGGCCAGGGAGGCGCTCGCGGCACGGATGCGCCGTCACGCCGAACAGGCGTTGCGGGCCGGGGTCACCACCGTGCGGGACCTGGGGGATTGGGACTACCTGGCGCTGGAGATCCGGGACGGGTTCGCCGCCGGCGGTGGACTCGGGCCGGAGATCCTGGCGTCGGGGCCGCCGATCACCAGCACCGGCGGGCATTGCTGGTTCCTCGGCGGAGAGGCCGACTCGCCGGAGGAGTTGCGAGCGGCGGTGGCCGAGCGCGTCGACCGGGGTGTCGACGTGGTCAAGGTGATGGCGACCGGTGGCGGCATCACCCCGGGCAGCGCTCCGTACGAGTCGCAGTACGACGTCGAACGTCTGCGCGTCGTTGTCGAAGCAGCCCACTCGGCGCAGATGATGGTCACCGCGCATGCGCACGGGACCGGTGGAATCGCGGACGCGGTGTACGCGGGCGTTGACGGCGTCGAACACGGCACGTTCATGACCGCGGACGGAGCCGTCGCGGATTGGGACGTCGTCCGGGTGATGGCTGAACGCGGCGTGTACGTCGGGGTGACCGCGGGTCGGGTGCTCGGTGGCGCTCCGCTGTCCCCGCGTGTCATCGCGGCTCGGAAGCTGTTGCCGCGAATGCGTGAGGAGGGTGTGCGGCTGGTGTGTTCGTCCGACGCCGGTGTCGTCGTTGAGAAGCCGCACGACTGCCTTCCGTATGGGCTGGAGGAGTTTCGGTCCTTTGTGGACATCTCGCCGGTCGAAGTGCTGGCGACGGTGACCGGTCTGGCGGCGGATTCGTGCGGGGTCGGGGATCGGAAGGGGCGGGTGCGCGCGGGGTCCGACGCGGATTTCGTTGCGGTGTCGGGGGATCCGGGCGAGGATCTCGGTGCGTTGCGCTCGGTGGTCGCGGTGTACCGGGCAGGTCAGCGGGTGGAGCTCTGAGCTGACGTCGGATACGCCGTGACCGTCGGCGAGTTCCAGGCCGCGGCGATCCGGCGCAGCCAGCGGAGTTCGCTCTCGATGTCCACGCCGCCGTGGTAGACGAGATCGAGGGGTTCCTCCGCGCGCGGGCGGCCCGTTTCCCTCGCGTGCAAGGCGATTTTCAGCCAGCACGCCGTTTTAACCACTTCGGCCCGCTCCTCGGGAACGTCGCGCAGTGCCGTGCCGATGGCGTCCAGGTCGGCCGGGGTGACCCATTCGCGCATGACCAGCAGCCCGTCCCGGATCTCGATGATCATCCGGTTGAGGCGCAACCGGGTGTCGGTGAACCGCAGCAGATCGGTGAGCCTGCCCCGCGGCGGTTGCAGCGCGACGTGCGGAATGGCTTCGCACAAGGCTTTCCACAGCGGGTAGAGCTTCTGGCCGTGCCAGAGGTTCACGATGGCATGCCACAGCGGCAGGAGCGCCGCCAGCGAACACCCGGCGAGAATGCCGATCGTGTGCAGGGACGAGACGTACTTGCCCGCCGTCGGCAGCAACGCCGTCGCGGAGAACAGGGAGGCGACGCGGGTGGCGAGGAAGATCAGGAACGCGGCCATCGCGACGGCGAGCAGGAACACGGCGAGGCGGAGCACAGCGCTACGGGTGCTCTTCAAGTGCCGGAGCAGTACGACGCCGGTCCACGCGGTGATGACCACCATGTAGAGCAGGTACGTGATCCAGTAGGCGGTGTGCGCGGTGAAGGCGCCGGGAACGGGGAGAAAACGTGTCCTGGTGGGGATTTTCAGGACGTCGACCGCGGCGAAGGCGCTGATCATGATCGCGATCGTCGCCCAGCACCACAGCAGGCGCGGCCTGCGCCACGACGGACGTCGTGACTCGTCCCGTCCCGCGACGTGCAGTGCCAGGCTCAACAGGAGCGTGGCGACCCCGATCGCCATCAGGCTGGACAGCAGGCTTTCGAGGTTGGGGATCCCGACGTGCTCGAGTGCCTTTCCCACGGGGTTCTGGAGCATCAGCATGCCCCCGCCGAGCAGCAGCAGGATGAACCAGATCAGGCGTTGTTCGGCCGAGCGCAGCGCTGGGAGCCGGACGAGGATGACTGTCCAGCAGGCGATCAGCAGGACGAGGCGAAGCGGGTCGAAGCTCACCGCTCGAGGCCCAGTGCCGAGCTGAGCCGGAGTTCCTGGGCGTTACCCGGTTTGCTGCCCAGCCGCGAGGATTTCTCGAGCAGCAGTGTCGCAACCAGTTCGGCCTCCTGCTCCTGGTCGGTGCTGTAGTTCGTGCGCAGGAGGATCTGCTGGATCTCCTCGGGGCCGGTGGTGTCGTCCAGTATCCGCGCGGGCAGGTCGGCGATGGTGTGGCCGCAGATCATGTGGGCCAGCTCGTGCATGATGATGTGCTCTTGGTGGAACGGCGAAGTGTGTTCCTCGAAGAAGATGTGGTCGGCGGCGTCGGTGGCCAGCCAGACCCCGCACGGTGTTCCCTCGTCGTTCATGTCCCTTGGCAGAGGGTGAACGTAGAGCTTGCGCCCGCGCTGCTCGGCGAGAATCACGCACAGGGAGCGCGCGGTGAAGGGCTGGGTGACGTCCACCGCTTCGACCAGCGCCTGGCAGCGATTCCGGATCTGCTTGCCGATCACGTCACCCACCTCTGGTTCCACGGCGTGCTCGGTCCGCGCAGGGCTCAGGACGGGACATCGGGAAAAGGCGACGACACGGTGCCGGGTCTTCCGCCGCGCATTCATGGCCGCGGTCAGTCATCGTCGTCGTGGTCGAGCCGTTCGATTTCCCGCGCGTGTTCGATCATGTCCAGAATAGCGCGCTGACTCCGTTCGGACAGGCCGTCGGAACGCAGGGCGATGGTCCGGACGCCGCTCGATCGCAGCGCGGTGGCCAGATCCATGTCTTCGGAAGTGATGTCCTGGTCGAGAAAGTATCCGGCGGGCTTACCGAAGAACTTGGCCAGTGCCTGAAGCCGCGGGCCGGTGGTGTTCTTTCGTTCACCGGCGCGGAGCATCCACAGGTAGCCGGTGGAGATCGACAGCCCGGTCTCCTCGCGGATCGCCCTGGCGATGGCCGCGTTGCCCGGCGGTTTCGGCCGATGCCGCCATTTTTCCTCGATGAGGGCGTTGAGCTTGGTGGCGATCGGGCCGGCTTCCGGAGTGCTCACGTGCAGTCGCTCCTTTCGGAAGGCCACCGTGAGACGTGGTTCGATGTGGCGCATTGTGCGCGCCATTGTCCGGCAATATGAACTTCGGTTTCAAGCGCCGTCCGGTTGGTCACCGCGTGTGAGCTTACTGTCCTCCGTTTGCCCTAACGATATTTGTGACATCTCGCCGCTGACAGTCGCACGGTTGACAGGTGTGCTCAGACGCGCTTCAGCGGCACAAAGATCTCGATGAACCCGGCGCGTTCCCGGACTTCGGCGCGGGGCAGAGGCGGGAGTTCGATCGGGAGGTCGTAGCGGACGACGTCACCGTCGAGCGCGAAGACGGCGGGATGGCAGGGGCAGGTCAGCTGTCGCGCCGCGGCGTCGAACTGGAGATGACAGCCGAGGTGGGTGCAGGTCGAGGACACCGCCTGCAACCCGTCGCGGGTCCGGGTGACATATCCGGCGAAGGTGTCCAGCTCGAACTCGTGCACGTCGCCTTCCTTCAGGTCTCCGCTGGCGGCGACGGTCTGCCAGGTACCCGCGGGCCTCGGTTGCCCGGTCGTCGAGCCGTCGCGCACGACCCGGTCGATGGCCACGCCCGCCGCGAGCGAGGCGGCGGCGATGCCCGCGGTTTGGACCACGCGCCGGCGGGTGGCGAGCTTGTCCTTCGCGGATCGTGCGCCGAGTTGCTCGGCGAGTTCGCTTTCGAGGCGTGCGACGAACTCGGCGTCCGGCGCGGTGTCGGCGGTTCGTGCCGCCTGGAGCTCGATGGCCGCGCGCATCGCTTCGGCCTCGTCGTCGTCCGGGCGGAAGGGTTCGGGCGTGCGCTGGCCGATGATGCTGTCGACGAAGCGGCTGACGTCGTTCATGTCCGCTCCTCGATCCGTGCCGCGGCCTGCGCGGCGAGCCTGAGCGCCCGGTGCTGGATGACCTTGACGTTGGCCAGTGTCACGCCCAGCTCGTCGGCCGCGTCCTGCAAGGAGTATGACTCCAGGAACCGCAGCCGCAAGACCGTACGCGCGCGTTCGGGCAGTTCGGCGAGGATGGCCTCCAGCCGGTGATGTGCGGTGATCCCGCTCGATCCGTTGCCGTTTTCCCTCTCGGTGTCGGGGATTTCGCTGGCTTCGTCGAGGCCGATGGTGGTGATCTCGCGGCCGAAGAGGCGTCGCCAGTGCGCGGCGAGGACCGTCCTGGCCGTCGCGACGAGGTAGGCGCGGACCTCCTCCGCGGTCGCGTTGGTACGCAGGGGCTTCAACGCGGCCAGGAAGACCTCGGTGGTGAGATCCTCGGCGTCCGCGCGGTTTCCCACCTTGGCCAGCATGAGCCGGTGCACCCACCGGACATTCTCCCGGTAAATCGTTTCCCAGCCCTGCTGGGACTTCCCCGCCATCGGGACTCCATATCCCTCGCTCCGACGCGTACCGAGGATAGGACCGATGGAGCGTCCGCGGTACACCCATAAGGCCGTGCTACCGGGCTGTAACTCGGGTGCATATCTCCGGTCGAGGGGCCCCTTGATTTCTCCTCCGCGTCCAGCCGGCGAACGCGGGGAGCGCCCGTTCAAGCGAGGAGTGATCATGCAGAACAAGCGGAAAGCCGTGACCGCGGTGGCCGCGGTGCTGGCTCTCGGGGCGACCACGTCGTTCTCGGGGGCGGCGGGAGCCGTTGCGCCACAAGGGCTTTTCACCGATCGTGGGGACGTCAAGTTCCTGCCGCAGCCGTTGAAGGACAGACTCGCCGTGCTGGCCGGAAGACCAACCACGTTCGAGCCGATGACGGCGTTTTCCGAGGCGCCGACACCCAGCCAGTTATTCCAGTACTACCTGCTCGACACGAAGAATTTCCAACCAAATGTGTTCACCACGACGATTCCGGGGATCAACGACGGGGTCGCGCCCACCGCGACCGGCCCCAATCACGACATTCCGACCATTGGCGGCATTCGGGTGGTCGTCGAACCCAAGCCGGGACTTCCGATCGATCCGAATGATCCCGGTTCGTTCGTCGACATGTTCACCGACATTTCGGGCCTGTTCGTCATCAACAACGAATCCGGCTGGTACGAGGGCTGGATGATCCACGACGTCACGGTGCCGGACGTCGCGGCGCCGCGGAAGGACGGGCACGCCGCCTTCGGCAAGATCACCGCCGCCGACGCCGCCGCGCTCGCGAAGATGGGCGACTACCACAACAAACCCGGCGCGGTGTTCACCACCGACGGCAAGGCCCCGCACGAGCCGTCCGCGAACGACCACTGGCCGGACAAGGTGTCGAACCTCGTGCCGGTGCAGCTGTCGCTGGGCGCCTACAACGCCACGCAACAGAGCGACCTGCACTCGTACTGGGAACTCAACCAGTACACCAACTGGACGCCGCCGACGTACGAACTTCCCTTCACCGGCGGGCTTCCCGGCACGTTCGAGAAGGGCAAGATCGGCGCGCTGTCCTCGATCGTGCCCGGCTCGGGCCCGTCTGGCGTCAAGAACAAGCCACAGGTCGACGGCGACAACCCGAACATCCCGCGCGACCCGGACCGCCTGCTCAACACCAGTCCGGACGATCCGGACCGGCCGATGCCGAACAACGACGACCACAAGGAGAAGCGGCTTCGGTTCATCCCGAGCGGGCTGAGCAATGAGGTGCTGCTGGACGTCTACGTGCGTACCGCGTCCTTCGAGCCCTACGTGTACGACTTGAGCCAGCGGATCTTCGACGCGTACGCGGCCGAAGTCGCGCGGGTCGACGCCAACCACGACGGCATCGTCGACGCCGTGGAAGCGGACCTCGAAGGAACGTCCGACGGCGGCCAGTCCAACGACCGGCTGTACCTGCCCGCGACCGCGTACAACCGCGTCGCGGTCACTCGCGAGATCAACGACGGCCTGCTCTCGCCGCGCTTCGCGCCCAGCCAGCGTGCGTGGGTGCTGAGCGGTGACATCAACCGGGTGAGCCCGCCGGTTCCGGCGTCCGTCCCGCAGGACGGCGACAACCGGTAGCACAGGGGGGATTTGAGGGGGAGAAGGCGTCCTTACCGGCCTGGGGCTCCGGTAAGGACGCCTTCACACGTCACGTTCCGGCGAACTCGCGTGATCAGCGGCGCAACTCGCGTGCCTGGATGGACAACTCGCGTGCTTGGACGGAGATCTCGCGTGATCAGCGGCGCGACTCATGAGTTACGCCGCTGATCAGTTCGCGGGCGATGACCATGCGCTGGATCTGGTTGGTGCCCTCGAAGATCTGCGGGACCTTGGCCTCGCGCAGGTAGCGCTCCACCGGGAAGTCGCGGGTGTAGCCGGCGCCGCCGAGCACCTGGACGGCGTCGGTGGTCACCTTCATCGCCCCGTCGGTGGCGACGAGCTTCGCGATCGACGCCTGGCGCTGGAACGGCATCCCGCGGTCGCGGCGGCGCGCGGCGTCGAGGTAGGTCGCGCGGGCGGACTCGACCGTCGCGGCCATGTCGGCCAGCAGGAACTCGACGCCCTGGAAGTCGATGATCGCCTTCCCGAACTGCCTGCGCGTCTTCGCGTAGGCCACCGCTTCGTCGAGCGCGGCCTGGGCGAGGCCGACCGCGCACGCCGCGATCCCGAGCCGTCCCGAGCTGAGCGAGGACAGCGCGATCTTCAGGCCGTGCCCCTCGTAGCCGAGCAGCCGGTCGGCGTCCACACGCGCGTCTTCGAAGATCATCTGCGCGGTGGTGGACCCCGTCAGGCCCATCTTGCGCTCCTTCGGCGCCGCCGAGACACCGTCTGTCTTGCCGTCGACGAGCAGGCACGAGATGCCGCGGCCGCCGTCGTCGCTCGTGCGGACCATCGTGGTGTAGAAGTCGGCTTCACCCGCATGGGTGATCCAGGCCTTGGTTCCGTTGACGACGTATTGGTCGCCGTCGCGCCGTGCACGGGTGGACAGCGCCGCCGCGTCGGAACCCGCCTGCGTCTCGGACAGCGCGTATGCGCCGAGCAGGTCGCCTTCGAGCATGTCGGGGAGCCAGCGGTCACGCTGCGCGTCCGTGCCGTAGTGCGCCAGCGCGTAGCAGGACATCGTGTGCACCGAGAGGCCGACGCCGACCGACATCCACGCGGCCGCGATCTCTTCCAGGACCTGCAGATACACCTCGTACGGCACTTCGCCGCCGCCCCAGCGCTCCGAGTACGGCAGCCCGAGCAGCCCCGACTTGCCGAGCAGCCGGAACTGCTCGCGCGGGAAGCGCTCGGCTTCCTCGTACTCACCGGCGCGCGGCGCGAGTTCGTCACGGGCGATTTCGGCAGCCAGGGCGACGAGGTCCTCGGCCTCTGAGCTGGGCAGCAGGCGTTCCGCGGGCATGTCCCCTCCAAGACAGCTGTACTGAAAACAGTACTCTAGGGCAATTTACAGTACAGTAGTGGTGAGCTGGGGCACACCGGCCGATGAGGGATAGTGGTCCGATGTCCGACAGCGACGCGCCGTCCAGGGCGCAGGCCTCCTTCCGTGAGGCCCGGCGGCCAACGGCACGGCAGCGTGCGCTGCTCACCCAGCTCGAGACCCTGTTCCTCGCCGAGGGCTTCGCGCAGTTCACCCTCGACGACCTCGCCGCCCGCCTCCGCTGCTCGAAGTCGACGCTCTACACGCTCGCGCCGAGCAAGGAGCAGCTCGCGGTCAAGGTCGTCGCGCACTTCTTCAAGGGCGCCGCGGAGCGGATCGAGGAGCGTATCTCCGGAATCGACGACGCGCGCAAGCTGATCGGCGAGTACCTCGCCGGCGTCTCGGAACATCTCGAGCGCGCCTCGTCGGCGTTCATGACCGACATCGGGAGCTTCGGCCCGGCCCGCGACACCTATCAGCTCAACAGCCGCGCGGCCGCCGGGCGCATCAGGACATTTATTGACAAAGGCGTGGCCGACGGCGTTTTCCGCGACGTCCACGCGCGACTCGTCGCGGAAATGGCCGGATTGATCATCGAGGGCATCCAGACCGGGGTGCTCGGCGAGCGGACATCCGTCTCCGACGCCAAGGCCTTCACCGCACTGTCCGAACTTCTGCTCGGCGGACTGGCGACACAGCCGGAATAACCCGGTATCTTCCGCATCGTGATCGTTGTTGGTGGAGAGGCGCTGGTCGACCTCGTACCCGGTGAACCGTTGGATTCCACTGTGGACGGTGGGCTGCGCGCGTTGTTACCACGCCTTGGGGGTGGTCCGTACAACGTCGCGCTCGCGGCTGGACGCCTCGGCGTTCCTGTCCAGTTTCTGTCCCGTGTGTCCACCGACCGGTTCGGCGGCGCGTTGGTCGATCGGCTGCACGCCTCGTCCGTCGGGACGACGTTCGTGCAGCGCGGCGACGAGCCGACGACCCTCGCCGTCGTCGCGCTCGACGAGCACGGCTCGGCGCACTACACCTTCTACACCGAAGGCACGGCCGACCGGCTCGTCACCGACCCCGGGCCGCTGCCCGACAGCGTGACCGCGCTCTCCCTCGGCACGCTCGGCATGGTCCTCGAACCCGGCGCGAGCGCGTACGAAGCGATGCTGCGCCGCGAAGCCGCGCGCGGCGTGCTGACCGTGCTCGACCCGAACATCCGCGAGGCGCTGATCGCCGACCCCGCCGCGTATCGGGCACGTTTCGCTTCGTGGCTGCCGGACGTCCGGTTGCTGAAGATCTCCGACGACGACGCCGCTTGGCTCGCCGAGGGCGCGGACCCGGTCGCCGCCGCGAAAACCTGGGTGGAGTCCGGTGTGGACGCCGTCGTGCTGACTCGCGGCGCCGACGGGCTCGTTGTGATCACCGACGCGGGTGAGCTGGCCCACGTCCCGTCCCGCCGGGTGGACGTCGTCGACACGATCGGGGCGGGCGACACCGTGCAGGGCGCGTTGGTGGCGTGGCTGCATTCGCGAGGGGTGACCCAGCTGCGCGAACTCGGTGCCGATGAGTGGCACGAGGCACTGGGATTCGCGGCGAAAGCGGCGTCGATCACGGTTTCCCGCAGCGGTGCCGAACCGCCGACGGCGGAAGAAATGGCATCCACCGTGTGAACCTGGTCCCAAAGGGGCCGTTACGGGCAACGCATCGGCTGCGCGTTGCCCCCTACCTCGACTAGCGTAGAGGGGAATTCATACCCCAGCGGGGCGGTGTGCAGCGAGGCGTCAGGTTCTCGCGGTGAACACGTGGCTACCTGTGGAACCTACAGGCGCCGCCGTCCCGTGCCAGATGTGAGAGGGACCTGCATGTCCGACGCGACGACTGCGGGGCAGCCCGGCGACACCGCGACGCTGCGCCTGCCGAGTGGCGAACACGAGTTCAAGGTGGTCCACCCGGTCGAGGGTGCGCCCGGGATCGAGCTGGGGAAGCTGCTGGCGACGACGGGGTACGTCACCTACGACCCCGGTTTCGTCAACACCGGGTCGACCTCTTCGGCCATCACCTACATCGACGGTGACGCGGGCATCCTGCGCTACCGCGGTTACCCGATCGAGCAGCTGGCCGAGAAGTCGACGTTCATCGAGGTCTCCTACCTGCTCATCTACGGCGAGTTGCCGACCGAGGCCCAGCTGGCCGACTTCAGCGAGAAGATCCAGCGGCACACGCTGCTGCACGAGGACCTGAAGCTGTTCTTCAACGGCTTCCCGCGCGACGCGCACCCGATGCCGGTGCTCTCCAGCGCCGTCTCCGCGCTGTCGACCTTCTACCAGGACTCGCTCAACCCGTTCGACGAACCGAACGTCGAGCTGTCCACCATCCGCCTGCTGGCCAAGGTGCCGACCCTGGCGGCGTACGCCTACAAGAAGTCGGTCGGGCAGCCGTTCCTCTACCCGGACAACTCGCTCGGCCTCGTCGAGAACTTCCTGCGGATGACGTTCGGTTTCCCGGCCGAGCCGTACGACGTCGACCCGGACGTCGTCAAGGCGCTCGACCTGCTGTTCATCTTGCACGCCGACCACGAGCAGAACTGCTCGACCTCGACCGTGCGCCTGGTCGGTTCGTCCGAGGCGAACCTGTTCGCTTCGATTTCGGCCGGGATCAACGCGCTGTTCGGCCCGCTGCACGGTGGGGCGAACGCCGCGGTCCTCGACATGCTGGAGGGCATCCAGGCCGACGGCGGCGACGTCGCCAAGTTCGTCGAGCGCGTGAAGAACAAGGAAAAGGGCGTGAAGCTGATGGGCTTCGGGCACCGGGTCTACAAGAACTACGACCCGCGCGCGAAGATCATCAAGAACACCGCGGACGAGATCCTCGGCAAGCTGAAGGGCGGCGACCAGCTGCTCGACATCGCGAAGAAGCTCGAGGAGACGGCGCTTTCCGACGACTACTTCGTCGAGCGGAAGCTGTACCCGAACGTGGACTTCTACACCGGGCTCATCTACCGGGCGCTCGGGTTCCCGACGAAGTTCTTCACCGTGCTGTTCGCGCTCGGCAGGCTGCCCGGCTGGATCGCGCACTGGCGCGAGATGATCCAGGACCCGGCCACCAAGATCGGCCGCCCGCGGCAGATCTACACCGGACACACGTCGCGCGACTACACGTCGCTGTCCGAGCGGTAAGTCGCTGCTGCTCCTCGGTTCTCGTTCGAAGGCCATCCCGGGTTCGTCCCGGGGTGGCCTTCGGCGTTTGCGGGGCCGGGTTCGCAGCGCATTGCCGAGGGCGGCGGCGCGAGCGAGGCACTGGCCACAGAGGACACACGGCCACGTCCCGATCGCGCCGTTCGCGACGATCAACGTCCCCAACGCGTCGTTCGCGACACATCGAGGCCCCCCTTGCCGAACATTCTAGGCGAGGGGGCCGACAAGAACGCGAGGTCGGGAGGGGCGAGGGAAGTGCCGTCAAGGCCACCTTGCGGGCGTCTGGCGCCCGTAAGGTGGCCTTAACGGCATGGCGGCGAAGGGCTCAGCCGCGGAGGGCTTCGGAGAGTTTGATGCGGCTGCCGAGGCGCAGGACGCTGTTGCCGTAGATCTTCCCGCCGAGCCAGGTGAGCAGCGCGACGAGCACACCGGTCAGCACCAGCGAGGCCGCGATTTCCCAGCCCGCCGCCGCGCCGGTCGAGATCCGGGCGGGCATCAGGATCGGCGAGAACAGCGGTACCAGCGAAAGCACCTTCGTCGTCGTTCCGTCCGGTGACTGGATCAGCAGGTTGAAGCCGACGATGAACCCGACGATCAGCACCATGTTCACCGGCCCGACCACCGACTGCGTGTCCTCCTGCCGGGAGACCAGCGACCCCATCGCGCCGTAAATGGTGGCGTACAACAGGAAACCGAGCAGATACCAGACCAGGCCCCACACCAGCGCGCCGGTGGCGAAGCCGGACAGCGTGAACACCCCGGTCGCCGACGCCACGACAGCGCCGGCCGCGGCGAGGATCGCCAGCTGTGTCAGCCCGACCAGACCGAGCCCGATCACCTTGCCCAGCAACAACTGCCACGGTCGCACGCTCGACAGCAGGATCTCCACGACCCGGCTGGACTTCTCCTCCACGACCCCTTGGGCCACCAGCATTCCGTACGTCACGATGCTCATGTAGAGCAGCACCACCACGACGAGCCCGACGACGAGCCGTTTCCCGCTGTCCGGATCCTGCGGCTTGATCGCGTCGACGCCGACAGCGGTGGAAGACACCGCGCGCATCACCTGCGCCGGATCCAGGCCCGCCTCGGACATCTTCGCGTCCAGCACCTGTTGCCGGGCCACCTGATCGAGCACCGTGCGCAACTTGGAGTCCAAAGTGGACTTCACGAGCACCTTGAGGTCCGACGCGCTGCCGGACACCAGTGCGTCGAAATCGCCGTTTTCGACCTTCGTCCTGCCCTCGGCCGCGTCGGTCACCGAGACGGTCTTGATCGTCTGGCCGGTCTGCGCACCGGCGGCCTGAAGCTGCTGGGCGATCCCCGTCGACTGACCCGTCAACCCCACGGTGCTCTTGCTCGACGAGCCCGCCAGTCCTGATTGGAACGCGACGAAACCGATCAGCAGCACCAACATCACCGCGGTACCGACCACAAAGGACCGTGTCCGCAGTCGCGTGTTCAGTTCCCGCTTCATGACGAGCCAGATCGCCCGTCGCGCGCTGAGTGTCCTCACGCCGTTTCCCCTTCGGCTCGTGGTTGATCGGAGACCGCGTCCCGGAACAGCTCGGTCAGCGTCCGCCGTTGCCTGCTGAACTCGGTGACCGGTCCGGTGGCCAGTGCCGCGGCGAGCACGGCCTGGTCGTCGGCGCTCGGCGCCAGGTCGAGAACGCTTGTCGGGCCGTGGTTTTCCAGTACCCGGACTCCCGGCAGCGAGGCCGCCCAGCCCGGCGGCGCCGAAGGCGCGGTCACCACGAGCTTGCTGCCCGCGTTCCCGGTCAGCTCGGCCACCGGCCCCGCCGCCACCATCCGTCCACTTCGGATGATGCCGACCCGGTCGCACAGCCGCTCGACGAGATCGAGCTGGTGACTGGAGAACACCACCGGCACGCCGGTCGACGCCTTCTCCCGCAACACCGCGCTCATCACGTCGACCGCGAGCGGGTCCAGGCCGGAGAAGGGTTCGTCCAGCACGAGCACCAGCGGATCGTGCACCAGCGCCGCCGCGAGCTGAACCCGTTGCTGGTTACCGAGACTCAGCTTCTGGACCTCGTCCTTGCGCCGCTCGGAAAGCCCGAGCCGCGCGATCCAGTTCTCGGCGTTGCGATGCGCCTCGTTCGCCGACAGCCCGTGCAGCTCGGCGAGATAGACGAGCTGGTCGAGCACTTTCATCTTCGGGTACAGCCCGCGTTCCTCCGGCATGTACCCGATGTGCGTGCGGGCTTCGTGCGTGATCGGCTTCCCGTCGAAGCGGACTTCGCCCGCATCCGCGGCCAGTACGCCCAGCGCGATCCGCATCGTCGTGGTCTTGCCCGCGCCGTTGCTGCCGACGAAACCGAACAGCTCGCCCGCGCGGACGTCGAAACTCACGCCGTCCAGCGCGACCTTCGCGCCGTAGCGCTTGGAGATCCCGTCGATCTCCAAGGTTTTGTCACTCATCCCCATTCCCCTCCTCGAGAAAATCCTCGGGATCGTCGTCCGGAAGCAACCAGCCGAGCACGATCGTCGGCACCGTGCTCCCGGTGACGAGCAGCGCCGCGAGCATCATCGCGCCCCGCACCCCGCTGTCGTGCTGTTGTGAGATCAGCAGCCCGTAGAACATCGCCACGACCATCAGAAAGGTCAGCGTCAGGTAGGCGACGAACGTGATCCGGTGCCGCCATTCGCGCTCACGCTCGTCGAGCAGGCGGGAAAAGCCGCCGCTCATCCGGCCGGTCAGGATCCGGAGCAGGACGAACCCGATGGCACCGATGGCGAATCCGCCGAACCAGGTGCCGAGCGCGAACCACGGGGGTGCGAGCTTGAAGCTCGCCGCACTCGCGATCAGCACGAGGTCGCCGAGAAGCACCAGGACCACCAGCTGCCGACGTCGCCGCCGGGTTCGCCAGGCCGGCAGCCTGCGCTCCCGACGCCGCTCCTGTTCGTCCAGCCTGTCCAGCTGCCGTTCCCAATACGCGGCGAAGCGTCCCGGCCTGCTGTTCATGCTCCCCCCTCGCGATAGACCTGAGTGGACAGTGGCGCGAACGGCTCGCGGCTGAACACCGCCTCGACCGGGAGGTCGAACACCGCGCAGATCCGGAACGCCAGGTCCAGGCTCGGGTAGTGGTCACCGCGTTCGAGCGCGCCGATGGTCTGTGGGTTGACCTCGACCGCCGTCGCCAGCGCGGCCCTGCTCAGCCCGCGCTCCGCTCGGAGCACGGGGAGCCGGTT
This sequence comes from Amycolatopsis sp. NPDC058986, assembly GCF_042741125.1. Classification (NCBI taxonomy): domain Bacteria; kingdom Bacillati; phylum Actinomycetota; class Actinomycetes; order Pseudonocardiales; family Pseudonocardiaceae; genus Amycolatopsis; species Amycolatopsis sp. NPDC058986. The sequence goes on along the minus strand of NZ_JBHYJW010000029.1, from coordinate 54,471 downwards.
GTAGATCGGCAGCTCCTTGCCGCGTCGCACCGGACTCATACAACGTACTGTTGCAAAAACCCAACGACTCGTCAAGTTGTCCACGCCGAGGGGTGTGCCGGGCGCAGCGGAGGATGCACGGGAAAGTGCCTGTGCAGGCGAGGGAGGATATGCGCGAGCCCCCGAAGGGGGCCCCGAAGATCAGGGGCGCAGCGACGCGTCGAGCACGTGCGCGAATTCCGCCATGAGGGCGGCTTCTTCGATGTCCGTCGTGGCGGGCCGCAGGGAGAACGCGAACGACTGGACCAGCAGCAGCACCGATCTCGCCTGGGCGCCGACGTTGGCCCGGCGTATCGAGCCGTCGCGGTGTCCGGCGGCGAGCAGTTGGTGGACAACCTTTTCGGCGAACCGCTGGGTCCGGCCCAGTCGTTCGACGATGTAGGGCAGCAACAGTTCGGGATCGACGTCGAGCAGGGTGCGGAACAGCGGATCGCCTGCCAGGGAACGAATTCCGCTGACGGCGATGAGCACCAGCCGTTCCCTGCTGTTCTTCGCACCGGAGCCCTGTTCGCCGGCGTGCCGCAGCAACCCGCCGAATTCACGGGTCATCAACGCGCTGAGCACACTGCGAACGTCGGGAAAGCGCCGGTAGACGGTCATCCGGCTGACGCCTGCCGTCCGTGCGATCTCGGCGAGTGTGGTGCGGCGCACTCCGACCGCGAGCACGCATTGGCGTGCCGCGTCCATGAGTACGTCGTCCGGAACTCTCGTCGCCGCCTGCCGGTTGCGGGTGTCCGCCAAAGCGGAGGGGGCACTCGGCATGATGTGACGATTCACCTCCAGAAACAACATGAGTTCGTGCAGGAACCGGTAAGCCATCGGAATCGCCGGGCCCGAGGCGGCAGGGAAAGACCGTCGCGGCGGGGCCGTGGGATGGCTCGGCCAGGGTATCGGTTCAGCGGCCGCGTGGAACGTGAACCTTGTTTTGTTGGAAAGAATGGCTGAGCGTCGTAGCGTTGTGACGCAGCGCGCTGATGCTTCAATACGCGCGCTGCTGTCTTAATACAAGATGGTGCAGGATACGCCGTGCGAGGTCGCCGCGACACCGCGAAGTGCGGCCGCCTCCCGCTGCCCGACGTCGGCGACACGGACCGGCGAGCCGTTGACCAGCAACGGAAACCGGATGTCCGAGGCGCCGACATAGGTGAGCACCTCCGCGGGCCGCGAGCCGTCTTCCAGTGTGATGTCCGGGTTCCCCAACCGGGCCAGGTGATAACGTTCGCCGCGTCCTTCGCATATATCGAGAATCGCGAGTTGGTCGGGAGTCACGAACCAGACGGCGTGCTCCTCGACGACTTCCGGCAGCGCGGTCAGGGTGGCGGGCCGCTGACCGTCGCGTTTCCGGAGGCCGGACGCCCACACCGCGCCGAGCCCGGTACAGCGCGCCTTCACCACCACGACCGGTCCGTTCAGTCCCAGTTCGGTGCGCAGCCAGGTGATTTTCGAGGGGCAGGCGTTGGAACCGTAGGCCAGCACCGCCTGACGGTCCCGCCAGCCCGGCGGCGCCGTGTCGAGCGGACGCCCCGCACCGTCCGAATGGACGAACGAACATCCCGGCCGTGCCCCGGGGTAGGGATCGGCCGGATACTCGGCGTCGGTGAAGAGGATCAGAACGTCACCACGCTGCGCAGCACCTCGCCGCGGTGCATCCGGCCGAACGCCGATTCGACGTCGTTCACGCCGATTCGTTCGGTGACGAACTTGTCCAGCGGGAGCTTGCCCTGCAGATAGAGGTCCACCAGCAGCGGGAAGTCCCGCGAGGGCAGGCAGTCGCCGTACCAGGACGATTTGAGCGACCCGCCGCGCGAGAAGAAGTCGATGAGCGGCATGTCGTCGAGGCGCATTTCCGGCGTCGGCACCCCGACCAGCACGACCGTCCCGGCGAGATCGCGGCCGTAGAAGGCCTGACGCCAGGTCTCCGGCCTGCCCACGGCGTCGATGACCACGTCCGCGCCGAACGAGCCGGTGGCCTCCCGGATGGTCTCGACCACTTCGCCCTCATCGAGGCCCTTGCTGTTGAGCGTGTGGGTCGCGCCGAACTCCTGTGCCCAGGTGAGCTTGCGGTCGTCCGTGTCGATTGCGACGATCGTAGTCGCGCCGGCGAGCTTCGCCCCGGCTACCGCGGCGTTCCCGACCCCGCCGCAGCCGATCACGGCCACCGAATCGCCCCGGCTCACCGCACCCGTGTTGAGCGCGGCGCCGATCCCTGCCATGACGCCGCAGCCGAGCAGCCCGGCCACCGCCGGTTCGGCCTCGGGGTCGACCTTCGTGCACTGTCCACTGTGGACAAGCGTTTTCTCGAGGAACGCGCCGATGCCGAGTGCCGGGCTGAGCTTCGTGCCATCGGACAGCGTCATCGGCTGAGCGGCGTTGAACGTCGAGAAGCAGTACCACGGTTTGCCGCGGCGACAGGCCCGGCAGGTGCCGCAGACGGCCCGCCAGTTCAGGATGACGTAGTCGCCGGGTTCGAGATCGGTGACGCCCTCGCCGACCCGCTCGACACGTCCGGCGGCTTCGTGGCCGAGCAGGAACGGGAACTCGTCGTTGATGCCGCCTTCGCGATAGTGCAGGTCGGTATGGCACACGCCGCAGGCCTGCACCGAGACCACCGCCTCGCCGGGGCCCGGGTCGGGGACGAGCACGGTCTCCAGCGTGACCGGCTCACCCTTCGCACGTGCGACGACACCTTGGACCTCGTACGGCATGCCTCGACCACCTTTCGGCTGCGGTGCTGGTGCTGGTACTCGCAGCTTGCCACGGATCATGCGGACATGGCGACTCCCGCATGCGTGGCCGGGGTGACGCCGGTCAGGCCGGGGTGATCAGGTAGACGACGCCACCGGGCCCGCTCGCGACACTGCCGTCCGCGGTGTGCCGCTGGGTGCGCTGCCAGATCTTTTCGAACTGGTCGCGCTTGTAGACGGTGCGGACGTTGTCGTTGCTGTTGGACGCCGGGTCGTTCGTGATGACGTCACCGTCCTTCGTGAACCCGATGACGACCATGATGTGCCCGGCGGTGCCGTACCCCGCGCCGTCGAGTTCGCTGGACTCGAACGACTGCGACGTGATGACCGGGATGCCGCGGGCGATGTAGTTTTCCAGCTCGTTGAGCGAATGCAGCCGGGTGATGTGCCCGCGCAGCCCGAGCGAGGCGGCGTAGGCGGTGTTGAACGGCCAGTTCCCGGTGCCCTCGTAGGCGTAGTCGTAGGTGTAGCGCGCCGCGTAGGCCACGGACGGATCGACGTAGTCCGCCGGGATCCAGGCCATGTCCGCGGGCTTGGGCCGCTTGCCCCAGTATTCGGCGACCATCTCCGTCGCGGTCGGGCTGCACCAGTTCTCCCCGCCGCCGCCGTACTGCGGGAACTGTCCTTTGTGGAGGTTCTGGGCGTACGGCGGGACGTCGAGCTCGATCCCGGTGGCACGGCCCGGTTTCGTCGTCCGGACGTCGAAACGGTCGGGCACCGCGGACGTCATCGCGCCCAGCGACGTCACCACCGGGGTGACGCGCGAGCCTGCCTCGCGGTACAGCGTGATCCGCAGCTGGTAGGACCGCAGCGTGACACCGCTCTTCGTGCCGAGCGTATCGACGTCCACGCTCGCGTTGGCGTCGTCCTGGCCGTTGACACTGGTCCGCTGGATGTCGCCGTCGCCACTCGCCCAGCGGCCCATCACGTACCACGTGGTCTCGGCCCCGGCTGCCGTGCGGCCCTTGGCCTCGACCTGCAGCCACGTCTTCGCGGGCGTCTTCGCGTTCCACGACGCGATCAGCTGCGTCGCGTCGAAGCCCTGGGCGTACATCGGCGACGTCCAGCTGCCGTACTCGTACGTCCGGTTGGTGCCCAGCCCGGGCTCGGCGTGCTGGATCGTGCCCACCGGCCGGGTGATGCGCAGCCCGTCGTGCTCGATCCCGACGCCTGCCGCGTCGCCGTGGCGGAAGCCGTGCGAGTTCGACCATTCGTGGTAGTCGATCGCCTCGTCGTCACCGGGTCGCCCCGGCTGCGCCTCGGCGACCTGCGCGGTCACTGCGGTCAACATGGCGATGGACAGTAACGTGAACAACCCGCGCACCCGCATTCCGGCTCCATCCCTCGGCACCCACCCAGTAGCGAGAGATTTTCGCCGGTCAGGCCGGGTATGTAAACAGTTGTCTACAAGACTGCCTGCGTCTGTGTCACTTTCGCGACCAGCTTGCCGGCGTCGTCGTGGATCTCCGTCTCCACCACGACGAACTTCCGCCCCGCGTGCAGTGGCCTGGACGACGCAACCGCGTAGCCCGAACGGATGGCACGCAGGAAGTTCGTCTTCGACTCGACGGTCGTCGTGCCTTGAGCGCCCTCGGGCAGATTGAGGAACGCGCACACCGCGCCCGTCGAGTCGGCCAGCGCCATCAGAGCGCCGCCGTGGAGCACGCCGCCGAGTGTGCAGAGGTCTTCGGCGTGCTCGAGCCGGCTGCGGACCAGCTCGGGGCCGTGCTCCAGCACCTCGATGCCGAGCCGTTCGCTGAAGGGCATGGTCCGGTGGAACAGCTGGGTGCCTTCGGGGTCGGTCATGCCGTGGAGCCTGCCCCATGGCGTGCGCGACGTCGATTACCCCGGAGGTAATGCCGCTCAGGCGTCGCCCTGGAGCCGCTTTCGGATCCGCCGAGCACGTTCGAGTTCGTCCTCGTGGCTGCCCAGCCGTTGGAAGATCTTGGCCGCTTCGTCGATGGCTCGTAGTGCCTCGTCCCGTTGGCCGAGCGCCTCGTGGCAGAGAGCGAGGTTGTTTAGGCTGTCCCCGAGGTCGGTGAGCCTGCTGTCCGAGGTACCCAGCTCGCAGCGGATGGCGACGGCTTCACTGAGCGTGTCCAGCGCTTCCTGGTGCAGATCTCGGTCCAGCTGATGGTTCGCGAGTTCGTGGAGCGAACATCCGAAGGGGAACCGGAACCTGCCAGGGTCTCCAGTGGCCAGTGGTCTGTAGATCTCGACTGCCTCGGTGACGGAGGCAAAGGCTTCGTCGTGGCGCCCGAGATCGCTCTGGACGAGGGCGAGGTTGTGCAGGCTCTCGGCGACGCCGGGCAGGTGCTTCAACGGGTTAGCCTGGGCGAGCTGGGTACGGATGGCGACGGCTTCGGCAAGGGTGGCGCTGCCCGCCTCAGGGGCGCCGGAGGTGGATTGGTGGTTGCCGAGGGTGTTCAGGGTACGGGCGAGGTTGGGCAGATGTGCCGGTTCAGCCTCGGTGAGGCGACGCCAGATGACTGCGGCTTCAGTGAGTGAAGCGATACTTGCAGACAGGTCCCCGGTACCGGCTTGGTGGTTGCCGAGGTCATTTATGTAGCTGGCGAGGTCTGGCAGATGTGCATAAGGTTCGGTTTTGGTGAGGTGCCGGGTGATCTCGACGGCTTCGGTGACGGAGGCCAATGCCGCCTCTTGTTGCCCTATGTTTGCCTGACGATGGGCGAGGGTGTTCAAGTGGGCGGCGAGGCCGGGAAGGAACGCGTCCGGTTCGGACTCGACGAGCCGCCGGGAGATCTCCACCGCTGCCGTGCTGGAAGAAAGAGCCTCTGCTGTATGGCCGACACTCTCCTGTCTGCTTGACAGGTTGTCGAAACTTGTGGCGAGCGCAGGAAGGAATGCGTTCGGCTGGCTTTTCCCAAGCTGCCGCAAAAGTTCAACCGCCTCGGCCGCTGTGGCTAAGGGCTCTTCTCGGAGGCCAATTTTTTCTTGCATGCGTGAGAGATTGATTAGGCCGCTAGCCAGGTGTGAGAGGAAAGTGGCGGCAGGTCTTTTCGCGACAAGCCGTCGGTAGAGGTCGACCGCTTCGTTACATGCGTACAAGCTTTTGTTGTGGTGCGCGAAGCGTTCCAGCCTGAGCCCGAGGTTGCTGAGGCTCGCCGCGAGATCGAAGGTGTAGGCATCCGGTCGCAGGGCGGCGAGTTCGCGATACCGGTCGACGGTTTCGGTGGTGGTGGCGAGCGCGGCGGCCAACCTGCCTACGGCCGCCTGACGGAGGGCGAGATTGTGCAAAGCGTTCGCCAGGTGAGCGTTGACCACATCGGGTTCTTCCTCGGCCAATCGCCGTTCGATTTTCACCGACTCGGTGATGGATTCGAGAGCTTCGGTACGGCGGCCGAGGGCTGCCTGGCAGGAAGCGAGGTTGCTCAGCGTTCTGGCGAAGAGGGGCATGAATGTCTCGGGCTCGCTGTCGGCCAGCCGTCGATAGATTTCCACGGCTTCGGTACAGGTGTCGAGTGCGTTTGCTCGTTGTCCGAGGTGTGCCTGCAGATTCGAAAGGCTGTTGAGCCCGTTAGCGAGTTCAGGGAGGACCTTGGCGGGGTATGCGGCGGCGAGATCACGGTAGGCCGCTATGGCTTCGGTGAGGAGCGCTAGGGCTTCCGGCCACCGCTCCGGCGTATCCAGGCTGATGGCGAGATTGTGGAGACCGCTCGCGAGCCTTGCCCTGCCTCCCATTCCGTTCCGGCCCGCCGAAGCACGGAACCTGGCGACCAGCGACCGTCTGATGTGGATGGTCGTTTCCGCCAGCGCCGTACTGTGTTCGGGCAGCGCCTTCGACCAGGCGACGAGACGTTCGGTTTCGGTGGCGGGATCGGTCGCGATGCGGTCGAGTGCGGCGACGAGCGGGCGCGGATCCTCCACCTGCGTGGCGACGTCGATCGCGGGTACCGCCAGCACATCGGCGTACCGCAGGCACAACGACGTTACGTACTCGCGCACCGCGTCACCGAAAACTCTGTGCGCGGCCGCACGCGTGCAGAACGTCAGCAGATCCTCGGCCGCGCCTTTGACGAGTGCGGGGATCAGCGCGTCGATCAGGCCGTTGCGGGTGCGGTCGAGGACGAACCGTCCGATGAGCCGTTCGGCGAGCCGATCCGGTTGCAGGTAGGCGAAAGCGGTTTGCCCGTCGGACGGGTAGAGGTCCGTCAGCCAGGCACGGACGGTGTCGCGGCGGTCCAGCGGCTGGTCGGCCAGGCCCGGGATCAGCGTCAGGAACTTGTCGGCGTCCTCATGCCTTGGCGGGCCGATCAGGGCGGCCGCGGTGATCGCGTCGGTCAACGTCGCCATGCTCAGGGCGGGCAGCAGGCCGTGGGCCCGCGCGGTGCTTTCCCAGTACCGGCGTTCGTGATCGAGCAGCCGGTCCTCCGGGCCGCGTGTCCCGGTGCCCTGGCCGGGACGCGCGGCGTCGAGCAGGTCGGAAAGCGCTGTCATCTGCACCGACAGGACCGTCTCGTCGCCGGACGTCGTCGGCGGGGAACACCCGGCGGCGGCCGAAGCCCAGTCCACGCCGCCGAAGTTCGGCGCGGAAGTGAGCGCGGCGGCGAAGGCGTCCACCGCCGCGCGGTACATGTCGTCTTGACCGGAGGCGGTGGCGTCCAGGATCGGCAGCTCGCGCACCGTCGCGACGTCGACCATGTCACCCGCGACGTCGTTCTCGCTCGCCAGTTGCTGCCACCACGAACCCGCTGTCCGCGCCAGCGCGACGATCTTCACCGGCGTGTTCGAGCGGCGTCGCGCCACGATGTCGAGCAACGTGGCCAGCTGGTCGATACGGGTCTCGGCGTAGTCGACGACCACGAGCAGCGGTACGACCGTGTCCGAGAGGACGCCGAGATCCGCAGCGGCGGCGTCGAGCCACAGTGCTGTCCAGCCGAGCCGGGCGGCGAACTCGTGCACCAGCCTGGTCTTGCCCTGGCCACCTTGGCCGTGCAGCAGCCACAGGCTCGAACCCGGCGATTCCGCCCAGGCCCGGAGTTCGCCGAGCAGGTCCTCACGGCCGCGGAACGGGACCATGGCGCGGCGCGCGGGCAGCAGACCGGCAGGCGACGTGACCGTCCCGCCGACCTGGACGCGCGCCTGTGGATCGGTCAGGTCCCGCAGTTCGACGGGGTCGAGCGTGGCGTCACCGACGAGCGTGGCGAAGGCGGGATCGCGCAGCAGCACGTACATCGGGACAGCTTCGAGCGCGGAATGCCCGCGCCCGGCCGGATCCGTCGCGATGACCCCGGTGACCAGCTCGCCGCAGCACAGCGCCGCGCCGGACAGGCCTCCCCACGGCGAAGTGCCGGGACCCGTCGGCGCGGGCGGGTGAATGTCGAGGTTCAGCACGTACCGGTCGCCGACCATGCGGTCCCCGGCGTTGAACGTCCCGGACACCTGCGCCACCTCGGCCGGCCGCCCCGCGCGCTGCACCAGGTCGGGTGAACCCCAAGTGACACAAGGGATTCCGGTCCGATGAGTGACCGTGTGGCCCCACGCGACGGCGCCGGGTATCGGTTCCCACGCCTCGTCGCCCACCTCGACCAACGCCGCGTCGTCACGGCCCGCCGGCGTTCCGCACCACACCACTCGCCCGGTGAACTCCCCGGCCCGACCCGGGCGGAACACCGTCACCGCATCACCCGTCGCGTGCACGACGTGGGCCGACGTCAGCACCAGCCGCGGCGCGACGACGTAGCCCGAGCCGGGGCCACCGGGACCGGTGACCGCGGCGACGCGTGCCCATTCCACGAGGGAACTCTCAGCGGCCCACGTATTCCGACACGTCTCCCGGCCCTGCCGGACGGGACGCCGCTCCGGCGACGACGACGTCACCGCCGTCCGGGAGCCGTGGGGTGACCGTCAGCTTCACCTTGTGCGTGCGTCCGCGCACCACGCCGGCTTCGACGTCGGCGGACACCACCCACGCCTTGAAACCCGCCTTGGCCTTGGCATCCTTGCGCAGTTCGACGGCGAACTCCAGCTCGATCGGCCCGACCACGAACTCGAGGTCCGCGCCCGCACCCTGTGCCGCCGCTGTCAGCAATTCGTCCCGCACGCTCGCGACGGCGTCCGCCAGCTCGATGTCCATGCCTCACTTTGGCACAGCGAGGGCTCAGGCGAGGGGATTGAGGAGCAGCAGCTCGGTGTTGTGGTCCGCGTCCGTGCCCACCCGGCCCGGTACGGCTTGGACGTCGTTGTAGGACAGTTCCCGGTACAGCGACGCCAGCGCGTCCGCGCCGTGGTCACCGTAGGCGGCGGCGTACGGCGATTCGGCCTCGATGAGCGTGGTGAACAGAGACAGCGTGCCGTCGGCGTTGTCGGCGACCTCGATGACGCGGGCGTGTTGCGGGAAGTCGATGTGCGACGCGGTGTTGATCTCCCAGAAGCTCTGCGCCGGTGTCTTGCCGCGGTGCGGGGTGATCTTGTTCTCGTGGGTGTGTCCGTTGACCCAGGCCAGGACGTTCGGGAAGCGGTTGAGCAGGCCGGCGAACGTGTCGCCGTTCAGCCGGAGCTCCAGCGGGTGCCGCCGGTCGGGCAGCAGGTTGCCCATGGACGTGCTGGTGTGGTGGCTGAACAGGATGAACAGCTCGTCGGTGACCTGCTGGGTGACCCGGTTGCCGAAGAAATCGTAGTAGGTCGAGCTGCCGCGCTTGAGGATCGACTCGACCCAGGTGAACTGGCCGAGCCCGATCGACCCGTCCGCGAAACCGCCGAGCGTCGTGGTGTCGAGGCTGATGCCGGTGATCCCCGGCGCGATGCGGAACGTGTAGTAGACGTTGCGGCCGTCGGCGTTGTTCTCGCCGAAACCGTGCCCGACCGGGCCCGGCCCGGTGTGCGCGGTGTCCAGGTGCGCGCGCACGAATTCCGCGGTGCTGAAGGGGCGGCGCCGCTCGTCCGGGGTGACCTCGCGGATCGTGCCCGAGCCACCGAACAGTTCGCCGACCGGCACCGTGGCGCCGGGTTTCGCGAGCGCCGCGGCGAGCTTGCGGGTGGTGCTCTCGTCCTTCCCGATCACCTTGTACCTGCCGGTGTACCAGGCTTCCTGGCCTGGCAGGTCCGGCAGCGTGCCCACGATGCTGTCGTCGTGGTTGCCGAACGTGCAGTACCACGGGACGTCGAGGCCGCTCGCGGCGAAGGTGCCGCCCGCCGCTTCGAGGAGGCCGGGCAGCTGCGGGAAACCCTTCTTCGAATACGCGTCGTCGAGCGGGATCCCGGGATTCCAGTACTGCTTGTTGCCGGAGTTCTGAACGCCCTCGTAGCGATGCGGGTCGCCTGAGTTCTGGGTCACCGAGCCGCCGTTGAGGAGCGTGAGGAACCAGTCGAGTTCGAGGTGTTCGTGGTTGTCGGTGTTGTCGCCGGTGGTCACCACGAGGTCGAACGGCCGTCCGGTGAACGGCCCGGCGCGCAGGCTGTTCACGCGGCGCACCAGCGCGTTGGTGGCGACGGCGCCGAGCGTCTCCTGCGGGCGGTGCGCGCCGCCGGCGAAAGCGTGCAGGTATTCGAACCTTGCCGGGCTCTCGGTGTCGGTGATGTGCAGATCGGTGAACTGCACGAACGAACTCAGCGCGCGGCGCCGGTCGTCCCGGCCCGCCTTCGCCGTGGCCAGTTCGTCGCGGACCTTGAGCGGCCAGCCGGGGCCCGCGGTGAGCCGGGTGTAGCCGGGACCCGCGGTCACCGGGGTGGCGACGGATTCGAGCGTGGTGCCGGACGTCGACACCGTGCGGGTGCCGGTCAGCCGCAGCGCGCGGTCGAGCGCGTTCGAAGCAGGGGTGCACAGCAGCAGCCCGAGGCCGGTGACGCCCGCCGTGGTGAACGCGCGCCTGGTCAGTTCGGCCATCTTGTGCTCCCTGCTGCCTGGATTCCGGGCCGTTGTGCACGGTGCCGCATGAGGTTAGCGGGACGGTGAACGGCAGGGAAGGGAAACACGAAGAAATCTCGCATTCGGTACCCGGGTGGCCGGCAGTGGGGCGCTAGCGTTTCCGGCGGGTTCGGCGGCGGCGGTGGTCGAGGCCGTCGAGGATGATGTCGATGCCGAGTTCGAACAAGTCCTCTGTGGATAGACGAGCGAACGCGGGAGCGAGGCCGCGCAGATTCGGGTAGTCCCCGGAACTCGCTGGGGTGGGCTTGTCGATTTCGCCTGCGGCGAAAGGGTTCTTGGCGTCCTTGGAGACCGATGGCAACTGTTCGACGGAGGCGAGCACGTGCGCGGCGAGCAGACGGGCGATCCCGGCGGTCTCGTCGGCGGAGAAGCCCGCGTCGAGCAGGATGCGCACTGTCGTCTCGATGTGCCCCAGCCGATGCGGCCCGGTCGGCGGGCGTTCGCGGAGCAGTGTCGCGGCGTCGCGATGGCGTAGCAGCAGGGCGCGGAACTGCCGGAGTCCGCTCGCCAGCTGCTCGCGCCACGGCAGCGAGCCGTCGATCTCGAACGCGTCCGCGCAGATGGCCTCCGCGAGCAGATCGAGCAGCTGTCCCTTGTCCTGGACGTGCCAGTACAGCGTCGGCGAGCTGATCCCGAGGCGGGTGGCCAGTTTGCGCGTGCTGAGTTCGGCCAGTCCGACCTCGTCGAGCAGGCCCAGTGCGGCCTCGGTGATCTGCTCACGGTCGAGCGTGCCTTTGCGTGCCACCCGAGCACTCTATCAGTGATAGATTGTTCTCTATCGGTGATAGAGAACAGGGGGAGTCATGGCAGATACCGGGGAAACGTGGACGCCGAGACTGCGGCTGGTGGTCGCGGTGTGCTCGGCGGTGTTCGCGATCGGCACGGCACTGCAGAACTTCGTCGTCATCGACCCGCACATGATCGAAACGGCCATGCGGCTGGCGGGGAAGTCACCCGCCGAGGCGCGGGCCGAAGCGCCAGGATTCCTCACCGTGCTCCGGCTGGTAGGGGATCTCTACCTGGCCGGTAACCTGCTCGGTCTCCTGGCGCTGTGGCCGCGTGCGCGGATCTTCTGGCTGGTGCTGATCGTCAACATCACCCAGGCGGCGGGCGTGATCGCGATCCCGCCCGCGGTTTTCCGCGCGTCACTGGAACTCTACGGTCCTGCCGGGCTCCTGCCGTCGTTGCTCACCGACGGCGGCGCGCTGGTGCTGTCGTTCGTCCTGATTTTCCGCTGGCTCGGCGGAAAGCGGGATCAGCGGAACGAAAGGGAAGCCGTTCGTTCCGGATGCCCCGGGGAATAGGTGTAGATGATGGATCCCTGCGTCGCGCCGGGCGCCACGTCGATCTTCCACGGCCGGAGCCGGTCGATGTGGAAGTCGGCTTCGTTGCTCCACTTGTAGTCGAACTTGTCGCCCTCGGGAAGCCCTTCACCGGCTTGCCAGATCCCGTGCACGATGATGAAGTCGACCGGGCAGTTGACGCGGATCTGGCTGGCCCCGGCGGGGATGTCGAACGACATGCTGCGTCGCTCTCCGGACTGTAGCTGCATGTTCCACTCCTCGTCGTTCATGAACGCGGACGAACCTCCACCGGGGGTGAAGGGGATCGGGCGCAGGATCAGGACCCGGTCGGTCTGGATGCCCCCGACGATGGGCTGATAGTTGTTGTCCTGCCAGCCGTTGATGAAGCCGCGGGCCGCTTCCCAGGCCCCGCACTGGATGAAGTAGTCGACGTGGCCGCGGCCGGCGTCCATCGCGTCGGCGAATCCGTATGCGCCGACCCGGCCCCGGCCAAGGATGCTCACCGCGCCGTCGAGATAGGCCTGCCACAGGGCGGCCGTGATGACCGGCCGCCCTGGAGCGTTGAACCACCGGTCGGCGCAGAAGAAGATCACGCCGGGAAAGCCGAGGTAGTTGCACCCGGCGAGCGCGCGCCGCGCGTTTTCCTGCCCCTGCGCGTACCCGCCTATCGCGTCGTCCTGGTCGACCTCGAAGTACATGGCGAGGCCGAGGCCGGAATTCAACTGGTCGCGGTACTCGGACGCGTTCGTGTGCTTGGTGCCGAGCAGATTCGGCGCGTCGATGTAGCGGATGACGCCGGTCGCGGTCTCGCCGTTCGACCCGATCTTGGCCGATTTTATCGTGGCGGCGGAGAGTTTCGCTGCGCTGTAGTCGATCCACCAGGTGGCCATGGCGTTCCCCCTCGAACGGGCTCCGGTCTCAGTCGATCTTGCGGAGCAGCCATGGACCCGTCGTCTGTTGTCCGCCCCGCGTTCCATGATGAGCGCACAGGGTCACATTTGTTAATGCCTCATAGTGCCGCCATTCGGGCTAATCAGGCCGACTCCTGGGAGTGACTATCCTTTGAGGCCGGATTCGGCGACGCCGCGCACCAGGTAACGCTGCAGGAAGACGAACAGGAGCACGATCGGCAGGATCGAGATCGCCGCGGCGAGGAACAGCAGGTTCAGCTGGGGATTCTGCGAGGTGAGCAGCCCGGACAATGCCACCTGGACGGTCCACGAGTCCGGCGACTGCGCGATCACCAGCGGCCACAGGAACGCGTTCCAGCTGCCGATCACGGTGATCACCGCGATCGCCGCGAAGAACCCGCGCGAGTTCGGCACCACGATCCGCCAGAACACGCCCCAGCGGCTCAGCCCGTCCATCCGGCCCGCTTCCTCCAGTTCGCGGGGGAAGTCCACGAAATGCTGCCGGAAAAGGAACACGCTGAAGGCGCTGAAGATCCCGGGGATCACCAGCCCGCGCAGATCCGAGACCCAGCCGAGGGTGGACACCACCACGAAGCTGGGCACGAAGGTGACCGATGTCGGGATCATCAACGTCGCGATCACCGCGTACAGCACCTTTTTCGAGTGCCGGTAAGGAATCCTGGCCAGTCCGTAGCCCGCGAGCGAGCACACCAGCAGCACGCCGGCGGTCTGGACCACGGCGACGACGGCCGACGTCAGCAGGCTGTGCGCGAACGGGACGTCCTGCAGCGAGAACAGGTCGCCGATGTTCTCCCAGTGCACCGTCGAGGGGAAGAACGTCCAGCCGGGCGCGGTGATCTCGGCGCGGGTCGACAGGCCGTTGCGCAGCAGCAGGTAGAACGGCAGCAGGAAGAGCACCGTCGCGACGAGGAGCGCGGTCCACCGCGCGAGCGCTTTCACACCGCCTCCCGATCGAACCGGAACACCCTGCCCTGCAACAGGGTCACCAGCGCGATGATCAGCGCCAGGATCACCGCGCCCGCGCTGCCGCGCCCGAGGTCCTGACCGCCGGAGCCGAGCGAGGTGTAGTAGAGGTACACCAGCGGCGGCCTGGCGAACGGCGGATAGCCGCGTGAATCGCCCATGATGTTGTAGAACTCGTCGAACGCCTGGTACGCGTTGATGAGGTTGAGCAGCAGCACCGCGACGGACGTCGCGCGCAACTGCGGCAGCGTGATGTGCCGGAACACCTGCCAGCCGGGTTTCGCGCCGTCGAGCCACGCCGCCTCGTAGAGATGCTTCGGGATTCGTTGCAGCGCGGCGAGGAACAGGATCATGTAGAAACCCAGCTGCAACCACAGCCGCGCGGTCACCAGCACGACCCAGTACAAGGGCGGATGCACGGTCCCGGTCCAGGCCACCGGGTCGGCGCCGAACAAGCCCAGCACCGAGTTCGCCAGTCCATATCGGACACCGGAGAACAACGACGTCTTCCAGATCAGCGAGGCCACCACGTAGGAACAGGCGAAGGGAAGGAAGAACACCGAACGGAAGAACGCGCGGGCGAATTTCAGCTGGTTGACCCCGACCGCCAGCGCCAGTGAAAGCACGAAGGTCAGCGGCACGATGAACACCGCGAACACGCTGAACGTCCCGAGGCTGGACAAGAACGGTTCGTCGGTCAGCATGTGCGCGTAGTTGTCCAGCCCGACGAACGTGCTCGGGGTGACCGTGTTGCGCGCGTCGAAGAAGGACAGGTACGCGCTCCAGCCGATCGGCAGGTACGCGAACACGATCAGCCCGATCAGGAGCGGCCCCACGAACAGCCAGAAGACCGCGGTGTCGCGGGCCTTGCGCGACCGCATCAGCCGAACAGGCGCTTCAGCTCGGCCTTCGCGACGTCGACCGCCTTCTTCGTCTCGGCCGCCGGGTCGGCGGTTTCCTTGGCGATCTTCGCGACCGCGTCGCTCAGCGCGGTGTTCGACGGCTGGGTCCACACTGGGCCGCCGATGAGGTGGCTGTTCTCCTTGACGAACCGGGCGGCGTCGGCGGCGGGGCCGGACTTCAGGTTGTCCGCCTTGTCCACCAGGCTCTGCCGGGCCGGCACGTGGAAGCCGAACTTCGTGGCGAACTCCAGCTGATCCGCCGTCTGGTCGATCCACAGCCACTTCACGAAGTCCTTGGCGGCGGCCACGTTCGGGCTCTTGGCGTTGACCATCGCGCCGTACGCGCCGACCGGAACCGACGGCGCGCCGCTGCCGTCGAGCTTCGGGAACGCCAGCACGCCGAAGTCGTCCTTCAGCGCGGCCTGGATCTTCGGCACGTTCCACAGCCCGGTCCACTGCATCGCGGCGAGGCCGTCGATCAACGCGGCGGGATCCGACCAGTCCGTCGGCGCGCCGAGCAGCAGCGAGTTGTTCGTGTTGAGCGCGCGCAGCTTGCCGAACGCCGTCGCCGCGCGCGGGTCGTCGAAGCCGACCTCGCGGTTGTCGTTCTTCAGGTAGTCGAGCCCTGCCGACCACAGCAGCGGGCCGGTCAGCGTCGAGACGCCGCCGTCGTTGCCGACGAACAAGCCCTTCACTCCGCCCTTGGTGAGTTTCGCCGCCGCGTCGATCAGTTCGTCGACGGTCTGCGGCGGCTGCACGCCCGCGGCGGACAGCAGGCTCTTGCGGTAGAAGAGAACCTGGGTGTCGATGGCCTGCGGGATGCCGTAGACCTTGCCCTCGACCGTGTTCGCGGCGAGCAGCGCCGGGGTGAAGTCGCTCTTCACCGGGCCGATGAGGTCGTCGAGCGGGACGACCTGGTTCTGCCGCACCCAGTCGATCTTGACCTGTGCCTCGAAGACGTCCGGCACGGGGCTGTTCTGCAGGGCCGTCACGATCTTCGAGTCGTAGTCGCCCGGGTTCCACTGCACGGAGACCTTGGCCTTCTGGTACGCGGCGGCGTAGCGCTTCACCGCGTCCTGGACGCCGTCCTCGCCGTACGCGTGATACCACTGCTGCAGCGTGGGTTTCGCCGGTTCCGGCGGCGCCGCCGAGTACGCCGTCGACGGCGGCGGATTGCCCTGCCTGCCCGTGTTCGACCCGCACGCGGCCGCGGTCACGCCCGCCGCCGCCATACCCGCCAGTGCGAAGAAGTTCCGCCTGCTGCGCTGCTGCATCCCCAGTCCCATCTGCCACAAGCCCGTGGGGGCCTCCCTGAGGGACCTAGATTCCCTCAGGGAGGCCCCCACGGACCATCTGACTCGCCGGATGTTTACCCGTTAGAGCTGTGAGATGTCGAGCTTTCCCTCGGAGTGGAACGCCCGCAGCCGCTTCTTGTCGAACTTGCCGACACTGGTCTTCGGCACCTCGTCCACGAAAGTCCAGTTCTCCGGCAGCTGCCACTTCGCGACCTTGTCGGCCAGGAACTCGCGCAGCTGCTCGGCGGTGACGTTCTGGCCCTCCTTGAGCACGACGGCGACCAGCGGCCGCTCGTCCCACTTCTCGTCCGGGATGCCGATCACCGCGGCCTCCGCGACCGCGGGATGCGCCATGACCTGGTTCTCCAGATCGACCGAGGAAATCCACTCGCCGCCGGACTTGATGACGTCCTTCGCCCGGTCGGTCAGGGTCAGGAAGCCGTCCGGGCTGATCTTGCCGACGTCGCCGGTGCGCAGCCAGCCGTCGTGGAACTTGTCCGGGTCGACCTCGGCGCCGCCGTGGTAGGCGGCCGCGATCCACGGCCCCTGGACCTCCAGCTCGCCCACGGCCTCGTTGTCCCACGGCAGGACTTCGCCGTTGTCGCCGATCAGCCGCGCGCTGACCGACGCGGGGAAGCGGCCCTGCGTGTAACGGTAGGCCCAGTGCTCTTCGCCGGTCGCCGACGCCGGCGGCCGCGCGACGCTGCCCAGTGGCGACGTCTCGGTCATGCCCCACGCGTGCAGGATCGGCACGTTGTAGCGGTCCTCGAAGGCGTGCATCAGCGACGGCGGTGCCGCCGAGCCGCCGACGACGACCTCGCGCAGGTGGGAGATGTCCTGCGGGTTCGCGTCGAGGTGGGCGAGCAGGCCCTGCCAGATCGTCGGCACCGCGCCCGCGAACGTCGGCTTCTCGGCGGCGAGCAGCGCGGCGATCGGGGCGGGCTGGAGGAAACGGTCCGGCATGAGCAGGGACGCGCCGACCATCAGCGCGGCGTAGGGCATGCCCCAGGCCATCGCGTGGAACATCGGGACGATGGCGAGGGCCTTGTCGTGCTGGGCCAGCCGCATGCTGTCGGTCATGCAGACCTGCATCGAGTGCAGCCAGATCGAGCGGTGGGAGTACACGACGCCCTTGGGGTCACCGGTCGTGCCCGAGGTGTAACACATCGCGGCGGCCGAGCGCTCGTCGACCAGCGGCCAGTCGAACTCGTCGGGCTGGGCGGCCAGCAGCGCGTCGTAGGAGTGCACCTGGACCCCGGCCGGCGCCTCCAGCGCGGCGGCGTCGCCGTTCGCGACGATGACGTGTTTGACCGTCTTTAGCCCTGGTAGCTGCTTCGCCAGTAGTGGGACCAGGGTGCCGTCCACGATGACGACCTGGTCCTCGGCGTGGTTGGCCACGAACGTCAGCTGCTCGGGGAACAGCCGGATGTTCAGCGTGTGCAGCACCGCGCCCATCGCGGGGACGGCGAGGTAGGCGGCGAGGTGCTCGGCGTTGTTCCACATGAATGTGCCGACGCGCTGATCGCCGGTCACCCCGAGGCTCCGGAGGGCGTTCGCGAGCCGGGCGGCGTGCTTGCCGAGCTCGGCGTAGCTCTCGCGGCGGGCTTCTGAACCGGTCCAGGTGATGACTTCGCTCCCCGCGTGCACCGAGGTGCCGTGGCGGAGCAGCGTGGCCAGCGACAGCGGCCGGTCCTGCATCGTGCTCAACATGGGGGACTCCCGTGGACTCATTCGCCGGTGGTCTGGGTGCCGCCGACTCTAATGCGGAACGGGCGTTCCGAGCATGGTCAACTCAGGCAACTCTTCGGTTACGACGTCCCGCTAACGGGTGGCCACGTAAACCGGTACAAGATCATCAATTTTCAACATTTTCCTTATGTGGGAACGAAAGTAGTCACCCATAGCGGGTGAAATGCGCCGCACTTTCGAGTGAGCGAACCCGGCTGCGAAGCGTGTCGGGTGGACGTTTCCGCAGGCTGGAGCGGGGAGGCGACGGGTTGCCCACCGGGTGGTCGAGGGGTAATAAGTGCGTGTCGGTTGTACGTCCGTGAACGTCGTGGCGTTTACTGGGGCGGTGGTAAGAGACGGCTGGCCAGCGCTTGCACCTGCAAGCATGGGGATAAGGCCGTCGGCCGCGAAAGCGGAGACCTGATGAGGAAAGGACTACTACGTTGGCTCTGCCCACGTTGACTCCGGAGCAGCGCGCCGAGGCCCTCGCGAAGGCGGCCGAGGCACGTAAGGCGCGTTCCGAGCTGCTTGCGTCGATCAAGTCCGGCAAGGAGAGCATCGAGAAGGTGCTCAAGCAGGCCAAGGAGAACAAGACCATCGGGAAGACGAAGGTCACCCAGCTGCTGAAGGCCGTCCCCGGCCTGGGCGCTGTCAAGGTCGCCGCCCTGCTCGAGCAGGCGGGCATCGACCCCGACCGGCGTGCCGCCGGCCTCGGCGAGCGCCAGCGTGAGGCGCTCATCGACGCGCTCAAGTAGCCGTCGGGGAGTCCCCGCGGGGAAGGTGTGATCCTGCCTGCGGCAGGAGCCTGGACACGGTGTTGCCCCGGCAACACTTTCCCCGCGGACCTCCCGGATCCTGGGACGCTGGAGGCGTGACGACCAGTACCGCGCCGGCGACCCCGGTCGACCTCGCCGCCCGCTACCAGCGGGGTGACTTCCTGCTCGCGACGGCCCGCCGCGCCCTGCTCGCGCAGGGTGTCCAGCGGACCGTCACCGAGACCGACCCGGGCCGGCTCGCCGCCGAGGTGTCCCGGCAGCTGAAGGCTGCCCGCGCGCCGCTGGCGGTCGGTGTCCTGCCCTTCGACACCGGCTCCGGCACGCGTGTCCCCGGGCACCTCGTACTCCCGCGAACGGTGCTCCGCGCCGATGCGGATGATTCTTCCGCGGCCGTTGTCCTGCCACGGGAGGTGCTGCCGCGGCCGTCGGACGTCCGCGCCGTGCCCTCGCCCGAGGCGCACATGGACACCGTGGCCGCCACGGTCGCCGCGCTGGCGGACCGGGGTTTCAGCAAGGCGGTCCTCGCGCGCGCCCTCGACCTCGAGTTCACCGAACCGCTGCGTGCCGAGCACATCGTGCGCAACCTGGCGAGGGAGAACCCCCGCCACTTCACCTACGCCGCCCAGCTGCCGAGCGGCCGCACCCTCGTCGGCGCCACCCCGGAGCTGCTGCTCTCCCGCGCCGGACGCTCCGTTTTCACCCTCCCGCACGCCGGGTCGATGCCGCGTTCGGCCGATCCGGAGACCGACCGGGCCAACGGCGAGGAGTTGCGGACCTCGCGCAAGAACCAGATCGAGCACGCGGTCGTCGTGGACTACGTCGTGGAGGCGCTGCGGCCGTTCTGCCGCTCGCTGGACGTTCCCGACGGCCCGGAACTGGTGTCCACTCCGGCGATCTGGCACCTGCGGACCGCCATCACGGGCGAGCTGGCCGATCCCGGCGTCACCGCACTGGACCTGGCCGCCGCGCTGCACCCCACCCCGGCGATCTGCGGTACCCCGACCGAGGGCGCGCGTTCGCTGGTGAGCGAGCTGGAGCCGTTCGACCGGGACTACTACGCCGGTGCCGTCGGCTGGGTCGATGCCGCGGGGGACGGCGAGTGGGCGGTTGCGATCCGCTGCGCCGAGGTCGCCGACACGTCGATGCGGCTCTACGCCGGTGGCGGCATTGTGGCCGACTCGGACCCGCGTGCCGAGCTGGACGAGACGAGCGCGAAGTTCCGGACGCTGCTGGGCGCGATGGGCCTGGCGGACGCGAATCTCCCGTACGTCTGAGCCGGGGTTCATGCGCCCGAATGTGGCATTGGGTGCGTCCAACGCACCGAACGCCACATTGGGGCGCTCGTCCACCCCCTCTGGCCCACTCTGACCTGCGGAAGGTGGGCGAGGGACCTTTGCTCACGCTTGTTAGTTCCGCTAAGCAACGCTAGTAAAGGTCCCTTGCTCCCGCTGCTCAGGCGTCCGGGGTCCAGAAGTGTTCGGTGACCTGGAGATCTTCCGTGGTCAGCACCGCGACGGCGGCGCGGTAGCCCTCGGTGGCTTCCAGATCGGCGAGGCGGGTCAGTGCCGGGTCGAGTGCCGCGTCGTCGGAGGACACCAGGCGCGCGGGCTCGTCGTGCCCGGAGAACGTGATGCTCTGCAGCGGGATCTTCAGGCCCTTGCCGGTCGCCTTCATCACGGCTTCCTTGCGGGTCCAGTAGACGAAGAACGCGGCGGCCCGTTCCTCGGCGGTCAGCCCGGCCAGCGCCTTCTGCTCGACCGGGCTCAGCGCGTAGTCGATCAGTGAGTCGTCCGCGCGGCGGGTGGCCGTCTCGACGTCGAGGCCGATCGGGACGCCGTCGGTCGCCGCGACGCCGATCAGGTCGCCCGAGTGCGAGATGGTCAGCGTCAGGTCCGAGCCCGGTACCCGCGGCCGCCCGTGCGGCTTCCCGCAGTCCTCGCACGTCGCGTCGAACCGCACCGTCTCGACGTCGCGGCCGAGCCGTTCGGCGGTGAGGGTCTTGGCGAGCACCCGCCCGGTGAGGAAGCGCCGCTTGTCCGCTTCCTGCCGGTATGCCTCGTGCCGTCCGAGCTCGACGTCGTCGAGCAGCCGGAGGAAACGCTCCTCGTTCGGCAGCGGCCTCGACCACCGGACTGCGATCTCCATCACCGGAACCCCCAAGTTTTGTCTCCTGCGTTCGATCCTTCCGCGCCCGATCCCGCTTGTCACGCGTACGGGGTAGACGTGACCGGGAGTACGGGTATCCTGAACTAAGCAAGCGCTTAGCCAGCGTCGTGGCGCCTCCGCGGCCGCGACCGTGTCGGGCAGAGAATTCCGCAGAAGAGGTAGCCATGGATTTCACCCTGAGCGTCGAGGAACGGGAAGTGCGCGACTGGGTCCGCACCTTCGTCCAGCGTGAGCTGATCCCGCTCGAGCCGGAGGTCCTGCGCCGCGAGCGCGCCGGGCAGCCGGGGATCACCTCCGACGAACTGCGCGAGCTTCAGCTCAAGGCCAAGGAATCCGGGTTCTGGGGTGTGCTGACGCCCGAGTCCTACGGCGGCATGGGGCTGTCCGCGGTGATGGCGGCGCTGCTCGAAGCCGAGCTCGGCCGCACCTTCGTGCAGTTCAAGTTCGGTGGCTCGGCGGACAACATCCTGTTCCACGCCAACGAGGAGCAGAAAGAGCGCTATCTGCTCCCGACGATCTCGGGTGAGCGGAAGTCCTGTTTCGCGATCACCGAACCGGGTGCCGGGTCGGACGCGAAGGCGATCCGGACCGCGGCCCGCAAGGACGGTGACGACTGGATCATCAACGGCGAGAAGACGTTCATCACCGGCGGCAACGAGGCCGACTTCACCATGGTGTTCGCCATCACCGACCCAGAGAAGGGCGCGAACGGCGGCGTCACGTGCTTCCTCGTCGATCGTGAGATGGGCTGGAAGTCCGAGTACATCGACACGATGGGTGAGTGGGGCCCGGCTTCGCTGGTGTTCCAGGACGTTCGCGTGCCCTCGTCGCAGATTCTCGGCGAGGAAGGACGTGGGTTCGAACTTGCGATGCAGTGGATCGGCCAGGGCCGGTACCTGCTGCCCGCCCGCGCGATCGGTTCGTGCGAGCGGCTGCTGTCGATGGCCATCGAGCACGCCAACACGCGGGAGACGTTCGGGCAGAAGATCGCCGAGCGACAGGCCATCCAGTGGATGATCGCGGACTCCGGTGTCGAACTGGAAGCGCTGCGCTGGCTGGTGCTGCACGCGGCGTGGCAGGTCGACCAGAAGATGGACTCGCGGCACGCGCAGTCGATGGCGAAGCTCTACGGCGGGGTGAAGGCGAACGAGATCGTCGACCGTGTCCTGCAGATCCACGGCGGGATGGGCTACACGCGGGAGCTGCCGATCGAGCGCTGGTACCGGGAGCTGCGGCTGCTGCGCATCTACGAGGGCACCGACGAGATCCAGCGCCGGACCATCGCCCGCAACCTGCTCAAGGGTCACGTCAAGCTCGGCGGCGTCCTGGGCTGAGGCCCTACCACTTCGGGGCCCCACATGCCGTTAAGGCCACCTTACGGGCGTCTGACGCCCGTAAGGTGGCCTTAACGGCACTTCAGGTTCCTACTTCTGGTTCCGGAGCGCGATGGGGACGCCCGCCAGGTCCTCCTCGTTGCACAGCAGCTTGACGTCGTAGTAGGGCGAACCCTGCCGTTCGTCGTAGTCGAGGTGGATCGCCAGCACGTCCAGCGGCTCACCGAGCCACTCCTGGGCCTGACGTAGCCAGCCCGCACACCGTTCCAGTGCCGCGGGGAGGTCGTCGTCACGGAACTCCACGGGGCGGTAAGGCACGTCCTGCACCTGATCGCGGGGGTTTGCCGGGGTCGGCAGACCAGGTGCGAGACCCGAGTCGTCCAGTTCCAGTTGGATCGTTTGCTCAGTCACCCTTCGAGCGTCCCCCACACACGCGCCCGGGGCAAGGCGTACGGTGGTAAAAGCGCCGCTAAACGGGCACTCCCCACACTTTCGCGACCATTTCGCGCTCCCGCCGCAACTCCGAAACACCGGCCGGACATTCACAGCCGAGGACCCGCAGCGCGAGTTCGGCGTAATGCGCGGCCAGCTGGTCGAGGGAGAGCGGCCCGCGTGGCGAATACCACCGGGCGACGCCGTTGCACATCTCCAGGAGCGCCAACCGGGTGACAGCCGGATGTGTGGTGTGGAAAACACCGGCCGCCACGCCCTCCTCGATGGCGTCGGACCAGAGCTTTTCGTAGTCGTCCCGTAACGCGACGACCCGTTCGCGTGATTCGTCGGACAGGGCGTCCACTTCGTTGTCCACCACCCGGGTTTCCTCTGGCTGGACCGCGTGCGCGAGGACGTGCAGCGCCACGAGCGTGCGTACCCGGGTGACCGGGCCGGCGGACTCGGCGACGGCCTGGCGCGCGGCGTCGAGCAGGCGGCGCAGCGCGGTGGTCATGATGTCGACGAGCAGATCCTCCTTGGTGCCCATGTAGTGGTACAGGCTGGCCGAGGACAGTTCCGCCTCCTGCGCGAGATCCCGGATGCCGGTGCCGTGGAAACCCTTGGCGGCGAAGAGTTTGACGGCCGCGGCGCGGACGCGCTCGCGACTGGTCACAGCCATCGGCCCGCCGTCCGGTCCCAGCTGCCCGCGCGCGGGTCGGCGATCCTCCGCAGTTCGCCCTTCGCGACCCGTTCGGACGGCGTCAGCGGCAGTTCGTCCGGGAAGGCCCAGAACCGCGGGATCTTGAAGTAGGCGAGCTTCTCCGCGCAGAACTCGGCCAGTTCGGCGGGTTCGGGACGATCGCCGTCGCGGACGACATAGGCCTTGATCTCCTCGCCGCGCAACTCGTCGGGCACCGCGACGACGGCCGCCAGCTTCACCGCGGGATGCAGGAGCAGCGCGCGTTCCACCTCGTCGGCGGACACGTTCTCCCCGCTGCGGCGGATCATGTCCTTGGTGCGCCCGACGTAGTAGACCCGGCCCCGATCGTCCATTTTGGCCAGATCACCGGTGTGGAACCAACCGCCCGCGAAGGCACGCGCGGTCGCTTCCGGATCGTCGTGGTAGCCGTGCATCAGCCCGACCCCGCGGATGAGCAGCTGTCCGGTTTCCCCGCGTGGCAACGGCTTGTCGTCGTCGCCGGCGATCATCACCTCGCGGGCGGCGTTGGGCAGGCCGAGGCAGCCGGTGCCGACCGTCTCGTCGTGGTCGGCCGCGGTCATCCGGATGTCGCCGCCGGTCTCGGTCATCCCGAACGCCTCGTACCACGGCACGCCCCAGCGTTCCTCCAGTTCCGCGTGCAGCTCCACCGGGATCGCCGACGCGGTGACGGCGCGGACCCGGTGGTTCCGGTCGTCCTCGTGCGGAGGCTGGCGCAGCAGCAGCGCGGGCATCATGCCGAGGCAGTAGAACCAGGTGACCTCGTATTCGCGGACCTTCGACCAGAACGTCGTGGGGTGGAAGCGGTCCAGCACAACGAGCGTTGCGCCGCCCGCGAGTCCCAACGCGACATTCCACTGTGGATCGATGTAGTGGAACGGTTGCGCGGTCAGGAAGACGTCGTCCTCGCCGACGGCGGGGAAGTCGGTGGCCAGGCTGATCGCGAGCGTCGTCCAGTACCGGTTGGGCAGCACGCAGCCCTTGGGCGCGCCGGTGGTGCCCGAGGTGTACTGGATGTTGACCGGCCGCTCGGCGGTGGTGGTGAACCGGGCCGCGCCGATGCCAGGGGTGAGTGCGGTGAGTTCGTCGATCGTCAGCGTCCGCTCGAGTGCGGTTTCCGGTGCGACACGGCCGATCAGTTCGGCGAATTCCGCCGCGACGACGGCGAATCGCGCGCCGGAATGGCGCAGCACATGGGCGCCGTCGAACTCCCGGTAGTTCGTGTTCACCGGCACCAGCGCCGCGCCGAGTTTCGCCAGCGCGAGCCACAGGAGCGGGAATTCCGGCTGGTTGCGCAGCATCACCGCGACCCGGTCACCGGCACGGACGCCGAGGTCGAGCAGGGTGAGCGCGAGCCGTGAGCTGCGGCGGTCGACTTCGGCGAAGGTGAGCCGCTCGCCCGTTTCGTCGAAGATCCAGGCGGTCCGCTCCGGCCAGAGTTCGGCGGCGCGGGTGAGCAGTTCGACCAGGGTGGTGCACTCGCGCAACGGCGTCATGCCCGGCTCCGGAACGCTTCGGTGGACGCGCGCACCGCGGCCGAGTGCTCGGTGACCAGCGCGTGGCTGACTTCCAGTTCCAGCGCGGATTCCAGCGCGTTGTCGATGCCCGAGTCGAGGACTCGCTTGGCCATCGTGGCGGCCTCCGCCGGATGCGCGGCGATCTTCGCCGCCCAGTCGAGTGCGCGCTCCGGGAGTTCGCTTGCCGGGAAGACCGCGTTGACCAGCCCCAGTTCGTGCGCCTCCGTTCCGGAGATCCGGTCGCCGAGCAGCAGCAGTTCCTTCGCCTTGAGCGGTCCGACCAGCAACGGCAGCAGCCGCGACGCCGCCCCGGTGACGCTCAGCCCGAGCGAGACCTCGGGGAAGCGGAACACCGCGTCCTCGGCGGCGAGAATCAGGTCGCAGCCCAGCGCGAACTCCGCGCCCGCGCCGATCGCGTAGCCGTGCACCGCGGCGATCACCGGCTGCCGCAACGCGCGCAGCCGCCGCGTCACGTCCTGCAACCGATCGAGCCTGGCCCGTGAATCACCCTCCGGGGTGGGCTCTTTCAGGTCGTGACCCGCGCAGAACGCGCGGCCGTTCCCGGACAGGACGACCACGCGGGCGTCGCCGCGCGCGACCTCGTCGAGTGCGGCCAGCAGGTCGTCGACCAGTGCCGGGGCGACGGCGTTCAGCCGCTCGGGCCGGTTCAGCCGGATCTGGGCGATGCCGTCGGCGACGGCGAGGTCCACGGTGCTCATGAGGGCGAGCCTAGACGTTCGATCGATCGATCGATAGGGTCCGATTCATGCGGGTCGACACGGTCTACGAGAACGCCCTGGTGCTGACCGGGGAAACCACGACGAGTGCGCTGGCCGTCCTGCACGGGCGGATCGTGGCGCTCGGCGAGGACGCCGAAGCGTTGTCGGCGCGTCGGCGGGTCGACCTCGGCGGCTCGGTGGTCGTCCCCGGTTTCCACGACGCGCACAACCACATGGCCTGGTACGGGATGTCGCTCGACCATGTCCCGCTCAGCGACTGCCGCGGCGTCGAGGAGGTCTACGCCGCGATCGCGCGCCGGGCGGCCGAACTGCCCGACGGCAGCTGGGTCGTCGGCAGCGGCTACGACCAGAACAAGCTCGTCGGCGGCCATCCCGACCGCCATGGTCTCGATCGCGCGGCCCCGGGAAAGCTCGTGCAGCTCAAGCACACTTCCGGGCACATGTGCGTGGTCAACACCGCGGTGCTCGACCGGCTGGACGTCGGCAACGTGCCGGTGGGCGGGGACCTCGTGCTCGACGACGGCGGCTCGCCGACCGGGCTGTTGCGGGAACAGGCCCAGCGGCTGCTGGACCCGCTGACCTACCCGACCCCGACGGAAACGCTGGTTCGCGGTCTCGGCCGGGCGAGCGAGGTGTACCTGTCCGAGGGCATCACCAGTGTCCAGGAGGCCGGGATCGGCGGCGGGCTCGTCGGCGAGTCCCCGGCGGAACTGGCGGCGTACCAGCTGGCTCGCGAACGCGGGCTGTTGCGCGTGCGAGCCACGGTGATGGTGGGCGCGCCGGTACTGCACGAACTGAGCGACGGCGCGGGTTTCGGCCTGGATCTTGGTCTGCGCACCGGGCTCGGCGACGAGTGGCTGCGCATCGGCCCGATGAAGCTGTTCGCCGACGGTTCGCTGGTCGGCAAAACCTGCGCCATGCACGAGCCGTTCGCGGGCGAGCCGGACAACCGCGGCTACTTCCAGCTGCCGGAGGACGAACTCGCGCGGACGATCATGCGGGCGCACGAGGCGGGCTGGCAGATCGCGACGCACGCGATCGGGGACCGGGCGATCACCGTCGTCCTCGACGCCTACGAGGCCGCGCTGGCCGCGCATCCGCGCGCCGATCACCGGCACCGGATCGAGCACTGCGCGGTCCTGCAGCCGGACGAGCTGACACGGATGGCGCGTCTCGGCCTGATCCCGTCCCCGCAGGGCCGGTTCGTCAACGAACTCGGCGACGGGATGCGTGCCGCGCTCGGCGAGGAGCGGGTCGCGTGGTGCTACCGGCTGAAGAGCCTGCTCGACGCGGGATGCGTGCTGCCCGCGAGTTCCGATCGCCCGGTCGTGAACGGCGCCCCGCTGCTCGCGCTCGCCGACATGGTGCGGCGCCGGACGTCCTCCGGTGCCCCGTTCGGTCCGCAGGAAGCGCTTTCCCCGCGCGAGGCGTTGCGGGCCTACACCCAAGGCTCGGCGTACGCCGTCTTCGCCGAGAATGATCTGGGAACGCTGACACCCGGCAAGCTCGCGGACTTCGCCGTGCTGTCGGCCGACCCGACCGACGAGTCCACTATGGACGATGCTCGGGTGCTGGCCACCGCCGTCGGCGGCGAGCTGCGCTACGAGGCCCCGAACTGACGACCGAGAGGAGTGCTGGCCGATGCCGGTCCGGGAAGCGGTGTTCGAGGACGCGGAGGAGATCTGCGCGCTCATCGAGGAACACGCGGAGTACGAGGGAAACACCGAGCTGAAGCTCGACCGCGCCGAGATGAGCGGTCACCTGTTCGGGCCGGAGCCCAAGGCGTGGGTGCTGATCGCCACCGTGCCGGGGGACCCGGACAAGGTCGCGGGTTTCGCGTTCTGCAGCTGGAACTTCTCGACCTGGGAGGCCCGGCCGGGGATCTGGCTGGACGATCTGTTCATCCGGCCGGAGTACCGGCGGCACGGGCTCGGCCGCGAGCTGCTCGACGCGCTGCGCGCGCGGACGACCGGGCGGGTCGAGTGGGACATGCAGGCGGGGAACGAAAAGGGCGAAGCGTTCTACGCCGATCTCGGCGCCGAACCGGTGCCGGGATGGATCCGCTACCGCTGGCGACCCTGATCACGCCGTATCGTATTCGGCATGGGTGATGGTTCGGTCCGGAGGTCTTCGTCGGTCGAGGACTACGTCCGCGTGATCTACGGGCTGGTCGAGCGGGGTGAGGCGGTCACCAACGCTTCGCTCGCCGGCAGGCTCGAGGTGAGCCCGTCGTCGGCTTCGGGCATGGTCACGAAGCTCGCGCAGCTGGGCCTGGTCGCGCACGTGCCCTACCGCGGGATCGAGCTGACCGGCGAGGGCAGGCAGCTGGCCCGGTCGGTGCTGCGGCGGCATCGGCTGATCGAGACGTACCTGGTGTCCGAACTCGGCTACACCTGGGACGAGGTGCACGCCGAGGCCGACGCGCTGGAGCACGCGGTGTCCGACAGGCTGGTCGAACGCATCGCGGCGAAGCTCGGCAACCCGGTGCGCGATCCGCACGGCGACCCCATCCCGGCACCCGACGGCAGTGTCGAGGAGCTGCCGATGCGGATCCTCGACGATCTGCCGCCCGGAGCCGTCGGCGAGATCGTGCGGGTCTGGGACACCGATCCGGAGCTGCTGCGGTATCTGACCGAGCACGCCATCGGGCTCGGCAAACGGATCGAGGTCGTCGAGCGTCAGCCCTTCGGCGGTCCGATGGTCGTCAAGGTGGGCTCGCCGCCGGACACCGCCACGCACGCCATCGGCAAGGAGATCGCGCAGGCGTTGTCGGTCGCCCTGCGCTGAAGGGGACTTTCCTCGCGCAGGACGCGGTGAAGGGGACGTTCCTCGCATGGCATGAGACGAAAGTCCCCTTCAGCCCACGTGCGCACCGGGACGTATCCGCGGTTGACGTCCTGGAGCGGATGTGCCGGTCGCGCCCGAGGACCACGATGGCCGCATGACATCGAAACCCTTCCGCTTCGGGATCGTCGCCGGGTTCTCGCCGGACCTGGCCGCGTGGACCGCGCAGGCGAAGCAGGTCGAGGAACTCGGCCTGGACACGATGCTGGCCACCGACCCGGTCGCCGGCTCCGACCCGCTCACGCTCGTCCCGGCCGCCGCCGCGGTCACCAGCACGCTCCGGGTGGGCACGTTCGTGCTCGCCGACCCGTT
Organism: Amycolatopsis sp. NPDC058986; assembly: GCF_042741125.1. Classification (NCBI taxonomy): domain Bacteria; kingdom Bacillati; phylum Actinomycetota; class Actinomycetes; order Pseudonocardiales; family Pseudonocardiaceae; genus Amycolatopsis; species Amycolatopsis sp. NPDC058986. Next base: position 25,837 of record NZ_JBHYJW010000029.1, on the reverse strand, counting down.
CCGCGACCCGCGCCAGCTCGACTGGCAGGTCCGGACGCTGCATCGGCAGACGGGTGGCCGGTTCGAACTCGGCCTCGGCGCCGGCCGTCCCGGTGCCGACGACCACGCCCGGTCGCTGGGCAGGGACTACCCCGGGATGGCGCAGCGCATCGAGCGGCTGGAAGCCACCATCGAGCTGATCAAGAGCACGCCGGACCGGCCGAAGCTGCTCATGGCCGCGCGGGGGCCGAAGATGCTCGCGCTGGCCGCCCGCGAGGCCGACATCGTCACGTTCTCGTGGCTGCCACGGACCACGCCGGACGAAGCGCTGTCCATTGTGGACAAGTTCCGCGAGCTCGCTGGTGCGCGGCTCGGCGAGATCGAGCTGGCGGTGAACCTGATGGCGATTGGGGACGAGCCGGCACCGCACGTCGCGCGGTTCGCCGGAGTCGACGTCCCGGAACTCGCCGCGTCCGGCGCGGTGACCGTGCTCCCCGCCGATCCCGGACAGGCCACCGACACACTTCTCGGCTGGCGAGAGAAGTGGGGGATCTCGTACGCCACAGTCAATTCCGGCTATCTCCAGCCCTTCGCGGCCATTGCCCGATCGCTGCGTGCGCTCGCCTGAAGCACCTGGGTGAGCACCCTTCCGATCCTGCCGCGCGGCGCCTACGCTCCAGTGTTCTCACCAGCTGTAGCTCGGAGCGAAATAACCATGACCGGTCAACGACCAAGGACCATCGACCGGGGGGAACGCACGGGGAGCGAACTGGAACGGTTGCTCGAAACGGGCCCGTTCGCCGAGGCGTTGCGCGCGGCGATCCGGGCCAGAGGGCTCGGCCTCGATCGCATCCGCTATCGCTTGCGGAGCAGGGGGACTTCGCTCAGCCTTGCCACACTGAGCCATTGGCAGTCGGGACGGTGCCGGCCGGAGCGGTCGGAATCGTTGCGGGCGTTGCGGAATCTCGAGGACATCCTCGGTGTGCCGGGCGGTTCGCTGATCCGGCTGCTCGGCCCGCCGCGGGGCAGGGCCACCCCGTGCGGCCTTCCTCATGAACACGCGCGGTAGCCGGGGAGGCGGTCACTGGTCACGTGACCGCCTCGTTGCCGATCGAGTGTGCCGTGGATCACAGTTCTGTGGCAGTCTTGGACGAATGGTGACGCAGAGCAGAGGAACTCGGCTGCGTGACTTCGGGACTGCGCCATTCGAGCGAGGAATGCGGAGGCTTGTGGCGGCGAATGTGGCTTTCCGGGGTCAGCGGGTAATGCTCGGCTGGCGAGCCGAGGTGCCGGAAAAAGTGCGAACGTCGCGCGGCGGATAGCGAGCGGCTACGCGGTGTGCCCGGTGGCAGAATCGCCGGGGTGAACGCGCTGCTTCCCCGTCCACGGGCCGAGATCGCACCCGGCGCGGTGCACGTGCCGGACTGGCTCGATCTCGACGCGCAGCGTGAGCTGGTCGAGGCCTGCCGGAGCTGGCGCGGCTACCGGTCGGCGCGGTTGCCGAGCGGGGGCGTGATGTCCGTGCGCACGGTTTGCCTCGGCTGGCACTGGTATCCCTACCGCTATTCGCGCACGATCGACGACGGCGACGGCTCGCCGGTGCTGCCGTTCCCGGACTGGCTCGGTGATCTCGGGCGCCGCGGGCTGGCGGACGCGTACGGCTCGCCCGCCGAGGACTACCGGCCGGACGTCGCGCTCGTGAACTTCTACGACGCCGCCGCGCGGATGGGGATGCATCAGGACAAGGACGAACGCGGCCTTGAACCTGTGGTGTCCCTCAGCCTCGGCGACACCTGTGTGTTCCGCTTCGGGAACACGGAGAATCGCGGGCAGCCGTACACCGACGTCGAACTCGGCTCGGGCGATCTGTTCGTGTTCGGTGGCGCGTCGCGGCTCGCCTATCACGGAGTGCCGAAAACCCTGCCGGGCACGGCGGAACCGGCGCTGGGCCTGACCGGCAGGCTCAATCTGACGCTCCGCGTGTCAGGGCTGGGCATGGGAGCGTAGCTCCACCGTTGAGGGCGGGCGGAGGGGATGAGGCGGCATTAGTCCTCGTCGCCGTCCAGTTTGGGCGGTGTCGGGTGCGGGCCCTCGTCGGGCAGCATGTACAGCCGCACGGCCATCTGCCGTGAGCCGGGCGGCTTTTCGCCGGGCTCGTTCACGTACTTCCAGATGAGGTTCTGGTACTCCTCGACGAACGACGTGATCTGCTCTTCGGTCATCCGCAGCCCGCTGCGGTAGATCTGGTTCCAGCCTCCGGCGGTGTCGTAGCCGCTGTACGCGCTGACGACGAGCCCGAGGTCGTGGCTCATCTTGAGCGCGCCGAGCTTGGTCGCGGCCTCGCGCTCGTCCGGGGTCATTTCCAGGCCGGGCGGGGTGTAGATGTCCTTCGTCAGCGACCGCCACCAGCGCTCGCGCCCGGTGGAGCGCTCCTCGATCTCGGCGATCAGCTTCAGATCCGCGAGTTTGCGCAGGTGGTAGCTCGTCGTCCCGGTGCTCTCGCCGAGTGCCTTCGCGACGCTGGTCGAGTTCGCTTCGCCGTGGTCCCCGAGGTAGCTGAGGATGTCGCGGCGCACCGGATTGGACAGCGCCTTGTACAGCGCCTTGATGTCCGCGCCGGTGAGTACGCGGCGCTCGGGACGTTCCGCCATGCGGTCACCGTATTGCAGAGAAGTACTGCAAAGCAAGTTTGCAAAAAGTCTCTGCAATCGGCTAACTTGGTCGGCGAGGCGCACCGGCGCCGCGACCTATCGGGGGCTGTCATGCGGAAAGACCTGGCCGGAAGGCTGTTCCTGCTCGCGGGAGCGGGCCTGCTGCCGTGGATCGGCGTGCTCTGGGCGACGTTGCCCGACGCCTACCCCGCGCAGCATTGGCGTGTCGCGTGGGTGGGGCTGGACCTGCTGGAGGCCCTCGGGCTGCTCGCCACGGCGTGGCTGGTCCGGCGGGGCGATCACCGGGCGCCGCTCGCGTCGATCGGGACGGCGGTGCTCCTGTTCGTGGACGCCTGGTTCGACGTGCTGACCGCGGGCAGCGACGTCGTGGTGTCGCTGATCATGGCGCTCGCGCTCGAACTGCCGCTGGCCGCGGTGTGCGTCTTCGTCGCACTGCGCAAGACGGCGCCGGCTGTCGTTTCGCGGGCTACGCGGCCGCTGGCGGTGGCTCATGCCTGAGCGTCTCGACCCGGTGCTGCGCGACGAGATCGACGACCGTGTGGCCGAGGCCTTCGATGCCTACCTCGCCGAGCGGCTGGCCGAACCCGGTCCCCTGCGCAGCGCGCTCGATGCCGGTCGTGGTGCCGGGGTCGTGCTGGGCACGGTGGCCTTCGGCGCGTTCGCGACGGTTGTCGCGCAGTTCGAGCCGACGGTGCTGTGCTGGATCTGGGGCTCGCTCGCGGTCGTCAACCTCGCCTGGCTGCTCACGCGCCCGAGGCGGTGAACCGGACCGAGATCCCGGGACGGAGCTGGGCGGCGAGGTCGAGATCGTCCTCGTCGACGACCGCGATCACCGGATAGCCACCGGTCACCGGGTGATCGGCGAGGAAGAGGATCGGCGCGCCCGATGGCGGCACCTGCAGTGCGCCCGGCACGCACGCCTCGGGTGGTAACTCGCCATCGCGGACGCGGCTCAGTTGCGGGCCGGTGAACCGGATGCCGACTCTGTCCACATCGGACGTAACGGTGTAGGGCCGCGAGACCATTGTGGACAGTGCGTCGCCGGTGAACCAGTCCAGCCGTGGTCCCGGGGTGATCCGCAGGCACGGCTCGGCCGGAAGGCCGGGGCGTGGTGCGAGATCCACCGCGGGCGGGCCGAGCACGACACTCCCGACCGGCAGCGACATCCCGGCCGCGAGCGGCGGCGGGCCCAGCTTGCCGAGGGTGTCGGTCGCGCGGGCGCCGAGGATCGCGGGGACGTCGAGGCCGCCTCGAACCGCGACGTAGCACCGCAAACCACGTTCCGGCGTGCCGAGCGCCAGCTCGTCACCGGGACGCAGGACGATCGGCGCGTTCGGCCCGGCCGCGCGGCCTCCGGCGGTGATCGGGCACGGTGCCCCGGTGACGGCGACGGTCACCGTCTCCGAGGCCCGCAGGGCGAGCCCGCCGAGCGCGGTCTCCAGCGCGGCGTGCCCCTCGGGGTTGCCGACCAGCCGGTTCGCCAGGCGAAGCGCACCGCGGTCCGCGGCGCCGGAGCGGCCGACGCCGATCGCCGCCAGGCCGGGACGGCCCAGATCCTGCACGGTGGCGAACGGGCCCGGGCGCAGTACGTCGAGCTTCGCGGTCATCGGCGCGTCCTGGCGAACCGCACTCGGGTGCCTGGGGTGAGCAGGTTCGGCCGCGCCCGTTCGACGTCCCACACCGGGTGTCCGGTATGGCCGAGCAGGCGCCAGCCACCGGGCGACGAGTTCGGGTACACCGCCGTGTACTCGCCGGCGATCGCGACCGACCCGGCGGGCACCCGGGTGCGCGGCGTGGCCCGCCGCGGCACGTGCAGCACCGGATCGAGCCCGGTCAGGTAGGCGAAACCCGGTGCGAAACCGCAGAACGCCGCGACGTATCCGCCCTGCTCGTGGCGTTCCACCACCTCGGCCACCGACAGCCCGGTGTACTCAGCGACCTCGCCCAGATCCTCGCCGTCGTAGCGGACTTCGATGACGACCTCGCGCTCCGCCCGCGCGGAAACGTCCACTGTGGAGTGCCGGAGCAGGTCGTCGGTCAGCCGCTCGTGGCTGGTGCGGTCCGGGTCGAACCGCACCAGCAGCGTCCGTGCCGCCGGGACGAGCTCGGTCACGCCGTCGGGCTGCTCCTGTTCGAGCGCGTCGTGCAGGCCGAGCACGTCCTCCTGCCCGTCGAGATCGACGAGCACCGCCCGGCGGCCGTACGGCGAGACCCGCCACTGTCGCATGTGGACTTCCACGTTCTTCCCGGTCATCCGGCGGGCACGAACGGTGCGGGCTTGACCCCGGCTTCGGTCAACCCGTCACGAATCCGCCTCGCCAGCTCCACCGCGCCCGGGGTGTCACCGTGCACGCACAGGGAAGCCGGGTTCAGCGCGAGCACCTGTCCGTCCACAGCGGACACTGTGCCGGTGGTGGCCATGGCGACCGCGCGTTCGGCCACGGCGTCCGCCTCGTGCAGTACGGCGCCGGGCTCCCGGCGCGACACCAGGCGGCCCTCCGGGGTGTAAGCGCGGTCGGCGAACGCCTCGGCGTAGCTCGCGATGCCCGCTTTTTCGGCTTGGCGCTGCATTTCCGAGCCTGGCGGGCAGAGCAGCGCGAGACCGGGGTCGTACCGGCGCAGTGCCTCGACCACGGCGGCGGCCTGATCCGGGTCGACCGCCGCGGTGTTGTAGAGCGCCCCGTGTGGCTTGACGTACCGGACACGGCTGCCCGCCGCGCGCGCGAACGCGTCGAGCGCGCCGATCTGGTACAGCACGTCGTCGGCCAGGTCCTCGGGCGTGATGTCCAGTGCCCGCCTGCCGAAACCCGCCAGGTCGCGGTAGCCGACATGCGCCCCGATGGTCACGCCGCGTTCGGCCGCGAGCGCGCACACGCGCCGCATCACCCCGGGATCCCCGGCGTGGAAACCACACGCGACGTTCGCGCTGGTGACGATGTCGAGCATCGCCTCGTCGTCGCCCATCCGCCAGGCGCCGAAACCTTCTCCGAGATCGCTGTTGAGATCCATCAGTCCACCCGATATTCGCTGTCGAGCCGGTCGGAAATGAACATGTAGCCGGGTGCGTGCGTGATCGCGAACGGCGGCCGCGAGGCCATCAGGGCCGCCTGCGGGGTCACCCCGCACGCCCAGAACACGGGGACGTCGCCGGGCTCGGCGTCGATCGGGTCACCGAAGTCCGGCCGGTCGAGGTCCTCGATGCCGAGCGTACGCGGATCGCCGACGTGCACCGGCGCCCCGTGCACCGCGGGCATCGCGCGGGTGAGCCGGATGGCGTCGCCGACGCGGTCTTCCGGGATCGGCCGCATCGAGACGACCATCGGCCCGTGCAGCCTGCCCGCCGGTTCGCATTCGACGTTCGTCACGTACATGGCGACATTGCGGCCCTGGTCGTTGTGCCGCAGCGGGATGCCCTCGGCGGCCAGTATCGATTCGAAGCTGAAGCTGCAGCCGATCGAGAAGGCCACCATGTCGCTGCGCCACAGTCCGCTGGCGTCGGAGACCTCGCCGGAGAGCGCGCCGTTCTGCCAGACGCGATAGCGCGGCAGGTCGGTGCGTAGATCCGCGTCCGAGGCGAGCCTGCTGCCTGGATCGCCGGGATCGCTCACATCCAGTACCGGGCAGGCCTGCGGATTGCGCTGACAGAACAGCAGGACGTCGTAGGCCCAGTCCTCGGGCACCGCGATGAGGTTCGTCTGGGTGTAGCCGCGTGCCCAGCCCGTCGTCGGGCGCTCCGTGCCGGTGCGGAACACCGCGCGTGCTTCGGCGGGGGTCAACGTCGCCGGGTCGTCGTAGGTCGTCATCGTCAAGCACCTCCTAGGCGAGCAGTTCGCGGCCGCGGGTTTCGGGAAGGCCGAGCAGCGCGAGCGCCGCGAGGACGTAACCGGCCGCTCCGATGACGATGCCACCGCCGGCGCCGAGGAACCCGACGAGGCCCGGGAACACCGCGCCGACCGCGCGGCCGAAGTTGTAGGTGAAACCCTGCCCGGTGCCGCGGAGCGCGGTCGGGTACAGCTCGGCGAGGAAGGCTCCGAACCCGCTGAAGATCGCGGACATCGAGAAGCCGAGCGGGAAACCGAGCACGAGCACGAGGCCGTTCGCGCCGGCCGGGATCTGCACGTACGCGACGATCAGTACCGCGGAGAGCACGGAGAAGAGCAGGAAGGTTTTCTTGCGCCCCAACAGGTCTGTCAGATATCCGCCGCAGACGTAGCCGATGAACGCGCCGCAGATCAGGAACGCCATGTAGCCGCCCGTGTTGATGACGCTGAGCCCGCGAGTGTTCTTCAGGTACGCCGGCAACCAGGTGTTGAGCGTGTAGTAGCCGCCCTGGACGCCGGTGGCCAGCAGTGAGGCGAAGAGCGTGGTGCGGGCCAGGTCGCCCCGGAAGATCCGAAGCAGCGCGCCGCGCTCGCGGGTCGACGTGCGACGTTCTGCCGCGCGCGGCGCGTCCTGCACGCTGCGGCGGAGCCACAGCACCAGCAGCGCCGGGATGACGCCGGCCCAGAACATGACGCGCCAGGCCAGATCGGGGCCGGTGATGCTGTACACGACGGTGTAGACGACCACCGACAAACCCCAGCCGACCGCCCACGCGCTCTGCACGAACGCGACGGTCCGGCCCCGGTACCGTGCCTGCGCGTACTCGGCGACCAGCGCGGCGCCCGCCGCCCATTCACCACCGAAGCCGAGACCCTGCAGCGCGCGGAACACCAGCAGCGTCTCGAAGTTCGGCGCGAACCCGCAGAGCACGGTGAAGATCGTGTACATGGCGATCGTGAGCTGGAGCGTGCGGACGCGGCCGATGCGGTCGGCCAGGATGCCCGCGCCGACGCCGCCGATCGCCGAAACGACGAGGGTCGTCGTGCCGAGCAGTCCCGCCTGCCCGGACGAGATGCCGAAGTAGGCCATGATCGCGGCGAGCCCCAGCGGCAGCGTCTGGTAGTCGAACGAGTCGAGCCCATAGCCGCCGAACGCGCCGAGGAAAGCGCGCCTGCCCTTCGGGCCGAGGCTGCGTAACCAGGCGAAAGGGCGATCTTTCGTGGTGGTGGTGTCGGCAATCGCGTTCATCGGGACCTCACAGGTGAGTGCTCATCGTGGCATGGCTCACACTTTCTGACTCGCCTAGTCACTGTAGGGATCGTTGAACAATCCCACAAGACTCTGATTTTATCGTTCTCGTGACCGCGCGTAGGATCGATGACGTGGTCATCGAGGGCGGCAGCCAGGGGCTTGAAGCGGATCGTGGCCTGCTCGGCCGCACGAGCACGGCCGAACGCGTCGCGGGCGTGCTGCGCACCCGGATCGCGGAGGGCTACTTCCTGCCCGGTGTCCGTCTGTCCGAACTGGACATCGGCACCGCGCTCGGGGTCTCCCGCAACACGCTGCGCGAGGCGTTCCGGCTGCTCACGCACGAGCGGTTGCTGAGCCACGAACTCAACCGCGGTGTCTTCGTCCGGGTGCTGAGCGAAGCCGATGTCGTCGATCTCTACAAGGTCCGCAAGCTCGTCGAATGTTCCGCGGTCCGGGGGATCACGGAGAAGCCCGCGACGTTCGCGAGGCTGGCGCGGACGGTCGCCGACGGCGACGTCGCGCAGGAGAGCGGCCGATGGCGGGACCTCGGCACCGCGAACATCCGCTTCCACGCCGAGATCACCGAGATCAGCGGAAGCGAGCGGATCAAGGAGCTGATGGAGGGCGTCTGCGCCGAGCTGAGGCTGGCCTTCCACATGATGGCCGACCCGCGCCGGTTCCATGAGCCGTACCTCAAGCGCAACCACCAGATCCTCGACCGTATCGAGGCCGGGGACGGTGCCGCCGCGGAGGCGCTGCTCGAGAAGTACCTCGGCGACGCCGAACAGCAACTCGTCGAGGCCTTCCGCGAGCGTGCCGCCGGGGCCGAGCCGGCCGAGTAGGAACGCCGGAGATTGCCCGAAGGGGCACGAATCGTCCGCGTGGGGGACGAACCGGCGGCGTGGCGGCGTGCTCGGCCCGCCTGATGGTTAGCGTGGCTATGGATCAGTCGAGAGGTCCTGCCACGGCCGCCCTGCGTTCCGGACGCCCCCAGCGGGAACGCAGGGCCCCGGCCGAGCCGGGGCCCGATCCTTTGGCCGACCCGCCGGTGCGGGGCCGGATCCACGGCGGCGGCGTTCGCGGAGTTGTGGTCGGTGGTTGTCGTCATGGGCTCGGGCCGGGCGGAAATGCCGTCGGCGGAATGAGCCCAAGCCCGTTCGCCTGCCTTCCGCCCAGCCCGGTGATCGCCCCGGCGGTACCGCGCTAGCCGGTGGTGACGTGGACGTAGTCGACGACCAGTTGCTGCGGGAACTGGGTGCCGCCGTCCGGGTCACCCGGCCAGTACCCGCCGACCGCGAGGTTCAGGAGCAGGTAGAAGGGGTGGTCGAAGACCCACCGGTTGCCGTGCAGGTCGGCCGGGGTCCGGGTCTGGTAGACCTTCCCGTCGACCGACCAGCGGATCGAGTTGGGTGCCCAGTCGACGGCGAAGGTGTGGAACCCGTCGGAGAAGTTGGGGCCGTTGTAGGGCGCGCCGATCCCGCCTGAGCCCGAGTAGCCGGGGCCGTGGATGGTGCCGTGCACGGTGTTCGGCTCCTTGCCGATGTTCTCCATGATGTCGATCTCGCCGCAGTTCGGCCAACCGGCGTTGCCGATGTCGCTGCCGAGCATCCAGAACGCGGGCCACATGCCCTGTCCGCGGGGGAGCTTCATCCGCGATTCGAAACGGCCGTAGGTCTGGGTGAACTGGCCCTGGGTGGCCAGCCGTGCCGAGGTGTACTGGCAGCGGCCGTACCAGCAGTTGTAGTTGCCCGGGTTCTCCTTGCGCGCGGTGATCACCAGGTGCCCCTGGCCGTCCAGCGCCGCGTTGTTCGTGCCGGAGGTGTACCACTGCCGCTCGTGGTTGTTGACGTTGTCGCCGGTCTCGAAGTGCCACTTCGAGCCATTGACCGCGCCTCCGGCGGGGCCGTCGAAGTCGTCGGTGAACGTGGCGGCCGCCGCGGTGCCGGTACCCGCCCCGGATGCGGGAGCGGTGGCGGGGAGCGCGGCCTGGCCGAGGGTGAGGACGGCGCCGGCGGCCAGTGCGGCCGCCCAGCGAGGACGCCGGAGGGAGCGTGAGATGGACATCTTTGTCGCCTCTCTGCGAGCAAACCGGGGGTTTTGTTGTGCTCGGCAACAAAGTATGCATGGTCTAAACCAGGTGGGCAAGCGTTTCGTTGGCGGTTTTCGGCGGGGTGCTGCGGGGCACCGGCGGATCGGGGCGATCCGGGACCGCGGTCCCTGGTGACCGGGACTGCCGGGCCACCAGGATGCCGACCATGGACTCGTGGGACGCGGTGATCATCGGCAGCGGGCACAACGCGCTGGTCGCGGGAGCGATGCTGGCCAGGGACGGCTGGAGTGTGCTGGTACTGGAGGAGCGCGACCGTCCCGGTGGCCTGGTGCGGACCGAGGAGCTCACGCTCCCCGGCTTCCGGCACGACGTGTTCTCCTCGGCGCATCCCCTGTTCACCGGCGGCCCCGCCTACGCCGCGCTCGGCCCGGAGCTGACCGAACTGGGCCTCGAATACCGGCAGCCGCGGTACTTCTCCGGAGTCTCGATGCCCGGCGAGGGCAGCGCCGTCCTCTCCTCCTCCGTCGAGGAGAACGTGGCCGAGGCCGAACGTCTCGCACCGGGCGACGGGCAGGCGTTCGCGAAGCTGCTCAAGGACTTCGAGCCGTACATCCAGCCGGTGTTCGCCCTGATGGGCACGGACCTGAACACCAAGGCCGCCCGCCGCCGCCTGCACCGGCTCCTGCACGACGAGGACGGCGGCTTCTCCGAGTTCGCGCACCTGTTCACCCGCACCGCGCGTGAACTGCTCACCCGGACCTTCTCCTCGCCGGTGCTGCGCGGCCTCCTGGCCCCGTGGGCCCTGCATCTCGGCCGCGGTCCGGACGAGGTGAACAGCGCGCTGTGGGTGATCCTCGTCCAGGTCGCGCTGGGCATGGCCGGGATGCCGACCCCGGCAGGGGGCAGTGAACGGCTCGCCCAGACGTTGACGGAGTTGATCGAGAAGCACGGAGGTGAGGTGCGGACCGGACGGCGAGCCGACCGGATCCTGCTCAAGCACGGCCGCGCCAGGGGAGTCCGCGTGACGGACGGGCAGATCGTGCACGCCCGGCGCGCCGTACTGGCCTCGGTCAATCCGGATCAGCTGTATCTCGAACTGCTCGCCGACGCGCCCGAAGCGGTGCCGCCGGTGATCCGTGGCCAGGCCGGCCGCTATCGCTACGGCAGGGGCTGCTTCCAGCTGCACCTGGCGCTTTCCGAACCGCCCCGGTTCGCCGACGAGCGGCTGGCGAGCGCGGGTGAACCCCATCTGACCGGTGGGCTCGACGCGTTGTCGCGCTCGGTCAACGAGGCGACGCGGGACCTGCTCCCCGCCGAGCCGACCATCGCCCTCGACGTTCCGTCCACTGTGGACAGCAGTCGGTGCCCGCCGGGAAAGGCGGTGGCGCGCCTGCAACTGCTTGACGTGCCGACGCGTCCGCGTGGCGACGCGGCGGGCGAGATCGACGCCGGTGACGGGTGGACGGACGAGGTGAAGAAGGCCTTCACGGACCGGGTGCTGGCGGTGGCCGGCCGGCACGTGCCGAACCTGCCGGACGCGATCCTCGCCGTGCACGTCATCGCGCCGGACGACCTCGCGCGCGCCAACCGCAACTGCGGCCCTGGCGATCCGTACGGTGGCAGCCACGATCTCGCGCAGAGCTACCTTTTCCGGCCACTTCCCGCGCAGCCTTCGCATCACACCCCGATCCCGGGGCTGTGGATGCTGGGCGCCGCGACCTGGCCGGGCCACGGCGTCAACGGGGCGTCCGGGTACATCGTGGCTCGCCGTCTGCTGGATTAGCGCCCGGCGGCGGAGGACCGCGCTCACGACCATCGGAGCCGCCAGATGTGGTGGTTGAGGAGACTGTGGGCGTAGGCCTCCTGATCCTCGCCGCAGATCCGCGGACAGAACGCGCGATGTTCGGCCGCGACGGCCAATGCGCGGTTCAACGTGGTCGGGGGCGCGGCCACGGACAGGGTGAGGTCGGTGCTCCCGAGGCCGACGAGCCGGGTACCGAAGCGGTGTTCCCAGCTGCCCAGCACGGCGGCCACCGCGTCAGCCTTGCCGCGTACCAGGCCGGCGCCCGGCCAGCCGATGCGGAAGGGCACGTCGGCCGACAGCCGGACCTTCGCCAGGCCGAGCCTGCCCCCGTCACGGATGAGAAGTTCGGTGCCGCAGTGCATCGCGTACAGCAACGGATCCCGCCGCGCGGTGGAGCGCCGGACGAGGCCGGGGAACCGTGCCGCCGGGAACGCGTGCTGGCCTGCCCGCCACCAGCACGCGAGGATTTCGGCGGGATCCAGCCGTATCGGGTCCTCCTGATCGAGAGGTCTGCTCCCGGAACGGGCGCGCGCCCCGTCGAAAGCCTCCACGGCGGTCTGGACGACGAGTGGCCAGAAGCCGGTTTTCGGTGCGTCGTCGAGGAAAGCCGCGTAGGTGGCCGGATCGGTCCGCGCGGAGGACAGCCAGATCGGGCCGTGCCAGCAGCCGTCCGGTTTCGGGGTCTCGGGGCTTGCCTCGAGACCGAGGGCGCTACGGCGGAACGGAAGAACGGTCATGATTTCCCCAGGGGAATCGAGCCGGCACGGGCCGGCGGCGGAAGGGGGTTCGCGACAGACCCGGCTGGTGCCCGGACGGGCAGCGGATCGGGGATGACTCAGGACGGTTCACGATGCGTCGAACGCTAGAGCGAGGGTACGACGATTTCGGGCTCGGTGGGGGCAGCCCTACCCGGAGCCGGGTGGCTCACCCGATGGTCCGGCCCGGCCGCGCGCCCTAGCCTCGGGAGAAAAGTTCCTTGGCGGGCAAGGGAAAGGTCCTGGGGGATGGCACTCGGAACGGATTTCGAAACCTCACCTGAACAGGTGACGCCGGCGGAAACCACACCCCGGGCGAAGCGATGGTGGAGACGGCCGTGGGTCGGCCCGCTCGCCGTGCTCGTCGTGGCGTTCCTCGCGTATTCGCTGCCGCCGTACCTGGCGATGGATCCGGCTCGGTCGCGTGTCCCGGCACCGGAAGGATTCGCCGCGCACTACTGGTTTCTCGTCGCTCACGTCCTTTTCGGCACCGTCGCGATCGTGGGTGTCCTGCTCCAGATCTGGCCGTGGTTCCGCCGGAAGCATCCGGTGGGCCATCGCCGCGTCGGCCGGATCTACGTGTTCGCCGGGGCGATCCCGTCCGCGCTGATGGCGGGCACGATCGGCGCGATGAGCCCGTTCGGCCCGGCGACTTCGACGCTCGACGTCATCGCGGCGTCGCTGTGGTTCGGCTTCACGGTCGCGGGGTGGAAGGCGGCGCGGGAACGCCGGTTCGGCGAGCATCGGAAGTGGATGATCCGTAGTTTCGCGATGGCCATGAACACCCTGCTGACCCGGTTCTACGGGCCGTTCGTGTTCATGGCCATCGGGTCGGGGAAGGACACCAGGTTCGGCGGCAACGACCAGTGGTTCACCGACGTCTCGTCCGCGACTTCGGCCGCGCTGAGCCTGTTCACGCTGCTCGTCGTCAGTCAGTGGTGGCTGGAGCGCCGACCCGCCCGGCGGCCAGTTCTCGCGCGATGATCGTTCGCTGGATCTCCGAGGCGCCCTCGTAGATCCTCGGCGCGCGGACGTCGCGGTAGAGGTGCTCCAGCAGGTGCCCGCGCCGCAGCGCCCGCGCGCCGTGCAGCTGGACGGCGGCGTCGACGACGTACTGGGCGGCTTCGGTCGCGAACAGCTTCGCCATCGCCGCACGCCCGGCGAGGTTCTTCTCTCCGGCGTCATAGGCGGCGGCCGCGGAGTAGACGAGAAGCCGCGCGGCCTCGGTGCGGGTCGCCATTTCGGCGAGTGTGTGCGCGACGGTTTGCTGCTGTACCAAGGGGCCGCCGAACGCGACGCGCTGCCCGGTGTGCTCGACGGCGGCCTCCAGCGCGGCCTGCGCCATCCCGACGGCGAACGCGCCGACGCTGGGGCGGAACAGGTCCAGCGTCCGCATGGCGACGGCGAAGCCGCGGTTCTCCTCGCCGAGCAGTTCGTCGCGGTGTACCGGGACGCCGTCGAAACGGAGTGTCCCGATGGGGTGCGGGCTGACCAGTTCGAGGTGTTCGCCGGAGAGCCCGGGACGGTCGGCGGGCACCACGAACGCGCTCACCCCGCGTGCGCCCGCACCCGGTGTGGTGCGGGCGAAGACCGTGTAGAAATCGGCTTCCGGCGCGTTCGAGATCCACATCTTCTCGCCGGTCAGCCGCCAGCCGTCGCCGTCGCGCTCGGCCGCGAGCGACAAGGCGGCGGCGTCGGAACCGGCGTCCGGCTCGGTGAGGGCGAACGCCGCGACGGCGCGCCCGGCGGCGACCTCGGGCAGCCATTTCCGTACTTGTTCGTCACGGGCCGACTGCAGCACCGGATAACTGCCGAGGCCCTGCAACGCCAGTGCCGTCTCGGCCTCGGTGCACTGGGTCGCCAGTGCTTCGCGCAGGATGCACAGCTCGGTCGCCGCGGCCTGACGGGTCGGGTTCCCGCCCGACACACCGGGGAACAGCCGGGCGAGCAGGCCGAGTTCGCCCATGGTTTCCAGCAGCGGCCGGTTCACCGAACCGTCCACACCGGACTCGGCGAGCGGCCGGAGCCGTTCCGCGCCGAGGACGCGAACCTCGGCGGCGAAGGCTTTCTGGGTGGCGTCGAGTGCGAAGGCGCTCATCGTGATTCCTCCGGTCGCCAGCGGGCGTGCGCGGTACCCGGTACGCCCGAGCGGACGAGTTCGAGCCGAGGCGGCGGTCCGTCCGTCCGGCCGCTCTGCGGTTTCCGGCTTCCCGCGGCGAACGGCTTCGGCCACGGAACGCGGTAGCCCTGTTCGGCGGCGGCGTGCAGTGTCCACTGTGGATTATAGAGATGCGTTCTGCCGAGCGCGCACAGGTCCGCGCGGCCGGCGAGGATCAGCGAATTCACGTCGTCATAGGAAGAAATCGCGCCGACAGCGATCACCGCGATCGGATACCGCACCCCGATTTCGTTGCGGATCCGATCGGCGTATGGTGTCTGGTAGCTCCGACCGAACTTCGGCTTCTCCTCGCTGACCACCTGCCCGGTGGACACGTCGATCCCCGCCGCCCCGTGTGCCGCGAAGGCACGGGCGATCTCGACGGCGTCCCCGGTGTCGATCCCGCCTTCACACCAGTCCGTCGCGGAAATGCGCACGGTCATCGGCCGTTCGGCAGGCCAGACCGCGCGGACCGCGTCGAAGACTTCCAACGGAAAACGAAGCCGGTTCTCGAGTGATCCGCCGTACTCGTCGGTGCGGTGGTTGGTCAACGGTGACAGGAAAGAGGACAGGAGATACCCATGCGCACAGTGCAGTTCCAGCAGGTCGAACCCGGCCCGCGCGGCGCTCGCCGCGGCGTTCACGAACTGCTCGCGGATTTCGCCCAGTTCCTCGGCCGAAAGCTCGCGAGGTGTCTGATTCCTTGCGGTATAAGGAATCGGCGACGGACCGCAGACCTCCCAGTTGCCTTCCGGCAGGGGCTCGTCGATACCGTCCCACATGAGCTTGGTCGACCCCTTGCGCCCGGAATGCCCCAGCTGGACGCCGATCTTCGCCGGGGAATTGCCGTGCACGAAGCCGACGACGCGGGCCCACGCGCGTTCCTGCTCGGCCGTGTACAGGCCCGCGCAGCCCGGGGTGATCCGGCCTTCCGGGGAGACACACACCATCTCGGTCATCACCAGCCCGGCGCCGCCGAGCGCCTTGCCGCCGAGGTGGACGAGATGGAAGTCGCCGGGCACCCCGTCCTCGGCGGAGTACATGTCCATCGGGGAGACGACGACGCGGTTGGCGAGTTCCAGTTCGCCGATCCGGTAGGGCTGGAACATCGGCGGCGCGACGTCGGTGCCGAGCCGTCCGGCGAACCAGGTGTCGAGTTCCGCGGTGAACTCGGGATCGCGCAGCCGCAGGTTGTCGTAGGTGACGCGGCGGCTGCGGGTGAGCAGGTTGAACGCGAACTGCGGTGGTTCCTGATGGGTGTACTGGCCGAGGTTCTCGAACCATTCGAGGCTGGCCTGCGCGGCGCGCTGCGTCGAGGTGACGACCGGCCGCCGCTCGGTTTCGTAGGCGGCGAGCGCGTCGTCCACAGTGGACTGTTCGTGCAGGCAGGCGGCGAGTGCGAGCGCGTCCTCCATGGCCAGCTTCGTCCCGGAGCCGATGGAGAAGTGCGCGGTGTGCGCGGCGTCGCCGAGCAGGACGACGTTGCCGTGCACCCAGCGCTCGCAGCGGACCGTGCCGAACGCCGTCCACTTCGAGTTGTTGGCCAGTACCTGGTGCCCGTCGAGGACGTCCGCGCACAGTTCGCGGATCAGCTCGATCGACTTCTCGTCGCTCTCGCCGGGGGCGAGCGAGGTCGCCGCGATCGGGCCGAACGCGCGGCGCCAGACGTCGGAGTGCATCTCGAGGATGAACGTGCTCCCGTCGCGGCCGTACGGGTAGCCGTGGATCTGCATGATCCCGTGCGGGGTGTCCAGGACGTGGAACTTGAACGCGTCGAACACGAGGTCTGTGCCGAGCCAGATGTAGGTGCACCGCCGCGTTTCGATCTCAGGCCGGAAGGCCGCGGCGAACCGTTCGCGGACGGCGGAGTTGACGCCGTCCGCGGCCACGACGAGGTCGTACCCGGCGGACAGCGCGGCGGGGTCCGGTGCGGGAGTGCGGAAGCGCAGGTCGACGCCGAGTTCCGCGCAGCGTTCCTGCAGGATGCCCAGCAGCCGTTTGCGGCTCATCGCCGCGAAACCGTGCCCGCCCGAGGTTGTCACGGTGCCGCGGTAGTGGACGTCGATGTCGTCCCAGCGGGCGAATTCGGCACGCATGGCCTCGTGGACCACCGGGTCGGCGTGCTCGATCCCGCCCAGCGTCTCGTCGGAGAACACCACGCCGAAGCCGAAGGTGTCGTCGGGCGCGTTGCGTTCCCACACGGTGATCTCGTGACCGGGGTCGAGCTGTTTCACCAGCGCGGCGAGGTAGAGCCCCGCCGGGCCGCCGCCGAGAACCGCGATACGCACGTCAGTCAGAGTATGTCGCTGTTGATACGACCGTCAAGGAGGCGAAATATGTCGTAGGCTGAGCGCCATGGTCATCGAGCGCGTCAATCCGGCCGGACTCGGCCGCCCATCGGGGTTCTCGCACGCCGTCGTGGCGGAGGGCCGGTTCGTGTTCCTCGCCGGCCAGACGGCGTTGGACGCGGAGAACAAGATCGTCGGCGAAACCGTCGTGGCGCAGTTCGAACAGGCGCTGTCGAACCTGCTGACGGCGTTGCGTGAGGCGGGTGGTGAGCCCGGACAACTCTGCGCCGTCACGATCTACATCGTCGACATGGACGACTACCGGGCACACGCCCGCGAGATCGGCAAGGTGTGGCGGCGGCTGGCCGGCACGGAATACCCGGCGATGGCGGGCATCGGCGTCGCGCGGTTGTGGGATGCGGAGGCTCTGGTGGAAGTGCAGGGCTACGCGGTCATCCCGGCCCGCTGACGGTCCTCGTGACGAACGCGCGCGCGGCGGTTTCGAGCCGGGCGTGCAGGGTGAAGAAGAGGTCGCTCGCGCGCAGCCCCGGCCAGTCCGGCGGCAGCAGCTCGGCGGGAAGACCGGGGTCGAGGTAGGGCATCCGGCGCCAGCCGGTGAGGACACGGACGTAGTCGGTGAACGCCTCGTCGGCGGCTACCGACCTGCGGCGCTGCCAGCGGCGCAGGGTGGGCCCGTACTCGTCGAGGAAGGCGGTGTAGAGCTCGTCGAGCTGGGCGAAGTCCCACCATTCGCGGACCTTCCCGGCGAGTTCGCCGAACGCGATGTGGTCGGCGCGGAACAGTTCGGCGTAGCCGGAAAGGCCCAGTTCGCCCAGGGTGTGCTCGGTGACGTCGTGCAGCAGCGCCGGGGCGATCCACACGCCGGAGGACACGGTGCCGAAACCGAGGCGGGCCAGCTGGGTGCGCAGCAGGTGCCGCTTGTGGCGTTCGGCCTCGGGCACGGAGAACACCGCGAGCAGCCAGCCGTCGTCGATCTTGGCGCGTTCGCGGCGGAAGATGCGCTGATCGCCCTCGCGCAGGATCGCGCGTCCCGGGCCGGACAGCTCGTATCCGGCGGTCGTCCCGCGGCGGACCGCCTCGAGGATGCCGCGTCGTTTGAGGCGGGAGATGGACGAGCGCACGGCGGGTTCGTCGACGCCGAGCGCGGCGAGCAGGTCGATCAGTGAGGCGACCGAAAGCCAGTCGCCCTCGGTCTGCGAGTAGAGGCCGTACACCGTCACGATGAGCTGGCGGGGTTGCGCGGCGCGGCCGCCCCCGTCCAGTTCGGTTGCTTCCGGTACGACCGTCATCCGGCCACCATAACAACCGGGGCTTCGGGTTCGTTACCATTCTCCGGACGTGCTGCTAGGGGGAAGTAGTGTTCTTCGACCGGTTCACCCGCCGTGGTCGCCTGATGGCGAAGCGGACGTGTGACCCGCGCGGACATGCTTTCGAGGTGGCCGGATTCCTGTTCCGGACGCCGACGGCGTGGGAGTACGCCGCGGCTGTCGCCTGCGGGAGCGACCCGGCCGCGCAGCGCTGGCTCGGCTGGCTGGACGAATCGATCGTGGCCGAGCCGTTACGCGCCGAGGCGTTGCGCGTGGTGCCGGGCACGGGGCCGGACTGGACGTCGCCGGATCCGCTGTCGATCGACCTCGTCGCGATCGATGTCGCGGCCAGGCGGTGTGTCGGGCTGGTCAGCGTGCACAGCGGTGAGGACGGCAGCCCGGAGACCGGCGGCTATCTCGTGCCGGACTATCGCGGGCGCGGGGTCGGCCGGGTGCTGTTCACCGCCGGGGTCCGGCTGGCGCACGAGCATCTCGGGCTGTACCGGGTGCGCGCGGGCGCCGAGCTCGGCAATGTCGCGAGCGGCCGCTCGCTCGAGGCGGCCGGCCTTGTCCGGGTGCCCGGTCCGTCGTCGTACCGGCTGCCGAACGGCAGGGTGACCGAGGCCGGTTGGTACGAACATCGAAGCGGCGCGACGCGGGCCTGTGCGGGTCCGCAGGCCGGGTGGCTCCGTGCCCGGCACGGTTCGGCGGAGGCCGAAGCGTTCCCGGCCTAGCGTCCCGGGTATGAGAACCCTGACAACGCGGGCCGAGGTGCACGCGGTGCTGACCGATCCGGCCGCGGAGGTGCCCGCGGTACCGGACGGCGCGAGTGGTGTGCGGTGGCTACGGGCGGCTGTCGCCCGGTTCAGCAACGGCGAAGCGCACGCGCGGCGGCGTGCGCTCGCGCTGTCCGAACTCGCCATGGTCGACGAGAAGTCGTTGTGTGACAAGGCTTTTGAATGGACTTGCGGAATCGTGTCCGAGACGGGCCCGGTGGTGGACGTGATGGCCCTGATCGCCAGGCGGGTGCCGGTCGGGGTGCTCGCGGAGGCGTTGGGGCTGCCGGACGTTTCCCGTGATGTCGCCGTGATCGCGCGGGCGTATCACCCGCATGTCGAGCCGGACGAGGAGGCGGAGGCCGCGCTCGCACGGCTGGTCGAGGCCTGTGGCCCAGACGCGGACGAGCGTGCCGCGGCGCGGATCGGCCTGTTGATCCAAGCCTGCGACGCGACAGCCGGGCTGGTGGCTTCGGCTCTGTTGAGCGGAAGTGTGGCCGGTGCCGAACCCCCGGTCCGGGTGACGCGGCGGGTGGTCGACGGCGAGATCGTCGCACTGGATCTGGCGGCCGCGAAACTCGCTTTCGGTGCGGGCGCGAAGGAATGCCCCGGTCGCGGGCACGCGGTCGCGCTGGTCATGGGAATTCTCGCGGCACTGCGCGGATTCCGTGTGGTGCCCGGGGAAATCACTTACGAGCCGAGTGTGAACATTCGCGTCCCGGTGTCACTTCCGGTGGTGCGAGACGATTCTGTCGGGGGCCTGTGCTAAGACTTACCGCGTCGTCGGCGGAGGGTCCGGCGTACTGGGAGGGTCTTTCCATGTGGTACTTCAATGGATTACTCGGGTTCCTCACACTCGGGCTGTGGATTTTCTGCGTGGTCGACGTCGTGGTGACGGACGAGTCGTCGTGCCGGAACATGCCGAAAGGCCTGTGGCTGCTCTTGGTTCTGCTGGTGCCGTTGGTCGGTTCGATCGTCTGGCTGGTGGCCGGACGGCCGCAGACCGCAGGACGAGCACGGGCGTCGCGTGGGCTTTTCGAAAGGGACGCGCCCGAGTATCCCGAATACAACCGTCCAGGGCGGTTCGCCGCGACGGATCCCGCGGCGGATGAGGAATTCCTCCGGAAATGTCGTGAGCGCGCCGAAGCGCAGCGTCGTGCCGCACGCGAAAAACGTGGGGAGGGCTGAAAGCGCCGGCTACTCCGGGCAGCAGCCGGAGACGTCCTGTTCGTAGGCGAGCAGGGTGTCGATCACGAGCTTGCGTTCGGCAGGGGACAGTGGGGTCAGCGCGCGGGTCCACGCGTGCGCGCCGCGGGCCAGCCAGGCATCGACGGCGCAGCGCTTGTCCTCGGCGATGCTGACGATCGTGCGCCTGCGGTCGGCGGGGTCCTCGGTGCGTTCGAGGACGCCCTGGCGGCTGAGGTCGCCGACCATGAGGCTGGCGGTGGTGGGTGCCAGCTCCAGTTTCCCGGCGAGTTCGGTGACGGTCGTCGGACCGTCGAACAGGAGATGGCACAGCAGGGAAAGATGCCGGGGTGCCAGGGAGAGGCCGCTGAGCTCCTCCGGTACGGGAGTCCGCTTCGCGCGGCCGATCAGGCGTGGCATCAGCAGGAGCAGCTGACGCACCCCGTCCTCGACGCTCGGTCCGGCCTCCGTCGACATGATCCCCTGTCTCCTCGGTGCGTTCGTCGTCCACCATCTCACCAGCGACTTGAGCCTACCTGGGTCGACGGCGGTACCCGGGAAGATCAGGTGGTTCCTGCGTCAGCTGCTGTCCGATGAGTACGACGTTGACAGGGTGCGGGGAGGCAAGTAGTTTTGCAAGCAAATCAAAACTATCCGGGCGATCGTGTCCCTGGGGAGGCCTGATGTCGGAGGAGATCCAGAACTTCAACCAGGGGATCATCGAGGAGTTCCGCGCCAACCACGGCAAGGTCGGCGGGATGTTCGAGGGTCGTGACCTGCTGCTGCTCACCACTGTCGGGGCGAAGAGCGGTCAGGAGCGCATCTCGCCGCTGGCGTACCAGCGCGACGGCGAGCGGATGGTCGTCATCGCCTCGTACGGCGGTGCCGACAAGCATCCGGCCTGGTACCACAACATTCTGGCGAACCCGAAGGTCACGGTCGATCTCGGTGATGGTGCCTTCCCTGTCACCGCCGTCGTCCATGCCGAAGGCCCGGAGCGGGACCGGCTGTATGCCCGGATGGCCGAGGAGATGCCGCAGTTCGCCGAATATCAGCAGAAGACCGAGCGGATCATCCCGGTCGTCGTTCTGGAGAAGTGACTACGCGGTCTCCGGTTTCCTGGGGGCGCCGGAGACCGCGTAGCCGCTCAGCTGGGACGGATGTTGTGGCTGAGGCGGAACACGTTCGACGGGTCGTACTTCGCCTTGACCTCGGTGAGCCGCCGCAGGCAGGGTTCCCCGAACGCCGCCGGCGCCTGCTCGTGCGGGTCGTGCTCGCCGTAGACGAACGTGAGCAGTTTGCCCGTGCTCCACGGACGCAGAGCGGTGAACAGCTTCTCGTGTGCCGCCTTGACCTCACCCGCCGTTTCGCTGTCCACGATGGACAGTGCGCGCACGGTGAACCGCGCCGCGTCGTTCTCCAGGGCGAGCTTGCCGCCGAGCAGGTCGACCAGCAGGACCGTTTCGACCGGCGCGTCCGGTCCGGCCAGTTCCAGGATCGTGTCGATCATCGGGTCGGTCAGCTCGCGGGTGGTCGTGTTGTCCCCGCGGTAGGCGTGCGGGTGCGGCGGCTCGTTGGCGATCGAGCCGGACTTGGTGAACGGCATCTCGGTGAGTGAGTCGATGAGCCGGGGTCCGATCGCGCGCAGCGGCTCGACGAGGCGTTCGCCCGCGTCCGCGTCGCCGAGGTAGGCGATCCGGATCTGCGCGATGTGCTTGCCGCGCAACGGTTCCGGCACCATCGGCAGATCCGGCATGGGGACCATGGCGACCGACGTCGTCACCTCCTCGGGCGCCGTGGCGGCCCAGTCGCGCCAGCCGCGCAGAACGTCGCCGAGGTGTTCGGGGCCGAAGTAGAGACCGCCGCCGTAGAGCGTGGTCACCGGCACCAGCCCGAACTCCAGCGAGGTCACGATCCCGAAGTTGTCGCGGCCGCCGAGCAGAAGAGCTTGGAACAGCTCGGCCTCGGTGTCCGCGGTGACGTGCCGGAGTTCGCCGTCCGCGGTCACCACGTCGAGCGTGCGGACCTGGTCGGCCGCCCGGCCGTATTTGCGGCCCATCAGACTGAAACCGCCGCCGAGGGTGTAGCCCACGACGCCGACGTCGGGGGCGGACCCGCTCAGTGGCGCCAGTCCGTGCTCGGCCGCCGCGGTGATGACCGCGCCCCAGTGCACGCCCGCTTCCGCTCGCGCGGTCGAGGTCGCCGGGTCGATTTCGACGCCGGTCATCCGCCGGGTGCTGATGAGCACGCCACCGTCGGCGCCGGTGACCAGGCCGTGTCCGGTGGACTGCACCGCGACCGGTAGGTCGTGCGACGCCGCGAACCGGACCGCAGCGGCGACGTCCTCCGGCCGTGTCGCGCCGACGACCACCGCGGGGCTGCTTGGCACGCCCGTCTGGAAGCCGGCGACCTCCTCGGTGTAGCCGTCCTGGCCGGGCTGGAACACCGGGCCGTGCACCTGCCCGGTCAGCGTCGTGATCTCCGAAACCTGCGTCATGACCTGCTCCTGTCGTTCCCTTGTTCCCCTCCAGCTTCGCGAGTCGCGACCTAGAAGTCCAAGATCTAGTTCATCTACTAGCTATAATGAACACTTATGGAACTGCATCAGCTCGAGTACTTCGTGGCGGTGGCCGAGGAAGCGAACTTCACCAGGGCCGCCGCCCGGATGCACGTCGCGCAGCCAGGGGTGAGCGCGCAGATCCGCAGGCTCGAACGGGAGCTGGGGCAGCCACTGCTCGACCGGTCCGGCCGGTCCGTGCGGCTGACCGACGTCGGGCTGGCGGCGTTGCCGCACGCGCGGGCGGCGCTCGCCGCGGTCGCCGGCGTCCGGCAGGCCGTCGACGAGCTCGCCGGGCTGGTCCGCGGCCAGGTCGCGCTCGGCATGGTGACCTCGCCGGGGCCGGTCCGGGTGCCCGAGCTGCTGGCGATGTTCCACGAGCGGCATCCGGCGGTCGAAATCACGCTCCGGGAAGGGAATTCGGATCTGCTGATCGAGTCGCTGCGCGAGGGCGAGCTCGACGTCGCGGTGGTCGGGATCGCCGGTGATCCGCCGTCGGGGATCGAGACGAAGGTGGTGCGCGAAGAGGACTTCGTGGCTATCGCCGGGCCGCGCGATCCGCTCGCCGAGCGGAAGCAGGTGACGATCGCCGAGCTGGCCGAGCGGTCGCTGATGAGCCTGCCGAAGGGGACCGGGCTGCGGACGGCGCTCGATGCCGGGTTCGCGTCCCGGGGACTGCAACCGAAGATCACCTTCGAAGCCGGGGACCCGAATCTGCTGGCGCAGCTCGCCGCGCAGAATCTCGGTGTGGCGATCGTGCCGGAGTCGCTCGCCGCGTACTACGCGCAACAGGTACGCACGGTGCGGGTCGCCGGGCCGAACCTGCGGGGCTGCCTCGCGCTCGCGTGGCGTGCGGAGGGGCCGATCGCCCCCGCGGGGCGGGCGCTGATCGATTTCGCGAGGCGGACGTTACCGCTGTAGCGGCACCTCTTGACAGGGCGTCAACAAGCGCGTTAGCTGGATGGCAGGCGAAACGTGTCCTGAATTCCGCCAGGGAGGCGCACCGATGCGCACGACGACACGAACGGATGTCCTCGACGACGCCGTCATCGGCGCGGCGGCGTTCCTCGCGGGTGGCGCGAACGTGATCATGCAGCTCAGCTGGCCGGAGGTCGGCCACGGTGTGGTGGAAAGCCGGGTGGACAGCGGGAATCTGTTCAAGCATCCGGCGAAGCGCACCCGGACGACGTTGAGTTATCTGGCGGTCGCGGCGCTCGGCAGTGACGAGGACAAGGCGGCATTCCGGCGAGGGGTCAACAAGGCGCACGCGCAGGTGTATTCGACCGACGCGAGCCCGGTCCGGTACAACGCTTTCGACAAAGAGCTGCAGCTGTGGGTTGCGGCGTGTATCTACAAAGGATTCGAGGACAGCTATCGGCTACTCGTCGGCGAACCCGATCGCGCGCTGGCGGAGGAGTTCTACCGCGCTTCGGCGACGTTCGGGACCACCCTGCAGGTTCCGCCTGACCGCTGGCCGTCCGATTTGGACGCATTCGGGAAATACTGGCAGGACGGGCTGAAACGGGTGTCGATCGACGACACCGTCCGTGAGCATCTCACCGCCGTCGCCGAACTTCGCTTCCAGCCGAAACCACTGAGTGTCCTTTTTGGACCCTTCGTCAGGTTCGTGACGATCGGCTTTCTGCCGCCGGAGTTCCGGGAGCAGATGCGGTTTTCGTGGACCTCGCGGCAGCAGCGTCGGTTCGACCGGCTGATGGCGGCCATCGGCGCGGTGGTGCGGCGGCTGCCGAAGCCGTTGCGGCAGTTCCCGTTCAACTTCTACCTCTGGGACGTCCGGCTGCGGATCCGCACCGGGCGCCCGCTCGTCTAGCCCGAAGGGAAGGCAATGGCTTTGCGGCTGACCGAAGGACAGCAGGATTTCGTCTCCGCGTTCGGCGCGTTCTGCCGCCGTGAGGCCGGGGACCGCGAACAGCGGGCGAAACTCACCAAGGACGGTCCGCACAGCCGGGAGCTGTACGGCAAGCTCGCCGAACTCGGCTGGCTCGGGATCTCGCTGCCCGAGGAGTACGGCGGTTCCGGGCAGGGCATGGTCGATCTCGTCCTGTTCCTGGAGGAGACGGGATACTGGCGTGCGCCGATCACCGGGTTCACCACGACGATCATTGTGGCCGCGGCGATCGAGAAATTCGGCTCCGAGGAACAGAAACGCGCGTTGCTGCCCGCGGTGGTGAACGGTTCGGTGCTCGCGATCTCGATGTCCGAACCGGGTGCGGGGTCCGACGTCGGCGCGCTGACCTGCCGGGCCGAGAAGCGTGACGGCGGCTGGGTCGTCAACGGCCAGAAGACCTGGTGCTCCAACGCCCACATCGCCGATCACATCCTGCTCGTCGCGCGGACCGGCACCGGCGGCGGCAAACACGACGGGCTCACGATGTTCGTCGTGCCGGCCGACGTCGAAGGGCTCACGATGCACGGCATCGACACCATGGGCGGCAAGGAGGTCAACGACCTCTACTTCACCGACTGCGTGCTGCCGGCCGGCGCCGTCGTCGGGGTCGAAGGCCAGGCGTGGGGGCAGCTCATGGCCGGGCTGAACCTGGAACGGATGATCCTCGCCGCGGTGATGCTCGGCACCGCGCGGCGGGCGTTCGACGACACGCTGGCGTATGTCAAGGAGCGCAAGCAGTTCGGCCGTCCGATCGGGACTTTTCAGGCGCTGCGGCACCGCCTCGCCGATCACGCCGTCGAGCTGGAATGCACGCGGCTGCTGGTGCACGACGTCGCCGAGAAGATCGACGAGAATCCCGGAAAGCTGTTCCCGCGCGAGGCGTCGATGGCGAAGCTGAAGGCGACCGAGTTCGCGAAAGCCATGGCACTGGACGGGATGCAGATGCACGGCGGCTACGGGTACGCGACGGAGTACGGCATGGAGGCCTTGCTGCGCGCGACCGTGGTGTCCACTGTGTACGGTGGGACGAGCGAGGTGCAGCGGGACATCATCGGGAAGACCTACGGGCTCTGACGCCGCTTTCGCTACCGTCGGGGTGAGTTGTCCACAGGGGTTTCGCGTTGTGGATGAATCCGGGTGCCGGCCCTTGATCGCGGGGTTTTGTCGTACCCCGGCGGTAGACTGGTTTCGGGGTCGCCCCCAGGGTGGGCAGGGTTCCGGCAAAGTCTTTTGGGGTTGGTTGCAGGGCGGGCACGGCTCTTGTTGATCATGTGAGTGTCTAGGTCCCATGATCGTGTGAGAG